>NZ_JBUZNO010000002.1:86738-520543 GCF_055326245.1 Tessaracoccus luoxuelianae
CCGGGGGTGGGGCGACCGGAGGCGGAGCGACGGGGGGGGGGGGGGAGTCGGTTTGCGGGGCGCCGAAGCCCTGGTGTAGGGTTCATCTTCGTGCCCGGGTGACCGGGCGCACAGGGGTATGGGGTAATTGGCAGCCCGCCGGATTCTGGTTCCGTCAGTCTAGGTTCGAGTCCTAGTACCCCTGCGGAAGGTGTTAAACTCCTTCTCGCTAGGGCCCCGTTGTGTAGCGGCCTAGCACGCCGCCCTCTCAAGGCGGTAGCGCGGGTTCGAATCCCGTCGGGGCTACGAGTTGAATCCCTTGCCGGAGAGATCCGGCAAGGGATTTTTCCGTGTCCGGCCCATCGCGGGACCCGCCCAGCTCCTTCCGGGTATGCCTGGCGACTGCCGCTGTGGCGCTGTCCGACTCCTGCCCTCAGTCGCGGCCTCGGGTCGCTGCCGTCGTCGGCTCACGGGGCGCAAGAGCAGGGCTCTGGATGCACAGGGAAGCCTGGCGCGCCGCGGCCAGGAGGCAGATGTCGACGGGGGATCCCGCCAGGTGGGCGGCAAGGAACCCTGCGAAGAAGGCATCTCCGGCGCCGTTGGTGTCCACCACCTCCTCGACGGGGAGGGCCTGGACGTGCCTGAGCACCCCGTCGGTCGCCATCGCGATCGCTCCGGCCGCGCCGCGGGTCACCACTGCCAGCTGGGCGCCGCCGCTGATGCGGTCGGCGACGAAGCCAGCAGGATCCGGCAGGGCGTCGTCGTTGCAGAAGACGAAGGAGGCCTCGTGGACGAACTGCTGGTGCCACGGTGAGGTGCCGTCGTAGTCGTGCAGGTCGCACCAGACTGGGCGGCCCAGCTCGCGCGCCTGGCTCAGGAGCGCTCGGCCGGGGTCCGACAGGTCGATCACTACGGCGTCGGCGGACTGCATCGACCGGCGCGCTTCATCTGCCAAGCGGACGTCGGCCACCTCCAGCGTGGGCGCGCGCAGGTACAGCGACACCCGCCCACCAATGGGGTTCATCAGGTTGAGGTGCTGTTCGGTGATCCGGTTCGAGGCCTCCTCGGCGAGCACGTCGATGCCGGACTCGCGGAGCGCCATCAACACCTGTCGCCCCTCGGGGTCATCACCCACCACCGTCCGCAGAGTCACGTCGACCCCGAGAGAGCGCAGATTGAGCGCCTTCCCGGCGGACGTCCCGCCCAGGGCCCATCGGTGCGAGCGCGCGAACGCCATGTGCGAAACGGGCTGCGGCAGCGCGTCCAGCATGACGATCTGGTTCCACGACGCCGGTCCCGCGACGAACACGTGACCGGACATGGCCACTACTCCGGGGCGCCGCTGCGACGCAGCACCTCGCTCAGCCGCTCGGCCGCCGCAAGGACCGCCGGGGCGTGGAGACGGCCGGGCGAGCGGGTCAGCCGCTCGATGGGCCCGGAGACGGAGACGGCCGCGATCAGCTTGCCCGACGGGGCCAGCACCGGGGCGGACACGGACGCCACCCCCGCCTCCCGCTCGGCCACCGACTGGGCCCAGCCCCGCCGTCGGACGGACTGCAGGGTGGTCAGGGTGAACGAGGCGCCGTCGAGGAGCTTCTCGAGCTTCTCCGGCTCCTCCCAGGCCAGCAGGACCTGCGCCGCAGATCCGGCCGTCATGGACAGCTGGGCGCCGACGGCGACGGTGTCGCGGAGGCCGGTGGGGCGCTCGACGGAGGCCACGCAGATGCGCATGTCACCCTGGCGGCGGAACATCTGCACCGACTCGCCTGTGATGTCGCGCAGCCTGGTCAGGATGGGGCCGGCGGTGGCCAGCAGGGGATCCTCGCCGGCGGACTCGGCCAGCTCGATCAACCGCGGCCCGAGGACGAAGCGCCCCTGAAGGTCTCGGCCGACGAGGCGGTGATGTTCGAGTGCCACCGCGAGCCGGTGCGCCGTCGGGCGCGCCAACCCTGTGGCGGTCACGAGGCCCGCCAGGGTGAGGGGATTGCGCTCCAGGGCTGCGAGAACCGAGGCCGCCTTGTCGAGTACGCCAACGCCACTTGTGTCGTCCATATGGTGAGATTATCAATCCACTATGTGGACATGCAAACCGGTGGTGGGCGTGTTGCGGGTCATACTTGGCGACAGATTTCCACGTCGAATGTTTGAGAAGAGGAGCCATGGGCAAGACCCTGAGCGAGAAGGTATGGGACGCGCACGTCGTCCGCGCGGTGGAGGGAGAGCCTGACCTGCTCTACATCGACCTGCACCTCGTCCATGAGGTGACCAGCCCCCAGGCCTTCGACGGCCTGCGCCTGGCCGGCCGCCCCGTCCGCCGCCCGGACCTCACCCTGGCCACCGAGGACCACAACACGCCCACGCTCAACATCAACCTGCCGATCGCGGACCCCGTCTCGCGCACACAGGTGGACACGCTGCGCAAGAACGCCGCCGAGTTCGGCATCCGGATCCACTCGTTGGGCGACCGTGACCAGGGTGTCGTGCACATCATCGGCCCCCAGCTGGGCGTCACCCAGCCCGGCATGACCATCGTCTGTGGCGACTCGCACACCTCCACCCACGGCGCTTTCGGCGCGCTCGCGTTCGGCATCGGCACCTCCGAGGTGGAGCACGTGCTGGCCACGCAGACGTTGCCGCAGAAGCGGCCGCAGACCATGGCGGTCAACATCAACGGTGAGCTGCCTGACGGCGTTACCGCCAAGGACGTCGTCCTGGCGCTGATCGCCAAGGTAGGCACCGGCGGCGGACAGGGCTACATCGTCGAGTACCGCGGCTCCACCGTCGAGGCGCTCTCGATGGAGGGCCGGATGACCATCTGCAACATGTCCATCGAGTGGGGCGCGAAGGCGGGCATGATGGCCCCGGATGAGACCACCTTCGCCTACCTGAAGGGCCGCCCGCACGCGCCCGAGGGCGAGGACTGGGACGCCGCCGTCGAGTACTGGAAGACGCTGCGCACCGACGACGACGCCACGTTCGACGTGGAGGTGGACATCGACGCCACCCAGCTCACCCCCTTCGTCACCTGGGGCACCAACCCCGGCCACGGCGTCCCGCTGGGCGGAGTGGTCCCGGCACCTGAGGACTTCGACTCCGAGGTGGAGCAGTCCACGGCCAAGCGCGCCCTGGAGTACATGGCGCTGACCCCCGGTACACCGATGCGCGACATCACCGTCGACACCGTCTTCCTGGGCTCCTGCACCAACGGCCGCATCGAGGACCTGCGCCTGGCCGCCTCCATCCTGGAGGGCCAGCACATCGCCGACGGCGTGCGCATGCTCGTGGTGCCCGGCTCGGCCCGTGTGCGCCTGCAGGCCGAGGCCGAGGGCCTGGACAAGATCTTCCTGGACTTCGGTGCCGAGTGGCGCGCCGCCGGCTGCTCGATGTGCCTGGGCATGAACCCGGACCAGTTGGCGCCGGGGGAGCGCGCGGCGTCGACGTCGAACCGCAACTTCGAGGGCCGCCAGGGCAAGGGTGGCCGCACGCACCTCGTCTCGCCGCCCGTCGCCGCGGCCACCGCCATCGTCGGCCACCTGGCCGCCCCCGCAGACCTGATTGGACGCTGATCATGGAACCCTTCGTCAACCACACCGGCGTGGCCGTCCCGCTGCGCCGCTCCAACGTCGACACCGACCAGATCATCCCGGCGGTGTACCTCAAGCGGATCACCCGCACCGGCTTCGAGGACGGGCTGTTCGCCGCCTGGCGCAACGACCCCGAGTTCGTGCTCAACCAGGAGCCGTTCACGACCGGCACCATCCTGATCCCCGGCCCCGACTTCGGCACCGGCTCCTCGCGCGAGCATGCGGTGTGGGCGCTGCAGAACTACGGCTTCACGGTGATCGTGGGCACCCGCTTCGGCGACATCTTCCGCTCCAACTCCGGCAAGGCCGGCCTGCTGGTGGCAGTGGTCTCCGAGGAGGACCGTGACCGGCTGTGGGACGCCATCGACGCAGACCCGAACGTGCCCACCACGGTGGACCTGCCCAGCCAGACGATCACCCGCGGCGACGTGGTGGTGAGCTTCGAGATCGACGAGTACACCAAGCATCGCCTGCTCAACGGCCTCGACGACATCTCGCTGACCCTGATGCAGTCGGACTCCATCTCCGCCTACGAGGCGACCCGGCCGTCGTTCAAGCCGAAGACCCTCCCGGTGCGGACGGCCGACACCGTCGCCTGACGCTCGCTGATTCCACTCGACGGCAGCACGGGTTCCCTCGGGAACCTCTGCTGCCGTCGTGCTTCTCCCTGGGACTCTCACTCGCTCACCGGCGGCCTTCGGGGTGTCGGGAACGCAGGTGGCCAGGCTCCGCCACGCCATGGCCGGCTGGGTTGCGTGTGTCGCATATTCCTCGAGCCCACTGACGCATACGACGGCGGCGCGGCTCATCGACACCCGACCACCCGGCGCGCGAGGCGGGTCCAACGCTGAGGTCCCTACACTGTGACAGTGACCTCCCCTGACGATGCGTCGGCCCCTCGTGACGACCCGTCGGCGCCGGCTCGGTTCGACCGCTTCAGCCGCGGGATGTACGGCGCGTTCCTGCTGTGGGGATGGTTGCTCTACTCATTCGGTCCGGTGATCCAGATTCTGGGCGGCGAGTTAAGCTTCAGCGCCGCGGAAATCGGTCTGCACGGGACCGCGCTGGCGATCGGGACGGCGCTGGCGGGCATGGTCCTGGCCCCCGTCGTCAGAGCGCTCGGTCGACGCGGGGCGATCCTGCTGGGAGCGGGCCTGGTCGCGTCGGGCGGGGTTGGGCTGACGGTGTTGTCGACCCTGCCCGCGACCTTGAGCGCAACGGTGGTGCTCGCCGTCGGGGGCAACATGGCGATCGCGGCGGCCCAGGCCGGGCTCGTCGTCCACCATTGGCTCAAGCCGGCCGACGCCGTCACCACGGCGAACGGCCTCGGGACGCTGGTGGGTCTGCTGGGCCCGGTGGCGGTCGGTGCGGGTGTGGCGGCGGGCTTCGGCTGGCGCCCCGTGGTCCTGGTGACGGTGCCGATGAGTGTGGTCATGGCCGTCGTCTGGCTGCGAATGCCGGCGTCGCGTGCGATGACGCCACGTGGTCAGTCCGGGCCGACCAGTGCCGAACGCCCTCGCGGTGCGGACGGGAGGCGCACGCGTGGGCCTGCGCTGCGCCAGCTGCCCGCTGCCGGCTGGTGGTTCCTGATGGCCATGCTCATGGGGGTCGCCATCGAGAACGCCACCACATTCTGGGCCCTCCCCCTGATGACCGAGCGCACCTCGGCCGGGACTGCTGTGGCCGCGGCGGCGGTGGCGGCCTTCATCGGGGGCATGGCGACCTCGCGGCTGATCTCGTGGTGGTTCACGGCCCGGTACACACCGAGCCGGCTCGTGGTTGTGGCCTTCGGCGTCACGACCGTCGGCTGGCTGGCGCTGTGGTTGGCCACGGTGCCTCCGGTGGCGATCCTGGGGCTTGCGGTCTCCGGGATGGGCTGCGGCCTGCTGTACCCGTTCGCGTCCAGCATCATGCTCTCCACCGCACGCGGGTCCAAGGACTCAGCCCAGGGCCTGGTCATGGTGGCGCTGGGCGTCGCCGTGGGCGTGGTGCCGTTCTTGCTTGGTGTGCTCGCCGACGCCGCGGGCGTGCACACCGCGTTCCTGCTCATTCCCGCGCTGGCGGCCCTCGGGGCGGTGGCGGCAGGGCTGGGCGCGTGGCTTCTCGGGAACGCAGGTGGCCAGGCTCCGCTGCGCACGCAGCGGTGATGCTGCACTACCGCTCTGCTGCAGTGGCGACCAACGCTCGGTGCCTGTCGCTACGTTGTCTTGAACCCCTTCAGCACGAGCAGGATCAGCGAGGAGACACCGACGATCAACGCCACGGCGGCCGCGACCTCGGCCACGCCTGACCACTGCCGGGTCCTGTCCATCCACGCCACCTCGTCGGCCGAGAGGCGTTCGCCGGAGAGTTCGATGGTGAGACTGGCGGACCTGCTGTCGGAGGCGTTCTCGAAGTAGCTTGTGAGCGCCGTTCCGGGACCGGCGTCGACCGGGTAGAAGAGCTGATAGTTGAGGACCAACGAGGCCTCACCCGCAGCGACATCCTCGTCAGGCAGGTGGACCCGATGCTCGACGGTGAAGTCCCGCTCGTCGGGATCTCCCGAGAAGGAGTTGGGCCAGTCCCGGCCGATGGGCCCGTGCTCACGCCCTTCGCCGACGGACCGTCGACCGCCTGGTAGCTCGACGGCGGTCTCAACGCGACGTGAAAGGCGACGAACAGCAGTACAGACGCCAGCAGGAGCGCGCCCCAGAGCACCCGAGCCCGTTTCGTGGCGGCGCCCGCACGGGCGGGCGGCCGACGTGACGCACTGCGCACCCGAATGGGCCCAGCCTTGCTCATGGCCTTACCTTCCTGGTCCCTCACTGCCCATGATCCTCCCGGGGTGGCCGCCCCGCACGGGAACGGCGCTTCCGGCCGCCGCGTGCCCGCGTCGGGTCTAGGCTCGATATGCCCGCCCTCCCGGGGCGCGGGCTGCGGCGGCGACGGTGCGGGAGGTGGCACTCGTGGGGCTCGATTACCGGTACCTGCTGTTCTTCGAGCGTGACGCTGAGATGGACGCGTTCCGACACCTCGCGCGCATCTCGGCGGGCCGCCCCGACGAGACGTCCGTGGAGGTCCCGGCCGCCGGCGACATCCCGTACCGGACCGAGACGCTGCCGTTCCGTGTGTCCGGCGGGACGCCGTCGCACCTCTGGTGGGACGACCCCGGCCCGCGCTGGGACTTCGCCACCGTGCTGGCCTTCGAACCCGACGACGCGATCCGGTGGTACCAGCGCGACGACCCGAGGCTGGATGCGCAGGGCCGCCACGAGATCGGCTACATCTACCTCACTGTCCATCGTCGGATGGGGGAGTGGGCCTCAGGCGCCGACGAGGGCGTGGTGCTGTTCGAGTACGGGACCACCGGCTCGAAGATGAGCGCGATGTTCTCCGAGTCCGAGTCGGTGCGCCGCGCGATGGTGAGCCTGCTCGAGGACTCTCGCGGGGTGTGCGGGATCTTCGACTGGGAGGATCACGCCACCCTCTTCTGGTGGCGGGGACGCGAGGTGGACGTCGAGTTGGAGCAGGCTGAGCTGGACCTGGCCGAAGTTGCGCTGTCGGTTCCGCCGGTGGATCCGGAGCCGGAGGTGCCCGCACCGCCCGAGCCGCCGTCGGAGCCGGACGTGGCCGAGCCGTCGTTCTGGACACCCCGCAACTCCACCTGCGACCCCTGGTGGCGTCGCATGCTGGACCGGATCCTCAGCGCGGCTCGCCGGCCTAGCTGAGGGGCGCGTCGGGACGAGGGTCCCGAGGAACCTCTGGCAGCGGCAGCGGCAGCGGCCGGGCCGACGGCACGACGAGCAGTGCCAGGAGCGAGACGGCGCCGACCACGATCAGCGCGCGGAGGATCCCGTAGTGGTCCCCGAGGAAGCCGAGGAGGGGCGGGCCGGCCAGGAAGGCGGTGTAGCCGATGGTGGAGACCACGCTGAGCCGGGCGTGCGCCCGGGCCGGCTCGTCGGCCGCCGCGGACATGCCGACGGGGAAGCCGAGGCTTGCGCCTACGCCCCAGATCGCGGCGCCCACGAAGGCCAGCCATGGCGTGCCGAAGACCACCAGGAGGCAGCCGACGATCGCGGAGACGAACAGGGCGCGCAGCACCGGCACCCGTCCGTAGCGGTCAAGGAGCCGGGTGCCGAGGATCCGTCCTGCCGTCATGAAGCTGAGGAACACGGCAAGCGCCAGCACGCCCAACGTCTTGTCCAGGCCGTGGCCGTCGACGAAGGCGACAGCCATCCAGTCGTTGGCCGTGCCCTCGGTGAACGCGGCGGCGAGCACCATGACCCCGATGAGGAGCGTGCGCGGCTCCGTCCAGGCCGACCGAGAACGGACGGCCGGCGCGGGGGAGGCGTCGTGGTCGCCGTCCTCGAAGGCAGGCAGGAACTTCGACGTGCCCCACAGCACCAGCGCCGCGGACACCGCGCCCACGGCGCCGATGTGCCAGATCATCGGCACCTCCAGCCACACCATCAGTGCGCCGACGAGCGCGCCGAGCACGGTCCCGCCGCTGAAGGCGGCGTGGAACCACGGCATGATCGAGCGGCCCAGGCCCCGCTCGACGATGGTGCCCTCGAGGTTCTGCGCCACGTCCCACACGCCGGTGCCCAGCCCGAGCAGAAACAGACTGGCCGCCACCGCCGCCATGGGAAGGCCCATCTGCACGCCCACTGCGGCCAGCACCAGGCCGGGGAGCGCGACCACCATCGCGGCCCGGACGGCGCGGGTGGCGCCGAGGCGTCGGGTGATCAGCCCGGCGAGCGGCAGCCCCAACAGCGCGCCCACGGAGACAGCCAGCAGCAGCAGCCCGAGCTGCCCTGGGCTGAGCGCCAACTGCTCCTTGACGTCGGGCACCCGCGACATCCAGGACGCGAACGCGAACCCGTTCACGGCGAACACCACGAAATCGCCGTTTCGGGCGCTCATCACAGCACCCCGCCCGCTGGTCGTGGCAGTTCCGGGGTCGTCGTCGCTCGTCATGGGCACGAGCCTACAAATGCCGCGCCGACTCCATGGCATTGGCCGGCCCCGGCGGTTGGCGTCGATCTACGTCGGGACCGGGCCAGGAACGCTAGGACCAGGGGGTGCGCTGCCGAGGCTGGTTTTCACCGTCGACGGTGACGTCGAGCCGTTCAGTGAAGAAGGCGATGAGATCGCGGACGGGCTCCCCGTCGTGGAGCGGGTCCTCGTAGGACCAGGCAATGTCATGCAGGATGGTGTCTCCGACGCGGGCGGACCAGTACGAGGCGCGACCTTTGTAGGCGCAGATGGTGCGCGTCTCCGAGGGCTCGAGGAGATCCATCGCGACGTCCTCGCGTGGAACGTAGAAGCGCGGCGGAAGCGGTGTCTCGAAGAGCAGAGTCGGCCGGTTCGTGGAGGCGAGGCTGACGCCGGCGTGAGCGATCTGCACACGCCGGCTCGAGCGAAGGCAGTCGATCCGGTCGAAGGGGTCATGCGGGTGACCTATGACAGGCTCGTCCTCTTCGTACCACTGGGTGAATGCGTTCCAGTCCAGGACGACATACCCCGCCAGGTCCGGATCGTCCGGCAGGAAGGCCGCCGCCGTCAGGTTGGCGTGGGGCGTCTGGATCGTCATCGGAGTGCCGGGCGTCGTGTGGGCGGCGAACGGGGTGGTGGGATCCAGGACGGGCGGGCCGTCCTCCATCGTGACCGGGCGCTGGGGCGTTGCCGCCGCAGAGGCGGCGACGAGCTGCCCGAGGACGTCATCCTGAGGAACGGCGTACGACCCCACCGCACGCCGCGGCTCCCACACCAGTAGGGCCCGGCGCGTGTCGATGACGGTCTGGGTGCCAACCGTGGCGCGGATCCACTTCCGGACCGGATGGACGCGGAGGTCGTCGATCGCACTCCACCACAACTGACTCATTCGCGTCGCCATCGCACCAGTGTCCACCCGGCTGCCTCGGCTCACCAGAGGGTTGGCGGGCACGACACGCCGATCGATTCGATCCTCGTGGCGCTCCTCGCTCCTCAGCCCGCGGCTCGCTCAGAACATGCCGTTGGCGTTCTCCGCGTGGCCGGGCACCACCTGCAGCACGTCCCAGTGCTCGACGAGCTTTCCTTCTCCGTCGAGGCGGAAGATGTCGATCCCGGCGTAGTCGCTGTCGCCCGGCCAGGTCTGGCGGCAGTGCAGCACCACGTAGTCGTCCTCGGCGATCGCCCGCACGAACTCGACCCGCTTGCCGGGATACTCGGCAGCCATCCGCTCGAAGTACTCGACGAAGGCCTGCTTGCCGTCGCCCACATGGGGATTGTGTTGGGTGTAGGTGTCGCCGGCGTGGCGCTCGATCGCCTCGGCCGGCCGGCACTGGTTGAACATGAGGTCGTAGAACTCCTGCACGTTCCGCTTGTTCATCTGCTCGCGCTCGTTCCTGGACACCTGCGCACCTTCCGTGACTCGATTACCCAGCAAACCCCTCGTCGGCTCGGCATATTCCGCCAGTAGCGCGCAGCGCCCTGCAACTTGCTACCTATACGGCGGCTTCTGTGTATATGCGCAGAAACCGCCGTATAGGTAGCAAGTTGCAGGGCGAACGCGAGGGGTCGAGGGTCTTGAGCCCCAGGATGGCCCGACCAGGGCCCTCGGGGGCTCTGCCAGACCCCTGATGGGGACAGGTGCTTGTGTCGCGGTCGGCTCGTGCGGATGTGCGCGCGAGTCTCGGCAGGTCGCGTGGTAGGTGTTGACCATGACGATCCTCGACGCAACGACTCTCAGCGGCCGTCTGGTCAGGCTTGAGCCCCTCGGCGACAAGCATGTCGATGGCCTGACTGAGGCGGTGCAGGACGGCCGCATCCACGACCTGTGGTACACCTCAGCCCCCACGCCCGGGGGGATGGCGGCCGCCGGCGTGTGTGCTTCCGGGCGACGTGGTTCAATCATCAGTCGCGACGGGCGATCGAAGGTCTCGGGGCCGTGTTCGAGGGGCGCATCCGCAAAGACCGGATCCTGCGCACCGGCGAAGTGACCGACACCGCGCAGTACTCGATCACCGACGGCGACTGGCCCGCCGTCAGACGGCACCTCCACCACCTCCTCGACAGTCCCTGATTCCGGGCAAAGGCCGCGGTGAGGTTCAGTCGGTGGGCTAGGGCCGGCGGACGCTCTGCCACACAGCCTGCGAGCCCAGGTGTCACGTGCCCGCCCGGTGCTGGTGGCCCACGGTCGCGGTTGTCCCTGATCGTCGACGGCGTGGCTGCACTAAGCGATCGCTACCGCGCCCGCCAGGCCGATGGCGCCGATGAGGAGGGTCGCGGCGCCCCCCAGCACCAGGGGTCTGCGCCCGACCGCCACCAGGGCGCGCAGGTCCACGCCCAACCCGAGCGCGAACATCGCCGCGGCGAGCAGCAGTTGCTGCGCGTGGCCCAGAACGGCGAGCGCGGGCTCGGGGATGAGCCCCGTCGTCCGCGCGGCCATGGCCGCGAGGAAGCCAACGACGAACAGCGGGAGCGAGGGAGGCAGCCGCACGTCGCCGCTCCCCCCGGGCAGCCGCCGGAGGCGCCGTCGCTCCCGGAGGGCGAGCACCCCCATCACCGGCGCCAGCAGCGCCACCCGGGCGAGCTTGACCGTGACCGCCACCGCCAGCGCCTCGGCCCCCACCAGGCCGGCTGCGGCGACCACCTGCGCCACCTCGTGGGTGGAGGCGCCGATCCACACCCCGGCGACGGTGGGCGTCAGGCCGAGGAGCGCGGCCAGCAGCGGCAGCGCCACGATCATCCCGGTGCCGAACACCACCACCAGCGCCACGGCGGTGGCCACCTCCTCGTCGTCGGAGTCGGTCACACCCTCTGCTGCCGCGACCGCGGCCGCCCCGCAGATCGAGAACCCTGCGGCCACCAACAGCGACTGCTCGGCGCCCAGCCCGAGGCGTCTACCCAGCCAGGCGGTGGCGGCGAAGGTGACGCCCACCGCCGTCGCGACGAGCACCAGTGTCGCGGGGCCTAGCCCGGCCACGGTCACGAGCGACACCTGCAGCCCCAGCAGCACGATCCCGACGCGCAGGAGCTGTCGGCCGGCCAGCCCAACCCCCGGAGCCCAGGAAGCCGTCGTGCCCCGCGCCGTCCGCCACGCGACCCCGGCGAGGATCGCCACCAGCAGTGGGCTGGCGATCGGCACCACCGTGTTCACCGCGACCGACGCGACGGCGGCCGCCAGGCAGGCGGCCAGTCCGGGGGCGACGGCGCGGAGGAGGTTCACCGCTCTACCGTGCGCCGGATCAGTCGCGCGGCGGTAACCCGATCGAGACAGCAACCCATATGATCGCGATATGACCGCCCTTCCTCCCGACGAGCCCGGCCTGCCTGCCCTGCGGCTGCTCGTCGCCGTCGCCGAGCAGGGGTCGCTGGGCGCCGCGGCACGGGAGATCGGGATGGCGCAGTCCAACGCGAGTCGCGCCCTGGCCGGCCTCGAGCGACGACTGGGATTCGCCGTCGTGCAGCGCAGCGCAGCCGGCTCCGAGGTCACGCCCGAGGGCGCGCTGGTGGTGGGCTGGGCGCGGGAGGTGGTCGAGGCCATGGACCGGCTGATGGCGGGGGCGGGCGCCGTGACGGCCACCGCCGGGGGAGCGGTGACGGTGGCGGCGAGCATGACGATTGCCGAGTACCTCGCGCCGGTATGGCTCGCCGCGCTGCGGCGCGTGCACCCCGACGCCGCCGTCTCCCTGGAGATCCTCAACTCCGACGCCGTGATCGAGGCGGTGCGGCACGCGCGGGTGGCCGTCGGGTTCGTCGAGTCCCCGGACGTGCCCGACGACGTGTCCAGCCGGCTGGTGGGTCGCGACCGGCTCACGGTGATCATCCCGCCCGAGCATCCATGGGCTGAGCGTCGCGGGGCGGTGACGGTGGGGGAGTTGGCCGGCACGCCGCTCGTGGAGCGGGAGCCCGGCTCCGGGACACGTCGCTTCCTGGACCGGGCCGCCGCGTCCGCGGGGGTGACGACGCGGGCAACGCCGGTGGCTCAGCTGTCGAGTAATGCTGCCATCGTGGCCGCCGTGGCCGCAGGGTTGGGGCCGGCCGTGTTGAGCAACCACGCCGTCCGCGGCGCGCTGATGGACGGCAGGGTGCTCGCGGTCCCCGTCGAGGGCGGTCCGATCGAGCGGGAGCTGCGCGCCGTGTGGATGGGCGGTCCGGTCCCGGGCGGCATTGCAGGGCGCTTGGTCGACGTGGCCGCGTCAACGCAGACCTCCCCCGGTCCCTGAGGAGGGTCGCCCGCGGAGCGGCGTGGCCCGTCCCCCGGTCCCTGAGGAGGGTCGCCCGCGGAGCGGCGTGGCCCGTCTCGAAGGGTCGTGGCTCGCGCCCTGGAGTGAGACTGCTTGTCAGGTTGGGTTACGACCCTTCGAGACGCCACGCGCCTTCGGCGGTGGGGCCCTCAGGGAGCGATAAGCGACGCCCACGCGCCTCCGGCGGTGGGGCCCGTCCCCCGGTCCCTGAGGAGGGTCGCCCGCGGAGCGGCGTGGCCCGTCTCGAAGGGTCGTGGCTCGCGCCCTGGAGCGAGACTGCTTGTCAGGTTGGGTTACGACCCTTCGAGACGCCACGCGCCTTCGGCGGTGGGGCCCTCAAGGAGCGATGAGCGACGCCCACGTGCCTTCGGCGGTGGGGCCCTCAGGGAGCGGTGGTGGTGCGGAATCCGGTTGGGCGGATCAGCCTGGCCGGGACGCCCGCGACAATCATGTCCGGCTCCACGTCCTTGGTGACGACCGAGCCGGCACCGATCACCGCACCGTCGCCGATGGTCACCCCTGGGACCACCGTCACGCTCGCGCCGAACCACACCTTGCGGCCGACGGAGATGGGCGCGGGGACCATATCTCCGCGCCGGTCCGGATCCATCGCGTGGTTGATGGTGGTGAAGGTGCAGCCGTGCCCGATGAGGGTGTCGTCGCCGACGGTGATGCCGCCAGTGTCCTGGAACCGACAACCCATATTGATGAAGACGCGCTTGCCCAGTGTGAGGTTCCTGCCGAACTCGCTGTAGAACGGCGGGAACACCGTCACCGACTCGTCCACAGGGCGGCCGGTCAGCCGCGACAGGAGCGCGCGCACCTCGTCGGCGGACCGGTACGCGTTGTTGAGCTCCGCGGTGATCCTCAGCGCCTCCTCCGAGGCCCCGATCATGAATCGGTGGAGCTCCGAGCCGCTCTCAATGAGCTGCCGGCGTTGGACGTGGGCGAGGAAGTCCTGCATTTCCATGGGCTCACCGTCCTGTCAGGCGCTGTACTCGTCGTCGGTGACGTGCTCAAGCCAAGTCACGGTCACGCCCTGATCGTCGGCCTCGTGGATGGCGACGTGCGCCATGAACCGGTCCGACGTGGCGCCGTGCCAATGCTCCTCGTTCGGCTCGATGTAGACCACGTCGCCGGGGCGGATCTCCTGCACCTCGCCGCCGCGCCGCGCGACGTACCCGATCCCGTCGGTGACGTACAGCGTCTGCCCCTTGGGGTGGCGGTGCCAGGCGGTCCTCGCGCCCGGGGCGAACCGGACGTGGGCGGAGCCGACGGCCGACTGCTCGTCCGGGGTGCGGATGGCATCGAGGAACACGGTGCCGGTGAACCAGTCCGCGGGGCCCTGGGTTGTCTGGCCGCCGCTGTGGGTGATCTTCATGGGGTGACTTCCTTATCGTGTGTCGTGGTTGTGGACGAGCCGGCGCAGCGATCCTTCGAGCCGTTGCGTGGTGCCGGACGGAAGGGTCACGCGCCCTTGGCCAGGTAGTGGTTGATAGCCTCGCGTGCGAGTTCGGACTCGCTCACTCCTGCGGCGTCCGCGGCCGACTTGAGCCGGTCGTGCAGTTCGCGGGGAAGGCGGACTCCGATCCGGCTCGTCTCGGTGGACAGTCGGGGGCGCCCGCCCTTGCGGCCGTGGCGGGCCGCGATGTCGCGGGCAATAGCGGCGGCGCGGGCCTCCGTGAGCCGCTCGCCTTCGAAGTAGACGACCTCGTCGTCCAGGTTGATGTTCTCGATGCTGGTGATCTCGGCGCTGGTGCCGTCACCTAGCTGGATACGCATGGCGCTCATTTCCTCCTCAGTGCCGTCGGCATGGCATGGATAATCAGCATCGTCGGCTCGCCGTCCGTCTTGACGAGGACCCCGACGATCTCCAGTTCCAGTCCACGGTCATCCTCGCCGATCCAGCAATACTCAGGTTCCCCGCTGGTTCTGACCCCTACTGTGGGCTGACTAGTGCTGACCACATGGGCGATCCGGGCTGCACCGATGCGATGCTTGCGAGCCGCTTGAGTCAGCTTCAACCTCACTCTTCAAGTGTGCAACGAAACCGGGATATGTTCAACAAGATCTCCATGGATTATTCCTCCTGCGCCCGGGCTCTTGGTGAATACTCTCGTCCCATGACCGACATGAGCCGATCCGCCGAGGGGCCTCGCCGCCGGCGGCCCATCGTGGTTGCGGTGATCGGCACCGGCATGGTGGTGGCGTACGCGCTGCTCGCGGCCGTCCAGATCCTTGTGTTGAACCCGCTGGCGGCGGTGCCCGGTGCCGAGCTCTCCCAGATCTACGCCGACGTCTCCGCGGCGGGGGAGTCCATGGGCGCGCCGCTGGTCTTGGGCGGCCTGGCGGTTGGTCCCATCGTCGCGGTCGGCCTGCTGTTGCGCACACGGAGGCGGCCCGACGTCGAGGCTCGGATCGTCGCTGTGCAGTACCTGGCGCTCGTGGCGCTGGGCGCTTTCGGCTACTTCTGGGCCAGCTTCGGACCCGGCATGGCGCTAGCCGACACGTATGGAATCAGTGGTGGAGACCACTCACCGTGGGCCACGCCCCTGCAGGCGGTCAGCGGCGTCGCGTTCGTGGTGTTCCTCATGCAGGTGCCCGGAGCCGTGTCGATGGCGCGGGCTCTGCGTGGCGGCGCGATGCGGGGCTGAAGCCCGTACGTCTATACCCGGGCGAGACTGTCTCTGGCCTTGCTGGCGCGCTGATGCTCTTCACTCCTCCTTGACACGAGAGCGCTCTCACGGAAAGGTGGGGCTTGCGCGCAAGCTGAGAGCGCTCTCAGTGACCGTGCGTGTCCGCGCTACTGCGCGGAGGTCAATGACGACTAAGGGAGTCACATGTCATCTGTTTCATCCTCATCCCGATGGAGAGCGCTGGCGCTCAGCGGGTTGGCGGCAACGCTGCTGGCCCTGCCCGCCCAGGCCTCCGGTTCCACCGATGGGCTCGCCGGCTCGGACCTCTACCTCAACCCCTACAGCACCACGCTCGAGGCGGCCCAGAAGCTGAGCGGTCAGGCGCGCGCCGATGCTCAGCTCCTCGGGAGCATCCCCTCGGCCGACTGGTTCACGAAGGGCACGCCGGAGGAGGTGCGGATCGCCGTCGACGAGGTGGTCAGTGCGGCCGAGGCGCGCGGCGAAGTGCCCGTGCTCGTCGCGTACAACCTCCCGTTCCGCGACTGCGCCCAGTACTCGTCGGGAGGTGCGCTCGACACCGCGGCCTACACGGCCTGGATCGACGGGTTCGCGGCCGGGATTGGCGACCGACCTGCCACGGTGCTCCTCGAGCCCGACGGCCTCGGCGTCATCCCCCACTACGAGACGCTCGACGGCTCGGTCGAGTGGTGCCAGCCGGCTGGGCTCGACCCCGCGACGGCGACCCAGTATCGCTTCGAACAGCTCAACCACGCCGTCGACGCGTTCGAGGCGCTGAAGGGCACCGACGTGTACCTCGACGGGACGTCGTCGGCCTGGCTGAACGTCGGCGAGATCTCCGACCGGCTCGTGAAGGCCGGGGTGCAGAACGCGACGGGGTTCTTCCTCAACGCGTCCAACTACCAGTTCACCGCCAACCAGGTGGCCTACGGCACGTGGATCTCATCGTGCATCGCCTACGCCACCGAGGTGGCCCCGGGCGTCTTCGCCGAGTGCGGCAACCAGTACTGGAACGGCGGGCCGGCAACCGAATGGCAGGGCGACGCGATGTCCAACTACGGCGAGTGGTCGGCTGACAATCCGGACGCCGTGCTGAACACGTCGGGCATCGACTCGCGCTACGCCGCAATCCTGGGCGACGTGGAGCCGTCGACCCATTTCGTCATCGACACCAGCCGCAACGGCATCGGGCCGTGGGACCACGAGGGCCAGTACGACAGCACCCACGAGGACTGGTGCAACCCGCCGGATCGCGGCGCTGGGGCCCGTCCCACGACCACGACCGGCATCCCGCTCGTGGATGCCTTCCTGTGGATCAAGGTGCCGGGCGAGTCCGACGGCCAGTGCTACCGCGGCACCGAGGGTCCGCTGGATCCGGAACGCGAAATGCAGGACCCGCCCGCAGGGCAGTGGTTCGCCGAGCAGGCCAGGGAGCTGATCGAGTTCGCCTCCCCGGAGCTCAAGCCGCAGGAGTGCCACGTGGTGTGGGACGCCAAGGGCAAGGGCAAGGCGTTCTCCGCGAAGGTCACCGTGACCTCTCCGTCACCTGAGTGGACGCTTGAGTACGCGTGGCGCGACGATCAACGCATCAACAACGTCAGCCGCGGCCGCGCGACCCAGGTTGGCGTGGACGTGAAGATCGTCTCGGGAGCACCGTCTGTGGTCGTCTCCGCCAAGGGCGGCGCGACGGAGCCGTGGCTGTTCACGGTTGACGGCCAGCCCTGCACCTCGGCCTAGGGGTCAAAGGCGCAGTGAGGAGGGGGTGCCAGGCGATGTCTGGTGCCCCCTCCCTTTGTTTTGCGACGGCCAGGTGAGCGTCAGCAGGTCGCCGACGGCTCGACCTTGGTCGAGCAGCGTCTCCCTCACGCAGGACCCCTCCAGTCACCTTGTTCACCGGTTGTCGCCCCCAATAGAACTGAACAAACTCCGAGTGAGACGAGGCGATCCATGTGCCTGTCTGGGGTGTCATGGACGGTTCACCGCGTTTCTGCAGGCGAACTCTGTCCTCGCATGACACCAGCGTCCGGGTTGGGCTGTGGCATCCAGGGCTACCCATAGTGGTAGCGGCAAGCGGCGATCCGGACCTCGTCGCCGGCGATCTTGTAGACGAGGCGGTGCTCGTCGGTGATTCGTCTGGACCAGTAGCCGGCGAAGTCGTGCTTGAGCGCCTCCGGTTTACCGATGCCTTCGTTGCCGTTGCGTTGGATGTCAGCAAGGAGCGCATTGATCCGCTTGAGGACCTTCCGGTCCTGCGCCTGCCACCAGAGGTAGTCGTCCCAGGCGTTCTCATCCCAGACGAGCAGCACGTCAGTCGGTGTCGATCAGATCGTGGGCCTGACCGCGCCCAGCCTCAAGTCGCTCCATGGCGTCCAGCAGCCGGCGGGCGTTCGCGGGGGAACGCATGAGGTAGGCGGTCTCGCGCAGCGACTCGTAGTCATCGAGCGACACGATCACCACGGGGTCGTGCCCGGCGCGGGTGATGACCACCTCTTCGCGGTCGTTGACGACCGAGTCGAGAACCTCTGCGTATCGTGCTCGGGATTCCGTGTAGCTCATAGTCTTCATGGCAGCCTCCTGTACAGAAAAGTGTACGTCCCTCCCGGAGGTCAGGCAACCAGTGCCAGGTCAGTGGCTCGTCGACGAGTGGCGAAGGTCGTACGTGGACAGCGGCTCGGGTCCCGCCACCACCCGGCGGGTCACCTGCAGGATCGCGTCCTCGTTGGGGTCTACACGCCACCTGACCAGAGAGATGGCGCTGTTCTCGATCTCCAGGGCGGTGATGTGCGACGGATAGATGCAGCTGCCGGAGTTGAAGTAGGGCATCTGGTCGCCCCGCGGGAACTTCTCGCGGTGTGTGTGGCCGCAGATGAGTGCCATTCGGTTCTGGCGGATCCACTTCACATAGTTGCGCTCCACCTTGTGCCGCTTGTAGGAGTTGGCAACGGGGCTTGTGGGGCTGTGGAACCCGAACGCATGCGCATACCTCCAGAACGCGCGCATCATGAACCGGCTGAACCTCCAGGCCTGGTCGTTGGGGAAGTCGCCCTGGTGGCCGTGCACCAGTAGGACGTCCTGCCCGGTCTCCCGGTGCCGGAACACCACCGACTCAACCGCCTCCAGACCGTGGAAGAACGGCTCGATCTCACCGGTCACCGCGTCCTTCGCGGTCCAGAGGTGTTGTCGCACGAACCTGGGGTCTCTCAGGTCGAGGTCATGGTTGCCCCACATCCGGATCAACCTGCCCGCCTGGTGGAATTGGCGCAGCTGCTCCCACACGGCGCGGTTGGCCCTGATGATGTGCTTGAAGTCGTGCTCCCAGAGCTCGTCGCCGTCGCCTGCCTCCACGTAGGTGAAGCCGTTCTTCCAGTAGTAGTCCATCGCGGCCGTGAACGAGTTCTTGTTCTTGAGGAACTCGTCGGACTTGGAGCCGTCCCCGCGATGGCAGTCGCTCATGATCACGTAGCGGGAGGTATCGTCGATGAACTCGACGCGGGCGTCCCTGTAGGCCTCCGTCAGACGTGTCATCGTCTTCACAGTCATCACCGCCATGCTCGGTCGTGTCGTTTCCGATCATAGGTCGGTGGCGCCGGAGGTGTCCGCCAATCGCCCAGGTGCTACCTGCTCGGCGCATTGAGTTCGCGTAAGAGCCAGCCGACTTCGTGGGCCAGCATCGCGGGGGGTAGCTCATGTCCGCCGTCGAAGATCTCGTGGTCGGCGATGCATGGTGCGAAGGCGGCGACGACCTCGTCGACGCCCGAGATGGGGAACAGAGGGTCGTCGCGGCCGGCCACGAGGAGGACTCGTTGCTGGTGGAAGGCGCGTGCGACGGCGGGGGAGTCGCCGAGTGTCACGATGCCGGGCGGATACCAGGCCGGGTTATGGAGAATGCCGGCGGGCTCGAAGGACGCCACCGTCCCGACGCCGCAGTTGAGCACGCCGGCGACGATGCGCTCATCGCAGGCCATGGAGAAGAAACTGACTTGGCCGCCGAGCGAGTGTCCGATCACGCCGCACGAACCGGCGCCGGTGTGGTGGAGGATCCAGTCGATGGCCATGGAGACGTCGGTGACGTGTGTGCCTTGCAGGGTAGTGCCGTGGGCGATGAGGTTCCATGCGTGGAACCGTTCGTCGTGGGCGCCGTCGCCAGAGGGGTCGCGCCGCCCCTCGAACCCGTGGAGGTCAGGGATCAGCGTGGTGACCCCGGCCTTCGCCAGTGCGAGGCCGTAGGCCATGCCCGGGTCGCCCGCCATCCCGGCAGGTTCGCTCTTGCCGAGGTGGAACTCGCCGTTGTGTTGGTGCACGGCCACGACGGGCAGGGGCGTCGAGAGGTGCTCCGGTTCCAGGAGGAGGCACGGAATCGTGTGCTCGTCGGAGGCGCGCAGCAACACCCGTGATCGTGAGATCCCCTGCCATGGCTCCGGTGCCGAGGCTTCGGCACCGACGAGGCGATTCCGCGCAGGCTCAATACCCAGCAGGCGTCTCACGCCTGAACGATCCATGACCACTCCTCCTCAGGCCCAGCGGGGCGCGTGTCCAGTAGACCACTGTGGGTGGATCTATCAACGATCTGTGTCGGGTCGGGTGTCCGACCCTGGGGAGTCCTGTCACACCCTGGACGGACGGGCATGCGGACGCTTGACACAATACGTCGTTCTAGCGAATATATGTGCCATGGAGTTGACGGTCGCACAGATCGCGGAACAGCACGGACGCTCGGACAGGTTCGTGCAGCAAGCAGTGCGCTCTGGGGATCTGGCCGCGCTGAGGACGGTGGGGCGCCTCGCGCTGGTCGACGACGTGGCAGTGATGGCATGGGTGCGCGCCTTGGCGCGGGGCCGGCGTTGGAGCTCCGACGTGCGCGAGGCCGCCATGGACCTTCTCTCGAACGGTCGCACGGAGAGGCTGTCGAGTTCCGAGAGGTCCAGGCTCCGCTCGCGACTCAGGGAAATGTCGGTTGTGGAGATCGCGCACGCAGCCGACGGACTCGGCGGAGGGTGGGCGCGCTACCGGGTGGCGCACGCTCCCGACCTCCCCAGGGTCGGTCCTTCGGCCGCGGACATGACGACGCTGGGCGTCGTTCCGGGAGAGGGTTGGATCACGTTCGTGGAAACCGACGACTTGGACCGGCTGGAGCAGGGACACGACGTGATCCTCGATGCTGACGGGAACCTGGGCGTCGTGGAACGCCCAGTCACCACCCCGCGCCCCGCCAGGTTGCTTCTGGACAGTTATCTGCTGGGCGACGCCAGGGTGTCGGCCGCTGCGGCGAACGAGTTGGAGCAGCGGGCTCATGATCTCTGACGTCTTTGAGCGCCTGGACGAGATCGCAAGCGCTCTGCCCCCGGAGCGTTGGATGCTCGTGGGCGGACTCATGGTCCACGCTCACTCGCTACTGTCCGGGGTCAGTCTGCGCGGCCTACAGATGACGCTGATCTGGTGGTCGAGCTGGTGAAAGCGCGGACATCCATACGAAAAACGTAAAATTTCGATGGCTCAGACTGATACTGTTGCTCCATGATCATGCTCAGCTTCACGGTGCGCAACCACAAGAGCATCCGCGACGAAGTCACGCTGGACCTCGTCCGTCCTTCATTGCGGACCCTTCATCCCAAGGATGGGGACTGGAGTTCAGCGTCCTACCCCCTGGCTGGCATCTTCGGTGCGAACGCAACCGGGAAGTCGGCAGTGCTGGACGCGATGAGCTATGCCTTTGCCGCGATTCGCCGCTCAGCAACGGCCTGGCAGGATGCGCCGTCGATGATGCGGGCTCCCTTCCTGCTCGACGGCACTTCTCGCACCTCCACGAGCACCTACGAGCTGGATTTTGTGCACGACGGGCGTCGTCATCTCTACGGTTTCGAGGTTGACGCCGATGGGGTCAGGCGCGAGTGGCTCCGCGATGTCCCCAGCTCTCGTTGGCGCTCGCTGCTGGAGCGAGACCGTACCGACGGCACGCTCAAGCTCCACCCGAGCATGCGCACTGTGGGTGCGGTGACTAACCGCGAGTTGGTGCTCAGCCGCGCGCTCCTCATGCCCGACTCGCCGTTTCATGCGATCGCCGAGAGGTTGGTCGGAAGTTTTGACTACGTCACCGTGAAGGACTCTCACCGGGAGGCACGCCTCAAGAAGATCGCAGACTCGCTGGCTGATGGGACGATCACGTTTGCTGATCTCGAGTTGCTGCTTCAGGTCGCTGACATCGGGGTAACGAGCGTGAGCATCGAGGAACGGAACATCCCGGAAGAGATCTGGCGGGCCGTTTCGCGCTTTCTCCGTGAGGTTCAGAGCGGCAGCGATAGCGATGGCCAGGCTAGAAAGTCGGCTGAGACCGAAGCGGCCGACAACCCTGGTGAGCTCGACGACGATCAGCTGGAACAGGTGGTTCGGCACCTCACCTTCACGCACCGAGGGACGGTAGACGACTGCCCACCGTTCTCGATTCAGAACGAAAGCGACGGCACCATCGCGTGGCTTGCGACCGCCGTTCCCGCGCTGGAAGCGCTGCGCGCCGGGGGACTCCTAGCGGTGGACGAGATTGACGCGAGCCTCCATCCCCATCTGCTGGAGTTGCTGCTGGAGATGTTCGCCGATCCCGCGGTCAACAGCCATCATGCGCAGTTGGTGTTCACCAGCCACGAGTCCTACGTGCTCTCGCCGTTGAGTGACGTGCAGCTCGCGCCGGAGCAGGTGTGGTTCACGGACAAGACCTACGACGGGGTGACCACGTTGACGTGTCTGGCGGACTTCCCGCAGCACCCTGATGCCAACGTGGCCAAACGCTATCTGACGGGCCGCTATGGAGGGACGCCACGCCTCTCGAGTAGCTCCTTTGCCGCACTCGTCAACTCTGGGGCTGAGTGACGGGCGTGGCATCGAGCAAGAACTCAACTCAGCGTAGGCGTCGTCCGCCGCGTCAAGAGGCCCGGCGCGTGCTCGTCGTCACAGAGGGCACGGAAACGGAGCCGCAATACGTGGAGCGCCTGGATGCGTTTCTACGAAGCAGTGAGTTCACGACCCATGTCAAGCGCGTCGGCGTAGGGAAGGATCCCCTCAGGGTGGTGGAAAAGTGCGTGGAGCTCCGGGACAAGGCAGACAGTGATGACAAGCCATACGACATCTGCGTCTGCCTGGTGGACGTTGATCAGCACTCCACTCTCGAAGAGGCATGTCGTCTTGCCCGAAACGAGAGCATCCTGGTGCTGATCTCAAACCTCAAGTTCGAGGTCTGGCTGCGCTGGCATGTGGAGGAGAGCCGCTCGGTCCTGACCTCTGATCGGCTCGATCAACTGGTCTCCAAGTTGGGACTCCTTCAGGGAAAGGCGCTTACGCCCAAGTTCCCGATCGAGTCCGTCCACGCTGCCTGCACCGTGGCGCTCAAGGCGGATCCAGACTTGGCTGCGTGCAGGAAGGGTCCCGATCCGTCCACGGCCATGCCGCTGCTGGTGGATCTACTTCGGGGACAGCTCTAGGGTGGTCGTTCTCCGCCGGGGGCCTTCGACTCTCGGTCAAACACTCTGACTCCGCCCTCGCCCAACCTGACCGACCCAGCCGATAGGCTCCATCCCACGATGAGTAGCACGAACACCTTCGCACCCGGCAACGTCGTCGTGGTGCGCGACGAGGACTGGCTGATCACATCAGTCGACGAGTCGTCCGACGGACCCGTCCTCAACGCCCAGGGTCTCTCCGATCTGGTCCGCGGCCAGGACGCCGTCTTCTACCCCTCGCTGGACCGGATCAAGCTCAACGACCCCCGCGACACTCAAGTCCGCGCCGACGACTCACCCAAGTACCGCCGCTCCCGCCTCTGGGTGGAGTCCACCCTCCGCAAGACCGCCGTCCCCCTCAGCGACGACTCGCTCACCGTCTCGCCGCGCATGCTCGCCCGCCAGCTCGGTTACCAGCACAAGGCCGTGGCCAAGGCCCTCGACCCCGCGACACTGCGGCCCCGCATCCTCCTCGCCGACGCCGTCGGCCTCGGCAAGACGCTCGAGATCGGCATGATCCTCTCCGAGCTCATCCGCCGCGGCCGCGGGGAGCGGATCCTCGTCGTCACCCCGCGACACGTCCTGGAGCAGATGCAGCACGAGATGTGGAGCCGCTTCGCCATCCCGTTCGTGCGCCTCGACTCCCAGGGCGTGGCCCGCGTCAAGCAGAAGCTGCCCGCCAACCGCAACCCGTTCTCCTACTTCCGCCGCGTGATCATCTCCATCGACACGCTGAAGCAGGAGCGCTTCGTCCACGACCTGCGCCGCCACCACTGGGACGCCGTCGTCATCGACGAGTCGCACAACGTCACCAACACCGCCACCCTCAACAACCGCCTGGCCAGCATCCTCGCGCCGCAGGCCGACGCCCTCATCCTCGCCTCCGCCACCCCGCACAACGGCTCGCGGGAGTCGTTCGCCGAGCTGGTCCGCCTCCTCGACCCCACCGCAGTCAAGGCCGACGGCGACCTCGACGCCAAGCGCGTCGAGCAACTCACCATCCGACGACACCGACACAGTGCCGAGGTGGCCGAGGAGGTGGGGGCCGACTGGGCCGAGCGTCTGGAGCCCGACAACCGCCTCATCGACGCCTCGCCGCAGGAGGACGCCGTCGTCGACGAGCTGGTCGACACCTGGCTCCGCCCGACGACCACCTCGCCCTTCTCCGGCGCCAACGGCCCCCTGTTCCCGTGGACGCTGGCGAAGGCCTTCCTGTCCTCGCCGGCCGCCCTCCGCGACACCCTCCGCAACCGCATCGAGCGCCTTGACCACACGCCCGCCGCCCACCGCGAGGCCGAGGCCCTGCGCCGCCTGGCCGTCCTCAACGAGGCCACCATGGCCACCTCGTCGAAGTACCAGGCCCTCGTCAGCTACCTCCGCGACGAGGTCCGCGTCGGCCCCACCTCGCCCATGCGGGCCGTCGTCTTCTCCGAGCGCGTCGCCACCCTCCACTGGCTCCAGACGAAGCTCCAGAAGGACCTCGGCCTCAAAGCCGACCAGGTCGAGGTCCTCCACGGCGGCCTGGCCGACGACCAGCAGCAGGCCATCGTCGAGAGCTTCAAGCAGACCAGCTCGCCCATCCGCGTCCTGGTCACCGGCGACGTCGCCTCCGAGGGCGTCAACCTCCACAAGCAGTGCCACCACCTCATCCACTACGACATCCCGTGGAGCCTCATCCGCATCGAGCAGCGCAACGGCCGCATCGACCGCTACGGCCAGAAGCAGCCCCCGCAGATCACCACCCTCCTGCTCAACACCTCAAATGAGCGCTTCTCCGGCGACATCCGCGTCCTCACCGCCCTCGTCGCCCGCGAGCACGAGGCCCACCGCGCCCTCGGCGACGCCGCCAGCCTCATGGGCCGCTACAGCGTCACCGCCGAGGAGGAGGCCATCCGCCAGGTGCTCGCCGGCTCCAAGAGCTTCGACGACGTGGTTGCCGGCCCCGAGGACATCGCCACCAGCGTCGACGACTGGCTGGCCCAGTACCTCGACGACGACGCCGACGATCAGCCCGAGCCCGCCGTCGTCGGCGATCACCTCCTCTACGCCAAGCCGGTCGACTTCCTCCGCGACGCGCTCCACGAGTACTACCCCTCACCCGAGGACAGGCCCCTCCCGCGGGACCTCGGCGGCGTCGCATGGCGCGAACACCAGGCCGAGCACATCGTCGAGTTCGTCCCGCCCGCCGATCTGCGCCAGCGCTTCGAGGTGCTCCCGCAGAGCTACCTCGCCGACCGCAACGTCCTCGAGCGCCTTCAGCTCGTCACCGACCCCAACGCCGCGAGCACCATCCTCGACGCTGCCCTCACCGACGCCAGCGCCTCCTCCTGGCCCCAGGCCCACTACCTCGGCCCACTCCACCCCGTGCTCGACTGGGCCGCCGACCGCGCCCTGGCCCGGCTGGCTCGCGGCGAGATCTTCGCCGTCCGCGGCGACGTCGACGTGCCCACCGTCCTGCTCAACGGCACCCTCATCAACCGCCGCGGCCAGGTGGTGGCCTCGTCGTGGCTGTCCGCCCAGTTCCACGGCGCCACGCCCTTCGTCGAGGTCCACGCGACGGCGGGGGAGATGCTCGCCGACGCCGGCGTCATCGGCGAACGCAGCAACCCCGGCCCCGTCCAGCTACCTGACATGGATCTCGTCCGGCCCGCCGTCGAGCGCGCCGAGGACACCCTGCGCTTCCAGTTCCAGGCCGCCGCGGACGCCGCGAAGGCGCGGGTCGACGAGTGGGTGGCCCGCGCGGAGGAGTGGCAGTCCGAGGCCGAGGCTCTCATCCAGCGCGACCAGGTGCGCCGCCGCCGCGCCCTCGTCGACGCGCAGGAGCGGCTGAGCCGCGACATGACCCCCGACCGCCAGCTGGTGCGCCCCCTGCTGGCGGTCCTCCCCGCCGACACCCCGGAGGCCACCCATGGCTGACAGCGACGCCCTCCTCGTCGTCGAGGACTGGATCAGCGAGCACTTCTTCACCACCGACGCCCGCAAGGAGTCCTACCTGGCCCGCGTCCTGGACCGGGTCAAGCAGTGGCGCGACGCCGAGCACCCCACCACCAAGCCGCGGTTCACCGCCGAGCGCTCCAAGCTGGCCACCTCGATGGCCGCCCTCTACGCCGACGAGGACCCGGACCCCGACGCCGCCGCGGCCCTCCACGCCGACCTCCGCCGCATCCTCGGCTACGAGCCCGGCCCCTACGAGACCACCGTCAACGGGCCCGTGCGGCTGCTCCGCTCACCCGGCCTCGAACCCACCCTCGCGATCGTGGAGGCCAAGCCCGCCGCCACCCTCGACGAGCTGTTCGCCCGCCACGTCGACACCCTGGCCGAGCCGTACGTCGTCGACGACGAGGACCCGATCACCTCTGCCACCAAGCTCGTCTCCACCCTGTTCCTCGACCACGAGGAGACCAAGTTCGCGCTCATCATGGCCGGCCGCTGGCTGGTGGTGGCCGAGGCCTCCCGCTGGCCCGAGGGCCGCTACCTGGCCGTCGACCTCCACACCGTCGCCGAGCGCGGCGACACCAAGCAGGGCGGCGAGATCGACCGCGCCCTGGTGGCCGTCGACGCCGAGTCGCTGGCCCCCGACGCCGACGGCAACATCTGGTGGGACGCGACGCTGGAGGCGTCCGTCGCCCACACCGTCGGAGTCTCCGCCGACCTGCGCGAGGGCGTGCGGGAGTCCATCGAGCTCATCGCCAACGAGGTGGTGGACCGACGGCGCGCCCAGGGCCTCGACCCGCTTCCGCAGAGCCAGGCGCAGCCGCTGGCGCTGCAGTCGCTGCGGTTCCTCTACCGGATCCTGTTCCTCCTCTACGCCGAGGCGTCGCCGGAGCTGAAGATCCTGCCCGTCGGAGACCCCGACTACGCCCGCGGCTACTCCCTGGACCGGCTCCGGGAGCTGGTGCAGGTGGAGCTCGCCTCCCCGCGCGCCCGCTCCGGCACCCACCTGTACGAGTCGCTGGCACTGCTCTTCCGCCTCGTCGACCGCGGCCATTCGCTGGTTGAGGAGCTCGACGGCGGAGCCGGCGAGCGTCTCGAAACCTATGAAACGCAACCTGCCGCAGAGACCGAAGACGGCAACTATCTCCCCAACAACCTGGACCGCCTGGTCGAACGAGGACTAGAGTTCCAACCCCTCCGCGCAGACCTCTTCTCACCCCAGGCCACCGCCCTCATCGACGAAGTACGCCTCGGCAACCACGCCCTCCAGGAAGTCCTCCGCCGGCTCCTGCTCAGCAAGGAGCGCTCCGGCAAGGAGCGCGGCTTCATCAGCTACGTCGAGCTCGGCATCAACCAGCTGGGCGCCGTCTACGAGGGCCTGATGAGCTACACCGGCTCGTTCGCCGACGTCGACCTCTACGAGGTGGCCCGCGACGGCAACCCGGAGAAGGGCTCCTGGGTGGTGCCCGTGGAGCACGCCGACCACCTTGAAGAGAAGGACTTCGTCAAAGACACCGACCCCGTCACCGGACAGAAGAGCCGCCGCCGCTACACCCGCGGCCAGTTCGTCTTCCGGCTCTCCGGACGCCAGCGACAGCGCTCCGCCTCGTACTACACCCCCGAGGTGCTGACGAAGTTCACCGTCTCCGAGGCGCTCGCCGAACTGCTGGACCAGGACGGCCGCACCACCACCGCCGAGGAGATCCTGGGCCTCAGCGTCTGCGAGCCCGCACTCGGCTCCGGCGCGTTCGCCATCGAGGCCGTTCGGCAGCTGGCCGAGCAGTATCTCAAGCGCCGGCAGGAGGAGCTGGGGGAGCGGATCGACCCCGACGTCTACCCGGCCGAGCTACAGAAGGTGAAGGCCTACCTGGCCCTACACAACGTCTACGGCGTAGACCTCAACGCCACAGCCGTCGAGTTCGCCGAGATCACGCTGTGGCTGGACACCATGGCCGAGGGGCTGCAAGCCCCGTGGTTCGGGCTCCGGCTGCGCCGCGGCAACTCGCTGGTGGGGGCGTCGCGCTCCTTCTACACGCGCGATCAGGTCAACGACAAGCGCTGGCTCACCTCCCCGCCCACCGCGGAGCCGCTCACCGACATCGCTGCGCGCATCGAGCAGGACCGTCCCGAGCTCAGCGGCTCCGGCGGCCGCATCCATCACTGGCTGCTGCCCGCCGCGGGCTGGGGTGCGACGTCCGAGTCCAAGGAGGCCAAGGAGCTCGTCCCCGACCGCGTGGCCAAGGTCAAGGCGTGGCGCAAGGCGATCAAGGGCAAGCCGACAAAGAAGCAGCTCGACCAGCTGGTGGCGATCTCGCACCAGGCCGAGGAGCTGTGGGCGATGGCCTACCGCCGCCTCAAGGTCGCCGAGGAGCAAACGGCCCGTCACATCAAGCTGTGGGGTGACCCCCTTCCGCTGGCTGAGGTGCCGCGAAGCGGCCTCGAAGCCTCAGGAACCCTCGGCTCTCCGTTGGCTGAGGTGCCGCGGAGCGGCCTCGAAGCCTCAAAGACTCGCACCCCCAACGTCACCCGCGAACAGATCGAAGCCTCCCTCGCCGACGACGACGGCGCCTACCGCCGACTCCGCCGCATCATGGACGCCTGGACCGCGCTGTGGTTCTGGCCGCTGACCGGCGACGAGGTGGCCCCTCCCACGCTCGACCAGTGGATCGTCGCCGCACAGGGCATCCTCGGCGCCCACCAGCCCAACCGCGGAAAGAAGGCCAGCGCAGCAGACCAGCCTCTCGCCCCAGCCGACGCCTGGCAGGCGTTGGCCGACCAGGAAGACTTCACGCTTCACACGTCGAACGCCAAGCGCGTCTACGTGGTGCTCGAAGAACACCCGTGGCTGCGCGTCTGCGAAGACGTGGCGCGCGAGCAGGGCTTCTTCCACTGGCAGCTCGACTTCGCGACGGTCCTTGGTCGCGGGGGCTTCGACCTCCAGGTCGGCAACCCTCCGTGGGTCCGGCCTCGAGGCGACGTCGAGTCTCTCCTGGCGGAGGGCGACCCGTGGTGGCAGTTGGCGTGGAAACCGTCCGTTGCGGAGAAGAAGGCGCGCCGCGAGCAGACGCTCCAGCAGCCCAGGGTCGAGCAAGGCGTGGTCGAGGGCGACGCGGAAATCGTGGCCCTAGCCGAGTTCATCGGGGACGTCACGACCTATCCGGTGCTGGCAGGTCTACAGCCTGACTTGTACCGCTGCTTCATGTCCCGGACCTGGCTGAACTCGTCCGCTCGCGGGACGACCGGCCTCATTCACCCGGAGACCCACTTCACAGACGAGAAGGCTGGCGTGCTTCGCGAGGCAACCTACGCGCGCCTCCGCCGCCACTGGCAGTTCGTCAACGAACTGCAACTCTTCGACGAAGTCCACCACCTGGTCAACTACGGCGTACACGTCTATGGCCCTATCGGACAGGCAGTCTTCCTTCACGCGGCCGGGCTCTACCATCCCGAGACAGTTGCTCGTTCGGCTCAGCATGATGGCTCGGGTCCCGAACCGGGCTTCAAGCACGAGGGTGGCTGGGATCGTCGCCCTCACCGATCACGCATCCAAAGGGTCAATCGGGAGACACTGCAAGTGTGGCGCGATGTCCTGGAGTCTCCGACCACGCCGGTCGAGCGCTCACGGATGCTCTACACGGTGAATAGCTCCTCGGCTACGGTTCTTGCTCGTCTGGCGAAGGCCAGGAGAGTCGGGGAGCTCGGCTTGAGTTTCTCACGAGGCTGGGATGAGTCGATCGACCGACAGAAAGGCCGCTTCGTCCAGGAGTGGGGGCCGGCGTCCTGGGACGACGCGATCCTCCAAGGTCCCCACCTTCACGTCGCGAACCCTTTCTACAAGTCGCCGAACCCCACGATGCTCCACAACCTGGACTGGTCGTCGGTGGACTTGGAGACGCTCGAGCCCGACGCTCAACCGGTCACGGCCTACAAGCCGGCCGGCGAGCGAGCGGTCTACGACTCCGCCTACGGCACCTGGGACGGCGTCCCTGTCCGCGACCACTACCGCGTAGCGTGGCGAAAGATGGCCGCGAACAGTGGGGAGCGAACGCTCATCTCAGCCGTGGTCCCTCCGGGTGTGGCTCACGTTGACGGCGTCTTCTCGGCTGCTGGTCCTGGCGATCAGGACACTGTCCTCCTAGCTGTCGTGATGTCGTCGTTGCTGGCCGACTTCACGATTAGGGCTGCTCCCAAGGCAAATATCCGGTCCGCGCAGATCGATCAGTTGCCGCTGCCCCCAGCGGATCATCCGCTGCTCCCGCGTGCTCGGCTGAGGGTCCTTCGCCTGAACTGTCTGACCTCGGCCTACGCGAAGCTGTGGGCGACCAACTGGGATCCAGCGTTCGCCGCCGACGAATGGCTGCTCGACAAGGCCTCCCCTGAGGCGCCCGAATTGGGCGACGTCGGACCTGAGTGGACGCCCGACACCCCGCTGCGGCGCGACCTCGACCGTCGCAACGCCCTAGTGGAGATCGACGCCCTCATGGCTACGATGCTCGGCGTCACTGCGGATGAACTCTCGACGATCTACCGCACCCAGTTCGCGGTCCTACACGGCTACGACCAGAACGACTATGTCTACGACGCCAACGGCCGCCTCGTCCCCACCCAGGTCCGCCAGGTGTGGCGCAAGAAGGGCGACAAGCTCACCCAGGAGGAGCGCACCGCCACCCGCCCCGCTGGCACGGTCTACACCTACGAACTCCCGTTCGCCCCCCGCGACCGCGAGGTAGATCTCCACGGGGCAAAGAGTGGTTTGGGGCGGTATGTGCAACTTCTCACTGTGCCTCCCTCGATGCGTGGATAGTTGTGCTCCGCCGGCAGCCTATGTTTTGGCACTTCCGGCCTTCGCCAGATTGGCGGCGCTTATGGAGACATGACGTGAGTGGGCCCTGCGACGTGACCAGCACGGGAATGACATCGCTCTAGTGGCTTTGTTCACCCCTGAGTCAAGGCAGGCTGTCCCTCGGTCGGGGAGGTGTTCGTGGCCGCCGAGCAGGGAGTCCACGGATCCTTTGCGCCTAGCGAGTAGCGACGGGCCCGCCGCCTTTGGATCTGGAGTAAGGCGCCCCTCCCGCGTGAGCGAAGTCGGAAGAATGGTAGGGTTCAACGATGCAGATTCTTTCAGTCCTAATGCCGGGTTTCCGTGAGCTGCGCGCGCCCCTTGTCTCCGGTGTTCTTTGGACACTGATGCTCTGCGTCGTTCTGTTCGAGCGGCGTCAGGACGTGTATGCACTCGCCGCCGCAGCCGAGGCCCTGCTGCCCTTCTCGCCGACGTATTCCGACGCAGTTTTGTTGGGGGTTCTTGCAATCCTTATCTACATTATGGGAACGCTCGCGATGACCGCGTCTAGAGGCGCCATTTGGCTCGTTTTCACAGTCGTGCGCATAGCCGTGCACCGGGGGCGGCTAATGGCACGCGCTCCACGCAACGGATACTGCTTCTATCGGTCCTTCCGTATACGTAGCCGATTTCATCCCATCCCCCGCGAATCGATCGAGTACGCTAGAGCGACGGTAGTTCGCACTCTTCCTGGCCCGATCGCAGAGAGGTTTCCGCTACCGGCGGTTCTATGGGACTCCGCCGCCTCGGAACAGCAGCTTGCTACGAGTCACCCTGAGCAGTTTCAGCGTATTGATCGGTCGAGGGCTGAGTCTGATTTCAAAATCGCAGTCGCCGGTCCCATGCTTGCCTGTTCTTCATTTCTGCAATTCCAACTGGGACTGAATGTGTTCAGTGTGGCACTAGGTGGAGCGGCATTGCTGCTATTGGTCCTTGCCCTGGATGACACTCGCACAGCGAACCGTGTGCTCTGGACCGCGGTATATCTGGGATACGCGAGCCCTCCCATTCTAAGCTCAGCGGCTGCCAAGCTGGACCCAGAGGAGGACTTGCACGACTTTGATATCCGTAATTGGCTCGATGGGCATCTCCGTGACTCCGGTGTTAGTTGGCAGATTAGGCAGGATTACATTGCGCAAGCTTGGTGAACACGTCACTCGCGGCGCAATATCCACCTCATAATCTCGTTCCCTCAGCTTTCCCTCGATCACTTTCGATCCGCTTTCCTTCACCGTCCTATACCCTGAGTGGTCGATGGTGTCAGGTGAAAGTCTGTTATGCCGCCAAGGCGCGAAGTGCCGGATTCCTATGATTGGCAGCAGGATGTTTGACTGAAGCGGGCGCGGAAGTACTGCGGCCCGATCTCGATGACAAGCCTCCCCGAAGCGCCGTGCGTCTGTCAAAGTGCGCCCCGTGGCGGGAACTCCGGGCTGAGTCGTCGTCTCACGCTTGCATGTCCGACTGGTTCCTGGGGCGATCAGGCGTTGAACCGGTAGAAGCGTTCGTGACGGTATCCAACCCTTTCCAATACGTAGTCACGGCCGTCTGGCACAAGAGATGTTCGATAGGTTGGTGTGCGGACGGGGTCAACCGTCGCCCCCGCGCAGGAGGAAGACGTTGTGAGTGAGTTGCTGCCCGGGCGTCACTCCATGCGGCTGCGGGCAGGCCTCATTGACTACCTCACCACCACCTTCGCCCTCGTCGATTCGGATGCGCAGGGAGCTCTCCGCGAACTGTTGGCGGATGAAGCGGAAGGGATGTTCAAGGGCCCTTACCTGCGGACAGGGATGCCGTTCAGCGCAGCCCCGCGCCGAGCCGTCGCTCCGCTTGACTGGATGCCCTCCGGTTTCGACCCGTACGCCCATCAGGCAGCAGCATTTCGGCGGCTCTCCAGCCTGAACGGCCGTCCCCAACCGACGCTGGTCACCACCGGCACCGGTTCGGGTAAGACAGAGGCCTTCCTCTACCCGATCCTCGACCACTGCCTCCGCGCCCGTCGGCAGGGAGTCGGTGGCATGAAGGCCCTCATCCTCTATCCGATGAACGCCCTGGCCAACGACCAGGCGCAGCGCCTTGCCCGCCTGGTCACCGAGCGCGACGCGGATGGCCACCAGCCCCTCGGCTCGATCACGGCTGCCCTCTACACGGGTGAGGCAGCCGTCTCTGCCGCTGGAAAGCGCTCGGGTCCCGCCACCAAGGTCACGGAGAACGGGCTCATCACCGACCGGGCGATCATCCGTGACGACCCGCCGGACATCCTGCTGACCAACTACAAGATGCTCGACCAACTTCTGCTGCGTTCCGCCGACCAGAGGCTGTGGGAGAAGTCGGCCGAGTCGCTGACCTACCTGGTGCTCGACGAGTTCCACACCTACGACGGGGCGCAGGGCACCGATGTCGCCATGCTGTTGCGCCGGCTTGGGTTGGCGCTGAAGTCGTACTGGCCGGAGCGGGGAGGCACTGGCGACACCCACAGTGCCGAGGAGTGGGGTCGGCCGCTGGGACGGATCACGCCTGTGGGGACGTCCGCAACCCTGGGGCCGCGGGAGGATGCCGTCTCTGAGGATCGGGACATCACGAAGTTCGCCACGCGAGTGTTCGGCGAGAAGGTCGATGAGGGCAGTGTGGTGGGCGAGCAGCGCTTGGCTCCGGATGACTGGTCCCTGGCCGTTTCTCAGGCTCCGAGGCTCGCTGGCGCTCGCACCTCAGCCAGCGGAGAAGGCGGGGGAGTGGAGGTCACGGAGCAGGTGGCTGCCGACGTCGTCGGGCAGATCGACGACGACACCGAGCCTGCCGAGCTGTGCCGGATCGTGCTGTCCGCTCTGCACGAGGATCCGGACACCGCCGATCTCAATGCACTCGCGAAGTCCAGCGCGTTCATCCGCGACTTCCTCGCCGCCACCGCGCAGGCCACCGACGTCACCGAGCTGGCGCGACTCGTCCGCGGCACCCCTGAGACGCTGGACGTTCGCCGTCGGTTCGTCATCGCCGTCCACGGGGCGCTCGGACACCTGCGGGCCCGCGGCAAGGACGGCGGGCCCGACCGGACCATGCCGTCCACCGAGGCCCACATGTGGGTGCGGGAACTCAGCCGAATCGACCGCTACGCCGACTCGGCCGCCCGCTTCCGCTGGGCCGACGACGGCCCACCTGTCGCCAGTGAGGACGCCACCCAGGGCGGGGGCATCGCGTTCCCGGCCATCCACTGCCGGTTCTGCGGCCGTTCCGGCTGGGGCGTCGAGCTCGGCCCCGTCGGTGACACGCTCGCAGCCAACGACGAGAACATCCGACGCCACCACGTCACCCGAGAGGGCCGGTTCCGGCCGCTGCTCAACGCCTCCGCCGAGGTCGATTCCGACGCCGCACCCGAGACCGGGCTGGCCTGGTTCGACCCCCGCGATCGCCGGATCACCACCACACCCACCGACGTCGACCCCACCGCCGTCCGCGAGGGCCGCGTGCTGCGCGTCGTCACCCACACCGGCGAGGACGCCGACGACGACTCCGCCAAGGACACCTGCCCCAGTTGCGGGCAGACCGACGCCATCCGCTTCACCGGCAGCGCCATTGCCACCCTGATGTCGGTGACGCTGTCCAACATGTTCGGCCAGGCCACCCTCGATGAGGCCGAGAAGAAGTCGCTGGTCTTCGTCGACTCCGTCCAGGACGCCGCCCACCGCGCCGGCTTCGTCTCCTCCCGCTCCCACACCCTCACCCTGCGCTCCGTGCTGCGCGCCGCCGGCGACGCGCCGCGATCGCTGCCCGCTCTGGTGGAGCACGCCGTCGACCAGGCCAAAGACGACAAGTTCAAGCGCTACCGGCTGCTCGCACCCAACCTCACCGCCCGCGAGGAGGAGTTCAAGCCCTTCTGGGAGCGGGACAACCCGCCCGCCAAGCTCACCGCCATCGCCAAGGAACGCCTGCTGTTCTCGGCCACGCTCGAGTTCGGCCTCACCAGCAGCTTCGGCCGCACCCTGGAGCGCACCGGCACCATGAGCGCCCACGTCGCCATCGACGAAGCCGACCTGCTGCGCTCCGCCATGAAGGCACTCGACTCGCTCGACCCCGGGCTGTTCCCCCACGACGTGGAGGACCGGATGCTCACCGCCTGGGCCCGCGGTGCCGTCGAACGCATCCGCACGCAGGGCGGCATCTGGCACCCGTGGCTGGAGCGGTACGTCACCGAGGACGGCAACCGCTGGCACCTGTGGAGCCGCAAGGGCCGCGCCAAGTACATGCCGCCCTTCCCTCCCGGCCGCTCCACGCCCGCCTTCCCGCGGGTGGGCGGCGCGAAGATCGATGCGAACAAGGCGCTGCTCGACCCCGTCACCGGCACCCGCGCCTGGTACGCCCAGTGGGCCCGTCGCTGCCTGAGCGTCGACGGCGCCGCCGGGGGAGTGCTCGCCCGCACCCTGCTGGACCAGCTGGCCAAGGACCAGCTGCTCCACGCCGTCGAGACCCGCAGCGGCGCCACCGTCTACGCCATCGAGCCGGAGCGCGTCGTCGTCGCGCCCACCGAGGATTCGGATGTGGACGCCGGCCGCCACACCTTGCGCTGCACCACCTGCCACGGCGAGTTCCCCGTCAGCCTCGCCACCGGCGCAGAACTCGACGGCGGCCCCTGCCTCCACGCCACCTGCGCCGGCACCCTCGCCGGGCACACCGGCGACGCGGACAACTACTACCGACGCCTCTACCGCTCCTCCGAGGTGCGGCGCGTTGTCGCGCGCGAACACACCAGCCTGCTCGACACAGCGAAGCGCCTCGAGTACGAGAACGCCTTCAAGTCCAGCGCCGACGACCCCACCGCGCCCAACGTGCTGGTGGCCACCCCGACGCTGGAGATGGGTATCGACATCGGCGACCTCTCCTCGGTGATGCTCGCCTCCCTGCCCCGGACCGTCAGCAACTATGTGCAGCGCGTCGGCCGCGCCGGCCGCCTCACCGGCAACGCGCTGGACCTGGCCTTCGTCCAGGGCCGCGGCGAGTTCCTGCCCCGCCTCGGCGACCCGCTCTCCCTCATCAACGGCGCCGTCACCCCGCCCGCCACATACCTCAGCGCCGAGGAGATCCTCCGCCGCCAGTACATCGCCCACCTCGCCGACAGCCTCGCACGCGACCCCGACGCCATCCACCCCCGCACCACCGGCACCGCGCTCGCGCAGCCCACCGGCGGGAAGAACACCTTCCTCGACCAGCTCGTCGAGGCCTCCCGGCAACCCGGCGCGGTCGACCGCTTCCTCGCCGCGTTCGCCGTCGACGGCGACCTCACCGCCACCCTCCGCCGCGACGCCGCCGAGGCCCTTCGCGAGTGGGCCACCCCCGGGCCCGACGGCTCCAGCGGGCTGGTGGTCACCATCGGCCGCGCCGCCCAGCGCTGGCACGCCGAGCAGCAGGACCTCAAGGACCGCCTCGAGCAGCTGGTCGCCGAAATGCCCGACCTCGAGGCCCGCGAGCAGGACAGCGACGACGACGCTCGTGCGCTCAAGGAGGCCCGCGCCGAGCAGCGCATGCTGGAGGCCCAGATCGGCGCCGCCTACGGCGACTTCTGGATCTCCGCGCTGGAGCGGATCGGGCTGCTGCCCAACTACTCGCTGGTCGACGACTCCGTCCAGCTCGACGTCACCATGAGCTGGATCGACTCCGACACCGGCGAATACCACTCCGAGGCCGCCGACTACTCCCGCGCCAGCGCCAACGCCCTGCGCGACTTCGCGCCCGGCGCGTCGTTCTACGTCGGCGGCCACCAGATCGACATCGACGCCGTCGAGGTGGGCCACGACGGCTCCGCCATCCGCACCGTGCGGCTCTGCCCCCACTGCGGCTACAGCCACGACGGCGACGACACCCCCACCACCTGCCCCCGCTGCGGAAAGTCGGGCATCAACGACGTCGGCCAGCGCTTCGAGACCATCGAGCTCACCCGCGTCTCCGCGTTCGTCCGGCGCGACGAGTCCCGCATCGACGACTCCAACGACGAGCGCGTTCGCGCCGGCTTCTCCATCGTCACCGCCGCCGACGTCGACCCGCAGACCGTGCAGGACCGCTGGTACACCACCGGCGGGCTGGGCGTGGCGTACCTCAAGGGCATGGATGTGCGCTGGTACAACCTCGGCCCCCGCCGCCACACCGCCGGCGAGATCACCATCGCCGGCAACCGGCTCGCCGGGCCGCGGTTCCGGATCTGCGAGGCCTGCGGCCACCTCGACCGCACCGGCCTGGCCAACAAACGCGACGAGCACCGGCCCTGGTGCAAGCACCGCCACAGCCACGAGGAGCACACCCGCTCCGTGCTGCTCACCCGCAAGCTCACCACCGAGGGCGTCGTGCTCACCCTGCCGCAGGGCATCGCGTTCGGCGACGACGTGTTCGCCGTCCCCAGCCTCACCGCCGCCGTGCTCCTCGGGCTGCGCGAGAACTACGGCGGCGCGCCCGACCACCTCGACGTCGCCTTCATCAAGGACCCGCTGCTCGACAACCGCGACGCCCTCCTCCTGCACGACCTCGTCCCCGGCGGCACCGGATACCTGGCCGAGCTGGCCGATCCGCGCGAGCTGTGGCAGGTGCTGACCGGCGCGCTGGAGCGGGTCAAGGACTGCGCCTGCGCCGACGAGGGGCGCCTGTCCTGTCACCGCTGCCTGCTGCCATTCGCCGCTCCGTACAACCGCGAGGTCACCTCCCGGGTCGCCGCCGAGCGGCACCTGCGGACGCTGCTGGGCATCGACGGCGGGCAGCCGCCGCTCGTGCCGTCGTGGAAGGTCACGGCGGCACCGCCGGCGCCGGACCCGACGGGGGAGTCGTGGCTGGAGGAGCGGTTCCGGGCCGCGTTCCTGAGGCTGGCGGCCAAGCTCGGCGGCATCGTCAAGCAGACCCCGAGCATCTCCGGCAGCAACATCATCACCGTCTCCCTCGGCAGCCGCACCTTCCGGCTCCGCCCGCAGGTGCACGTCGCCAACTCCAAGCCCGACTTCGTGCTCTCCAGCGAGGGCCTGCCCGACGTCGCGATCTTCACCGACGGCTGGCAGTTCCACGCCTCCCCGAAGTGCAACAACATCGCCGACGACGCCGCCAAGCGCCGCATCCTCCGCCAGGGCGGCACCCTCGTCCTGGCGATCACGGCGCAGGACCTGGCACTCAACGAGGCGGGCGAAGCGGTGGCGCCGCCGTCATGGTTCAAGGCGCCACTGGCCCAGCGGCTGAACGCCGAGCCGACGATGCAGCACACCGCCGCCGCGCGGGAGGCACTCCTGGGCGGGCCGCTGGCGTTCCTGGCCGGGTGGATGCAGCAGCCCGACCCGGACAACCTGCAGCGCTTCGCCCGGGCTGCGGCGTTCTCGGTGTTCGCCTCCGGCGCCGCTCCTGCGGACGGGCCGGTGGACGACCTCGCGGTCGGCCTGCTGTCCGGATCGGGCGGGCAGACCCGGGTCTGGCGGCACGGGAGCCTCGTCGTCGCGGTGAGCGTCCCGGCCCCCGGCTCGGTGCGGCTGGCCGCCGTGCTCGACGACACCGTCGACCTCAACATCCCCGAGGCCAAGGAGGCCTGGCGCGAGTGGCTGCGGCTGGCCAACGTCCTGGCGCTGCTGCCGGCGTCGATCGCCGCGTTCGAGGCCCGCTCGGCCGCGGCCGTCCCGGCGGCTCCGGTGGTGGACATCGTGCACGGTGGCGTCGACGTCGGCGCCGAGTGGCAGCCCATCGTCGAGGAGCTCGCGGGGGAGTCGGCCGAGGTGCTGGACCTCATCGCCGCGCTCAGCGAGGCCGGGGTGGCCGCGCCCGACGGCGAGGTGGGCTACGAACTCGACGGCGTGCCGTTCGAGCTGGTGTGGACGAGCGAGAGGATCGCGGTGCAGCTCGACCCCACCGCGGGCGTCGAGGTGGACGGGTGGCGCATCCTCGCGCCCGACGCGGCCGCGATCGCGGCGGCATGGAAGGAACAGAGCAGTGCCTGAGAGCGTCATCATCTACCCGAAGCAGGACAAGCTGCTCGACTCGTCGATCAAGCAGAAGGCCTACAGCTTCCTCGAGAAGCTCGCCCAGGATGACAGCGCGCCCGGCCTGCACATTGAGCCGGTCAACAACGCCGCCGACGCCCGCGCCCGCACCGGGCGGGTGGACCAGCAGTACCGGGCGCTGCTGTTCAAGCTCACCACGCCCACCTCGACCGCCTACGTGGTGCACGGCATCTACAACCACGACGACGCCTACACGATGGCCGCCAAGGTCAAACTGACGATCAACCCCATCAACGGGCTGCCGGAGTACAGCGAGGCGGCGGCGCCGGAGCCGGTCCTGACGTGGGCGGAGCCGGCTGGAGTTGAGCCTCTGCCGGCAGCGCCCCAACCGCTGATCGCGTTCAGCGCCGCCGACCTCACCGTCTCCCTCGGCATCCCGCCGGCAACAGCGGAGCAGGCCGTCGCGCTGACGAGCAAGGACGCGATGCAGGCGTTCGCGCAGACGCTGCCGGAATGGCAGGGGCTCGCGCTGCTGCTGCTGGCCGACGGGGAGTCGATCTCGCAGATCCAGCAGGAGCTGGAGATCATGAACCGTCCGATGAGCCACGAGGAGGCCGCCACCCGGTTCGTCGAGCCGGAGCCGGTCAGCGACCAGGAGCTCCTCGACAGCTTCGACCACCCCACCGCCCAGATGGGGTTCGCCAAGCTCGCCGGCGCCGACGAGCTCCGCCGGGTCATCACCGGCGGCGACTTCTCCGCCTGGCGCGTGTTCCTCCACCCGCAGCAGCGCACCTGGGTGCGGGGCGACTGGAAGGGCCCCTACCGGATCTCCGGCGGCGCAGGGACCGGCAAGACGGTCGTCGTGCTCCACCGGGCGCGGCGGCTGGCCGTCGAGGACCCGGGCGCGCCCATCGTCGTCACGACGTTCACCACCAACCTGGCCGCCGAGCTGTCGCGGAGTCTCGAGCGCCTCGACCCAGACCTCCGTTTCGCCGACGCCCTCGGCGCGCCCGGGCTGCACGTCAAGGGAATCGATGCGCTCGCCCGGGCCGTGGTGCAGTCGGCGGGCGCGGACGTGAGCGAGGCCGTCGCGACCGTGCTGGGGGTGGGGCGGACCGACATCTCCGGCCGGACGGATGCGGAGCCCGCGTGGCGCCAGGCCATGCTGCGCGCCGGTGAGGACCTCGACGAGAAGCTGCGCAAGCCCGCGTTCCTGGCCGCGGAGTACGAGATGGTGATCCTGCCGCACCGCATCACGCAGCTCGCGGACTACCTGAAGGTGGCGCGGCCGGGCCGCGGGGTGCGGCTGTCGCGGGCGGGGCGCAAGGCGGTGTGGGCCGTCGTCGAGGCCTACCGCGGAGCCGCCCGCGAGGCCGGCACGCTCGACTTCGCCGAGGCCGCCTCCATCGCCGCCGCCCACCTCGAGGCGACGGGGCAGCGGACCGCCCGGCATGTGCTGGTCGACGAGGGGCAGGACTTCAAGCCCTGCCACTGGCAGCTGGTCCGGGCGCTGGCGGCCGAGGCGTCCAACGACATCTTCATCGCCGAGGACGCCCACCAGCGGATCTACGGGCAGAAGCTGATGCTCTCGGCGTACGGGATCCGGACGCAGGGCCGGTCGCGGGGGTTGAAGCTCAACTACCGCACCACGGCGCAAAACCTGGCGTGGGCCGTCGGGGTGCTGACCGGGCAGGAGGTCGTCGACTCCGACGGCGAGGCCGAGACCATGGCCGGCTACCTGTCGGCGCGGACGGGCCCGAAGCCGGAGGTGCGGTCGTTCCCGACGCTGACGGCGGAGCTGGACTTCGCCGCGGACCTGGTCGGCTCCTGGGTGTCTGGTGGTGAGGTGGCGGCGGAGACGGTCGCGGTGCTGGTCCGCGACCGGGTGACCCGCGACCGCGTCGTCGCCGGGCTGGGGGAGCGGGGCGTCGAGGTCCGAGCCCTGGAGGCGGGGACGGTGAAGCCCGGCTACCCGGTGGCGCTGACGATGCACCGGGCCAAGGGCACGGAGTTCGCGCGGGTGCTGCTGTTCGGGCTGAACAAGGACTCGATGCCCATGGGGCTGAAGGCCTACGACTACGACGACGAGGAGCTCAGCGAGGCTCAGCTGCGGGAACGGTCGCTGCTGTACGTGGCGGCGTCGCGGGCCCGCGACGAGTTGGTGGTGACGTACAGCGGCACGCCGTCGTCGCTGCTGCCGAGCTCGACGGGCACAGTGGCGGCTGGCGGGACTGAGGAGTAGCGGAATCATGATGCGGCTGAACATGGCGGTGTCGCGCGAGGTGCGCGCCGAGCTGGAGCGCCAGGAACTGAAGCCCAAGGCGATCACCTTCTGGTTGAACTGCAGCGACGGCAAGGCAAGAACCCTCTGCGCCGGGAATTCTGTCTGGACGATGGCCGACTTTGAGGATGTCTGCGATGGCCTAGGCGTAGACGTCTCGGAGATGCTGTCTCGCTGCGCGGCTCGTCTCCAAGACCCTTGAGGCGGCGGTCGGGTTCTCCGCCGCCTATTGCGACTCGAGCCACTAGGGGTAACGAGGAAAAGCCTCGTGGAGCTGCCACAGCAGAGAATCGGATGTTGCCGTGAAACTGATAGCTGGTGGTGCGATTCTTTGGATGTCAGCGTCGACCCCACGATCGCGAACGGTGACGGAGTGACGCCGCGCAGCACACCGAGCGATTCGGCTAAGACAGTGTCGCCTCCACTCTGCGAGGCGGCACCTGGTGAGAATGCCCTGGACCTCGCCGCTGCCGCGTTGGGTCACGGGCAGCCCCGACGAGACGGTCGGCGGAGCCGTGGGCCAGGCTGGGTGAGGCTCCTCTGAATGACAGAATTCTGCGCGGCACAGGGGCTCGAACAGGAATTCCCGTGACCATGCACCCCAGACCATTCGGAACGGCACTGCGGATAACGATAGTGAGCTGCGTCCAATGGACCTCCCGCCGCAATCGAAGCCAGACCCTCCTGCTAGGTTTCGTGCTATGACTAGTAACTTTGGGGGAAATCAGTCCGGACCGTACGGGGTCCCTTACCGGGTGCCGGGTCCACCGCCACCGCCACCGCCACCGCCGCCGGCAAAGGGTCTGGCGATCGCGGCCTTGGTGGTCGGCGTCGTCGCTTTCTTGCTGGGCTGGGTACCCGTCGTCGGACTGCTCGCCGGTGCGGGGGCGATCGTGCTTGGAGTGCTAGCGCTGAAGCGCGTGCAGTCGAAGCCCATGGCGATCACCGGGATGGTTCTCGGCGGGCTCGCTGCCCTGACGTCACTGATCATCACCGCCGCGCTGATCGTCGCGCCGAGCGAAGTTTCTGATGGCTTCGAGGAAGGAGTGGCTGCCGCGACTGTTGCCCCGAAGGAGACACCGGTCACGACGGTCGAGGAGGTCGCGCCAGAGCTTGCCCTAGTGCCCGATGTGGTCGGTATGCCTGTGTCGGAGGCGATCGTCGCGTTGCAGGATGTGGGGTTCACCGTTAACAACGGAGGCGCAGGGGCGAGCGACGTAGTTTCCGCGACCGATCCCGCGGTCGGTGCAGAGGTGGAGGTGGGTTCGGCGATAGTGCTGGTTGCTGAGCCTCCGCTGGTGGAGGTGCCCAACGTAGTAGGTATGGCCGTCGGCGAAGCTGAGAGTGCTCTGAGCGAGACGGGGCTGACAATAGACCCGGGTGGCTCGCCTGACGAGTACGTCATCTCGCAGCAGACGCCAGCCGCTGGCGAGGAAGCCGATGAGGGTGGCGTGGTCACCGTCAGCGCGGCGCCTCGACCGGTAAACAAAGGAGAGTACGCGTCTCTCAGTGAGCGGGAATTTGGACTAATCGGCAAGGATCCTGACGCGCATACTGGTGAGCGGGTCGTCCTCTACAGCCACATCTTCCAGTTCGACTCCTTCACCGGTAAGTGCGGGTTCATGGCGAACTCAGCGAACACGGAACAGGAGTACTCATTCGAATACGACCAGAACACCGCGGCGTTCGCCGGCGATGGCAACACGAATTGCCCAATCCTGGATGACATCATCGAAGGTGATGTCGTGAAGATGTGGGCCACCGTGTCCGGATCATACGAGTACGAGACGCAGATCGGCGGCAGCACGACCTCTCTGCTAATCCAGGTCGACGCAATCGAGTTCGTGTCCAACGGAGAATAGATCCTGGTCGCTGTGCTGAGCGGCCTACCTGAGGGTCAACGCTGGATCGGCGGGCGTGGGGGACCGAAGCTCGCCGAGGCCTTCGGCGCGCCCGGCCGCTACGTCAAGGGCGTCGATGCCCCGAGACCGCGTCGTCGCCGGGCTGGGGGAGCGGGGCGTCGAGGTCCGAGCCCTGGAGGCGGGGACGGTGAAGCCCGGCTACCCGGTGGCGCTGACCATGCACCGGGCGAAGGGCACGGAGTTCGCGCGGGTGCTGCTGTTCGGGCTGAACAAGGACTCGATGCCCATGGGGCTGAAGGCCTACGACTATGACGACGAGGAACTCAGCGAGGCGCAGCTGCGGGAACGGTCGCTGCTGTACGTGGCGGCGTCGCGGGCGCGGGACGAGTTGGTGGTGACGTACAGCGGCGCGCCGTCGTCACTGCTGCCCGCCTCCGCCTGAGCGGTTGTCGCGGACGCGAGGAGCTTGGTGCTGGGCCGCGGGTCGAGTTCGGATCCGATGGTCGGGTGGTTGGTTGTCGTTGACCTCGATGTCATACTGGTACAAGAAGTAGTACCAATGGAGAGAAGGGTGGCCATGGCTGTCACCGCAAGTGAAGCTCGCAAGAACCTGTTCCCGCTGATCGAGCAGGTCAATGAAGACCGCACGCCGGTCGAGATCACATCCCGGCGGGGTGACGCAGTGCTCATGTCCCGAGCTGACTACGACGCGCTCACGGAGACCGCTCACCTCCTGCGGGTGCCCGCCAACGCACGACACCTGCTCGAAAGCCTCGCCCAGGCACATGCGGGGCAGCGCGACAAGCACGACCTCATTTGATGAGGCTGGTCTTCACGCCGAACGGGTGGTCGGACTACACGTACTGGTTGGCAGCCGACCGGCAGACACTCACACGGATCAACCGCCTCATCGACGACGCGATGCGCGACCCTGTCAGCGGAATAGGTAAGCCCGAACCACTGCGACACATGCTGGCCGGTGCGTGGTCCCGACGGATCGCCGAGGAGCACCGCCTGGTGTACCTGGTCGACGGCGACGACCTGATCATCCTGCAGGCACACTTCCACTACAGCTGACCAACTCATCTGCCAATGTGCGAGCATGCAATCTGTCTGATTCATGCCGTGCTAATTGACTGATTCAGATCCTGCTTCTTGTATGGTTCATGCATGGAGTATGCGCGCCGGATTCTTGATGACGAGTTGGATGAGCTGTTCGGGCAGGTTCCGGCGATCGCGGTTGACGGGCCCAAAGGGGTGGGGAAGACCACGACCGCTGAGCAGCGGGTTGCCGGAGTGGTGCGGTTGGACTCGAGGGCTATTCGTGAGTCGATCGCCGCGGAGCCGGAGCAGGTGTTGGGGCGTGGGCGTTCGCTGTTGATTGACGAGTGGCAGAAGGTCCCCGAGGTGTGGGACGTCGTGCGCCGTGCGGTGGATGCTGATCCGACGGGCGGGCAGTTCCTGCTGGTCGGCAGCGCCTCCCCGGCGCCGGGCGCCACGGCGCATTCCGGGGCTGGTCGGATCGGCCGTTTGCGGATGCGTCCGATGACCTTGTCCGAGCGGGGAGTGACGCAGCCCACGGTCAGCTTGCGGGGTCTGCTGGGTGGAGATCGCGGGCCGCTGGCCGGGTCGTGCCCGCTGACTTTGAGCGACTACGTGGAGGAGATCGTCGCGTCGGGTTTCCCGGCGATGCGACCATTGGTGGGGCGGTCGCGGCGGTTCCAGCTCGACTCCTACCTGCACAACGCGGTTGATCGTGACGTCCCGGAACAGGGGCTGGCGGTGCGGAAGCCTGAGGCGATGTTGGCGTGGTTGCGTGCCTACGCTGCGGCGACGGCGACCACTGCGAGCTATGCGCAGATCCTGGATGCCGCCACGCCGGGGCAGGGCGATAAGCCGGCCCGCTCCACGTCGATCGCCTACCGTGACGTGTTGTCCAGTTTGTGGCTGCTGGACCCGGTGCCGGCGTGGGCGCCGACCGGGAGTCTGTTGACCCGGCTGGGGCAGACGCCCAAGCATCATCTTGCAGACCCGGCGCTGGCCGCGCGTCTCCTAGGCCTCAGCCGTGACGCTCTGCTTGATGGCGTTGGCACGTCGGTGGGTCCGCAGTCAGGCAGCGTTCTGGGTCACCTGTTCGAGTCGTTGGTGACCTTGTGCGTCCGGGTCCCGGCGCAGGCAGCGGAAGCCGCTGTCGGTCACCTGCGTACCCGCAACGGCGACCACGAAGTCGATCTGGTCGTCGTCCGCGACGACGGCCGAGCCCTGGCGGTCGAGGTCAAACTGGCCAACACCGTCACCGACCAGGACACCAAGCACCTCCACTGGCTGGCCGACCGCATGGGCGACAAGCTGCTAGACGCAGTCGTGATCAACACCGGGCCAAACGCCTACCGGCGTCCCGACGGCATCGCTGTGGTCCCCCTCGGACTCCTCGCACCGTGACTGGACATCCGACTCTGCCGCGCTGGGGACAGTGCTGCCAGCGAGTCCGTGGGTCCGGGAAGCAGGCTGAGCTGCGCCGTCTGGAGCGTTGTTTGACGGCCGAAGCCGCTCGCGGGCGGTGTTGAATTCGGTGATGAACTCGCCCCTTGTGTTCCCTAGAGGGAAGGCGATGCCGCTGTCGTGGAGGAGGGTGAGCCCGGCGGCCCGAATCGGGCCTTGCAGAAGGGGGTACAGGTCCTTCTTGACCACTATGACCCCGTCAGGGTTCAGCTCAGAGGCGCGCTGCACGCAGTCGTTGACATACTCTGCACGCCTCCTGCGGAGGTGCGCCTGACTGGCGTTCACAGGATGGGGCACAAGATCGATCAGGTAGAAGCCGTCCTGGTGAAGGCGTTCGAGCCACGGGCGCTTCCCTCGCTGGGCCAGGTCGTGGCTGGTGACCCCGTACATCGCCGCCACTACTCCGCGAAAGAGATTGTCGGGGCCGAGTCGTTCCGAGTAGAAGAATCGCCGCTTGCTTGGATCGCCACCATCGTCAGGGGCGGACTCGGCGATGAGTAGAAGGCTCACATGGCTCGGTCTCCAGACTTCACGAAGCTGCGAGTACCACGGGTTTTCGGTCACAGCGTCACGCTACCCCGGGTCAGACGTGGGGATGTCTTCCTTGTATCCGCTCATGCCGCTCCAAGGAAGTCAAACAGCCTGGAGCGGCTCGATCCGGTCGAGGGCGTTGCCGAGGTGGTCCTTCTCGACCTCGAGATCGAAGCGGGTCTGGAGGTTGAGCCAGAACCTGTCGGTGGTGCCGAAGTAGCGAGCCAGCCGCAGCGCTGTGTCGGCGGTGATGCGACGCTTGCCGTGCACGATCTCGTTGATCCGACGTGGGGGTACGCCGATCGCGACGGCGAGCCGGTTCTGGCTGATCTGCAGCGGCTCCAGGAACTCGTCCATCAGGATCTCGCCCGGGTGGATCGGTGGGATCGCTGTTGTTGTCATGGGTGGCACCTCCTCAGTGATAGTCGACGATTTCGACGTCAGTGGGTCCGGCGTCGGTCCAGGTGAAGCAGATCCGCCATTGCTGGTTGATCCGTACGCTGTGCTGTCCGGCCCTGTCTCCACGGAGTGCCTCGAGCCGATTGCCGGGAGGTACCCGGAGGTCGTCCAGGATGTGGGGGCGGGTGGGGTCCCCGCGCTGGGACGCGCGTGGGGACCCCTGCCCATTGCCGTCGGTCAGGCGCCGAAGGCCGCGCGACCCTGTGTGGCGGAGGTGCCCAGATCGCTCTTGGGGAGGGCGTGGCCGGCGGTGACGGCCGCAGTCCATGCCTGGGTGGTTGCGACGGCGGCGAAGTTGGAGTGCAGGAGCACGAGCAGGGTCTCGTGGAGCTGGTCCGCGGAAACCTGGCCGGCCTCGTTGGCCAGGTGGATGGCGCCGGTGGCGTCGGAGAGGATCTCTGCCGCCAGGCCGAGCTCCTCGGCGCCCACTGCCGTGGCGATGTCGCAGTTGTTGGTCATGTAGCCGACGATCGTGACGGTGTCGACCTCTCGTTCGGCCAGCCACTGGGCCACGTCGGTGCCGGCGAAGACGCTGCCCTTGTCCTTGCTGACGCACTTCCAGGACGGGTTCAGGCGCTGCTCGATCTCGGGGTGCAGCGACCAGCTTTCGCTGCCGACGGCGAAGACGGGTGCACCCTGCGGCAATTCGTGCTGCACGACGACAACGGGCAGGTCCTGCTGCTCCGCGACCTCGAGGGCGGCCACGATGTTGGCGAGCGTCTGGTCGCGCGGCGGGGCCTGGATCTGGAGGATCCCGGTGAAGTACTCCTGCTGGACGTCGACGACGATGAGTGCTCGGCGGGGGGCGGTCATGGTTTCTCCTTCGGTTGGCGGATCTGTCTTGATCCATGATCGCCAGGGGCGATGGGCTATCGTGAGTGGCACAAAAGACGTTCTTCGATGGAATCGGGCCAATCATGCGGATTGCCGTTCATGCCTTCGACGGCATCACGATGTTCCACCTGGCCGCCCCCTTGCTCGTTTTCGGTGAGGTCGGCCGTCAGTGCCTGGCCGCGGGGTGGGATCCGGTCGTGTGGACCCGCGACGGTCGCGGCATCCGGACAGCCGAAGGCCCCCGCATCGAGGACGTCAGGGGCCCCGACGCGGTGGAGGACGCCGACCTGGTGGTCCTGCCATCCTGGCCGATCGATCTGCCCATGACCGACGAGCCCCTCACGGCCCGAATCCGAGCCGCGCACGCACGCGGAAGCCGGATCGCCGGCCTGTGCCTGGGGGCGTTCCCGGTGGTGGACAGCGGCCTGCTCGACGGCCGCGAGGCCGTGACCCACTGGGGCTCAGCCGACGTGCTCGCACGCCGTCGACCCGAGGTGAAGGTCCAGCCCGCCGCGCTCTACGTCGACCACGGGGACGTCCTCACCTCGGCCGGCACAGCGTCGGCCATCGACGCCTGCCTGCACATCGTCCGATCCCACCTGGGCTCCGCCGCCGCAGCCACCGTCGCCCGCAGCCTCGTCGTCGCGCCCCACCGCGACGGCGACCAGGCCCAGTACATCGATCGCCCGATCCCACAGCCCGGGGGAGTGCGGCACCTCGGACCAACCATCGACTGGGCCCTGGCCCACCTCGACCACGAACTCACGGTCGACGACCTCGCGGCCCACGCGCGCATGAGCCGCCGCAACTTCACCCGCCGGTTCGCAGAGGCCACGGGCACCACCCCCGCGCGCTGGGTCTTGGCCCGCCGCCTCGACGAAGCACGGCGCCTCCTGGAGACGACGGCGTGGCCGGTCACGCGCATCGCCACGGCCTGCGGCTTTACCAGCGTCGTGACGTTCAGGCAGAACTTCACCGCCACCTACGCCACCACGCCCACCTCCTACCGCCAGCGATTCTCGGCTTCCTCGACGTGACGCGCTCAGGACCGTGAAAGCCGCATAGCATCGCAGCATCAGAGGAATGGGGTGTGATGAAGGTGGTGGACCGAGTGGCCGCGGGCCTGGCGCGCGGAGTGCGCGGGTGGATGGCCGTTGCCGCGGTGGTGCTGTTCGCGGTGTTCACCGCCATGGTGCTGCCAGCCCAGGCTGAAGCCGGGGCTTTCTACACGGACCGCTACGCCGCCCCGGACACATCCCTGTGGTACTCCCCGGACGACCTGTACGCGGCGGCCGAGGCGTGGGGATCTGACGGTCGAGCTGCCTACGTGTACGCGCGGGTCACGTTCGACGTCATCTGGCCGCTGGTGTACGGGGCGTTCCTGGTGACGACGCTCGCGTGGGTCTGGGCGCGGGGGACAGCTCCTGGGAGTCGGTGGCGATGGGTGGCCCTGCTGCCGGTGGTCGCGGTGGCGCTGGACTACGCCGAGAACATCTGCGCCGCGACGGTGATGGCACGCTATCCGGCCCGGACGCCGGTGCTCGCGGAGCTGGCGCCGTTCTTCACCACCGGCAAGTGGCTCGCCCTATCGGCCAGCTTCGTGCTGTTGGCGATCGGCGTTGTCATCGCCATCGCAGCGTGGTGCCGCGGCTGGAGGCTGAGCCCAGACCAGCTTGCCACGAGACGGCACCTGTAGACTGATCGGTCTACAATCGGGTAGAGTTGGTTCATGTCCGAGACAACGACGATCCGCATCAGCAGGGTCACGCATGCGCAGGTGACCCGATTGGCAGCCGAACGCCACGAAACGATCGATGAGACGGTGAGCAAGGCCATCCGCACGCTCCGCCAGGACGCCATGGCGCAGGATCTCCGCGTTAAGCTGACCGACGACGAGACTGAATGGCTCGATGCTGACGCCGGGTGACGTCGTCGAACTCGACTTCGGAGTGCCCGCCGGACACGAGGCCGGACTTCTTCGGCCGGCCATCGTCGTGACCGCGAGGCGGGTCCTGAGGGGCGGGCCGAACGTTATCCAGGTTGTGCCGTTGACCCGGATCCTTCGTGAGAGCAGTACCGAGGTGGTCATTGAGCCCGATGACGACAACCGACTCGCGGCCCCATCGTCGGCGCAGTGCCAGCATGTGCGCTCCGTGGCCGTGACTCGGATTCATCGGCGCACTGGCAATGTTGGGCCGGCAGCCCTGAGCGAGGTGCGCGAGATCCTGGGGTTGCTGCTGGACCTGTAGCCGCTCTGACAGGCGAGCCTAGCCGGCCTTGTGTCGTCGGGCGAGGTGGATCGAGTGCGAGGACACCGGCCACGTGGTCATCTGGGACAACCGGAGAGGCTGGTCAGCCGCGCGACGAGTCGCCGCATCGTGGGGATCCCGCGGCAGGTGACCGGGACACCGATCAGCCGGGTGAGTATCGGTCCGGCCGAGACGCCGGCCCCGGTGGCGCTCGTGACCGCGTGGCGGTTGGTGAGTGCGTGCACCACGAGCTCACCTGATGGAGTGCGTTCGACGTGAGGCAGGATGAGGTCCGGCAACAGGGGGGCGTCGAAGAGGGCGACCTCCCCGGCGGTCAGGCCGGGGTCTATGTATCCGAGTGTGTCGATGAGCCAGGCAGCGGAGCGGACGACGACCAGGTCGGCGTAGCCGGTGACTGCGGTGAGGCGGGTCACGACGGACTCTGCGAGTGCTGCCGGTTCGCCGCAGGTGAAGATCACCGTGCCGTTGGTCTGGAAGTTCACTGCGCTGGCGGCGCCGGCGGCTGCGAAGGCATCCAGCAGTTCGGAACTGCGCGGCGATCGGCTCCGCGCCTGGCCGAGGTTCATGTTCCGGAAGAACGCCACCTGGATGCTCACGTGCCCGATCATCCCATGCTGTCCCTCGTCGAACATCGGCTGTGGCCCCTGACTTTGTCGTCGTGGCGGAGCCATCGCGCGCTGTGGGAACTGGGTCGTGTGCCAAGCTGGCGGCGTGCCTCTGCCTCTGCTCACCTCCACTCAGTCACTTCAGGCGTGCCCGCGCCGCGTGCTGGTGGCGGGGACCCCCGGGTCGGGGAAGACGACCTTGGCGTCTCGAATCGCACGCCAGCTGGGCATTTCTCACGTCGAGATCGACGCGCTCTATCACGGTCCGAACTGGACTCCTCGGGAGTCGTTCATGGACGACGTGTCTGCTCTCGTGGCGGAGGACGAGTGGGTGACCGAATGGCAGTACAGCAGTGCCCGCGCCGTTCTGGCTGCCCGAGCCGATCTGGTGGTCTGGCTCGACTTGCCCGTCGCCACTGTGATGCGTCAGGTCACGGTGAGGACTCTGCGTCGACGGCTGCGACGCGAGGTGCTCTGGAACGGCAATCGTGAACCGGCGCTCTGGACCGCGTTCACCGACCCTGACCACATCATCCGCTGGGCCTGGAAGACCCGTCGCCGGACGGCTGAGCGGGTCGTCGCTCTGATGGGCGAACGCCCCGAACTGCCCGTTGTCCGCCTGCTCTCGCACCGGGAGGCGCGCGCATGGCTCGCCGGACCGCTCGCTGCGTCGTCGCGCTGAGGCAGCGGCGCACCGAGCGTAGACGCGGCTCATTGGTGGTTCTGATGCCGTCATCGGTACTCAGGTCTGACTCTTAGTCCTCGTGAGGCACCTGCGGGGGCCAGAGGACGGGCAGCACCACCTCGTTGCGACGGCGGAACCACGGCGTCCAGGGAGGGTCGAAGCGAGCGAACCGCGGGACCCCGCTGGCCTCGAGGCCAGCCTGCTCTATAGCGGCGCGGAGGTCGCCCAACTGCTTTTGGTAGATGTGCTCCGTCCAGCGTCCGGTGAAGCTCTTGACCGCGGCCACCTGGACAGGCACCTGCCGGACGGTGATGCGCGGGTCGGACGGTGTCGGCAGCGTCTCCAGCGTGAAGTGAGAGGGCATCACGAAGGCCACCGCCTGTGGGCCTGACTCGGCGGCGGGCTGCTGGACCACGGGTGAGGTCATCTCGATCGTGGTGGGCGCCTGCTCCTGCAACACCGTCGCGGTCGTCGCGACCTTTCCTCGGGTGCTGTTGCGGCCCGAGATGAAGCTCACTAGCACCCCGACGCCTCGTTGCCCGCGCGGGTGAACGAGGCGTCCACCTCGACCTCGGCCACCAGGTGTGCTGGGTAGCGGCGCACCTCGAAGTGGGGGAATCGCGCGAGGACGTCGTACGGTTGCTGCTCCGTCATGACACCAGCGTGACACTGGGGGCCGACGGATCACCCGGAACTCCCACATCCGGCCCGTGAGATGTGGGAGGCAGCGGCACGTGAGGTGTTCAGCCCGCGTTGTGGAAGGCCTCAGCCATCCAGCCGCGGACCTCGTCGTCGATCTCTTCGATGTGGTGGAGCTCGATGTGGTGCATCCACACGTTGCTGGACGGGTGGGCAACCTGCTTGAACCGGGGGGAGGTCACCTCGTGAGGCAGCACAAGGGACAGCACGGCGGGCACGTCGCTGTTGACATACTGCCCAGGACGCCAGAGGTACAGGAAGCCCCTCCGTCGCCGGAAGGCGATCTGGCTCTTCGTCACTCGCACGGAAGCCTCGCCGAAGTTCCGCACCGCCTGCTCCACCGCCGCGTACAGCCTCAACCCGGCCGGAGAGCCATCGAAGAACCCCTCCGGGGTGCGCTCGGGCTCGCCCGTACCCATGGTCCCCACCGTAGCCACCCCAGGGCGCGCTCGTGCTGCCCGATGGTGATGGACCGGATAAAGGTCGGGGAGCCAAGCGAGGAAGGCTTCGAGAGCTCACGTGCGGATGATCCGGCGCTCGATGGCAGCAGCCACCGCGCCGGCACGGGTGTCCACGCCGAGCTTGGTGTAGATGTGGGAGAGGTGAGACTTGACGGTGGCCTCCGAGACGAAGAGCTCGCGTGCCATCTCCTTGTTTCCCAGCCCGCGGGAAAGCAACTCCAGGACCTCCACCTCGCGTTCGGTGATGGTGATGGCCCCGGGTGTCGCACGGCGCACCAGAGTGGCGGCGACGGAGGGCGCCAGCACCGTCTGGCCCCGGGCGGTGGCCCGGATGCCCGCGAACAGCTCATCGGGCGGGGCGTCCTTGAGCAGGTAGCCGCGCGCGCCCGCGTCGAGTGCGCGCAGGACGTCTGCCTCGGTGTCTTAGGTGGTGAGCACGAGCACCTCCGGCGGGGCGACGAGGCCGCGAAGCGCCGTCGTGACCTCCGCTCCTCCGGGTCTGCGCTCCCCGAGGTTGAGGTCGACCAGCACCACGTCGGGCCGCTCGTCGGTCACGACGGCGACCGCGGCTTCGAGCCCGTCGACGTCGGCGATCACCTCGAGATCGTCCTGGCCGTCGAGGAGCGCGCGCAAGCCGGCGCGGACCACGGGATGGTCGTCCACCAGAACGATGCGGATCACGGGGTCTCCAGTGGTGGGCGGATCGGAAGGTGAACCGAGATGGTGGTGCCCTCGCCGGGCGCGCTCTCAACGTACGCGGCGCCGCCGAGCGAGACGGCCCGCTCCCGGATCCCCGCCAGCCCCCGTCCACGTGCACCCCGGACTCGCGCCTGGGCGGGGTCGAAGCCGCGTCCGTCGTCGCGCACGTCCAGGACCACCTCGTCGGAGTGATAGGTCAGGGTCAGGGTGACGCGATCCGCTTGGGCGTGCTCCCGCACATTGGCCAGGGCGCCCCGCGCGGTTCGCACCAGGGCCGCCGCGACGTCCGTGGGAAGCGCCTCAGGCTCTCCGTCGACTCGCACCTCGACCTCCATCCCAGGTCCGAACTGTTCCGCGACCCGGTGCAGGGCGGCCGGGAGTCTGCCGCGAGGGTCGTCGCCTTCGAGGTCCGTGGGCGCGAGGTCGCGCACCACTCGGCGCACGTCCTCCAGGCTGTCGCGGGCGGTCGCGGCCGCGGTCCGGGCGTGGTGACGCGCGCGCCCGGGGTGGCTGTCCCAGTCCTGGTCCGCGGCCTGGAGCAGCAGGTTGATGCTGGAGAGCCCCTGGCCAACTGAGTCGTGGATGTCGCGGGACAGGCGGGTTCGCTCGGCGAGGGCGCCGGCGCGCTGCTGCTCGTCGGCCAGGTCCTCCTGCGCATCGATCAGCTGATCAAGCAGGTCCTGGCGGGCCCGCGACTCCAGATCGAGGGCACGGAAGGCCATCACAGTGACCAGCGCCACCCCGACGGGGCCGACGACCTGCACCGGGTCGAAGTCCTCCACAATCCGCTGCCAGGCCGCGGTCAGCAGCAGCATCATCGCCACCACCGTCCCCACCGCCCACCCGAACGGCAGCACCCGCAGGACGGCGAAGGCCACCGGGACGGCGCACCACGCGAAGGACGGCGCGGCGGCGGTGAGTGCCCCCCACAGGACGACCATCCCCACCACCCACGCCGCGGGCCACCACGGGCGCGACGACATGAGGCCACGGGTGGCGTAGGCGAGTCCGAGCAGCGCCGCTCCGGCCAGCACAGCGACGCCGGCCGGGTCGAGCCCGTGCCGATCCACGTAGCGGACCGCGGAGGTGACCAGCAGCACGATGAGCACCACGAGGAGCCAGCGGTCGAGCCGGACGGCGGGGGCCAGGATGCCGTGCACACCCGAGGCGCGGTCTCGGACGTCCGTGGGGGTGCTCATGGTGTCCTCATCGTATGGAGAACCCCGGCGAGCCGCATCAACCAATCGGCTACCCAGCGGTGGCCGTTCCACCGACGCGCCGCGCCGGCCGCGCACGCAGACTGGACCAGTTCGCAGACCTCAGTTCGAGGAGACCACAGTGACTCGCTACACACGCCCGACCATCACGTTCGCCGTCGCAGCGATCGCCACCCTCGGCCTGGCCGTCGGCGCGGCTCCGGCTGTGGCTGACGGCCCCCGCCCCACCACCTACCAGCTGACGGGCGACGTCGACACCGCCACCGGCTCCAAGTTCGAGGGAATCGGCGCGGACGAGCGGCGGGGCCTTTTCTACGTCAGCGAGGTCACCGGCGGGGAGATCCACCGCGGCTCCGCGGACTCAGACGAGACCGTGGAGTGGCTTGCCGGCGACGGGACCGACGGTCGCTTCACCGCGCGGGGTATCACCGTCGACGACCTGGGTCGGGTCTACATCGCCGGTGGCCCCAACGGCCTCGGCAACGGACGCCCTGACCTGTGGGTCTACGAGGCAGACGGCACGTTGCTGGCCGCCCTCCGCGCACCCGGCGCCGGCGTCTTCCTCAACGATGTCGCGCTCGGGCCGGACGGCGCGGCCTACTTCACCAACTCCAACGACGCCCAGGTCTTCCGCGTCGCCGACGACGGTGCGGGCTGGCAGGCGAGCCTCTGGGCGGATGCCACAGACCGGGTCGAGCGGCTCGCCGGGTTCAACCTCGGCGGCATCGTGCTGTCGGCCGACCGTAGCGCCTTCGTGGTGGCCCAGGGCAACGCCGGCCTGCTGTGGCGCTTCGACGCCGGCACCGGCGACGTCTCGGAGGTTGCGTCGGGTGGTGCGGACCTCGTCAACGCCGACGGCCTCGTCCGGCGCGGCAACCAGCTCACGGTCGTGCGCAACTTCAGCCGGATGATCACCACTCTGCGCCTGTCGGCCGACGGCTCCCGGGCGGTCCTCCTGGCCCAGGAGGCCACGGCGGCTGACCGGGTACTGACAACTGCGAAGGCGCTGCGCGGGCGCATCCTGTACGTCGACAGCAAGTTCGACGAGCCGGTCGCCACCGGCCCCTACGAGATCGTGACGGACCCCACCCGATGAGTCCCATCATCCGTACGGCGATCGCCGCCATCCCTCTTGCGCTCATCCTCAGCGCGTGCGGGCCTGGCGAACCCACCGCGCCGCCGAGTACCGTGCCCCCAGACTGGGCGAGCAGCAGCCCGGCCCCCGAAACGACCCCCAGCGTGGCCCCCAGCCCTGCTCCCAGCGCCGCTCCCAGGAAGGACGAACGCGTGCCAGACCCCTCTCTCGACGCCCAGGAGCAGGCAACCCTCGACGAGCAGTTGCGGGATGCAGCGTGGGCCAACGACGTCGAGCTTGCCCGACGACTCGTCGAGGCGGGCGCCGACGTGAACGCCAAGGACGAGACCGAGCAGTCCGCCTACCTCATCGCGACCAGCGAGGGGTACCTCGACCTGCTTCGCCTGGCGCTCGCCAACGGGGCACTGGTGAACGACAAGGACAGCTGGAACGGCACCGGTCTCATCCGCGCCGCCGAACGCGGGCACGGCCTGGTCGTCGGCGAGCTGCTGCAGGCCGGCATCGACCGCGACCACGTCAACCGGATCGGCTACCAGGCCATCCACGAGGCCATCTGGCTGGGCGAAGACACCCCGACTTACGCCACCACAGTGCGGGTGCTGGCGGCGGGTGGCGTCGAGCTTGACCGCACCTCGCCGTCAGCGGGGTTGACGCCGCTGGAGATGGCCGTTGAGAGGGGTTACGCGGGTTTGGGGCGAATCCTGCGGACGGTGACGACCGCCGATCACCCCGACGACCCGGACGCCGCGCTGCTGAGGGCGGCCGAGGCAGGTGACGCGGACGCCGTCGCGATCGCGCTGAGGGCCGGCGCCGACATCGAGGCGCGCGACGAACGCGACCGTACGGCACTGCTCCTGGCCGCGACCTTCGACCGTGTTCCGGTGGCCGAGGTCCTCGTCGCGATGGGCGCCGATCCCGACGCGCTGGACGACCGCCACGACACGCCCTGGCTGGTCACAGGCGTGACCGGCAGCGTGGCGATGCTCGAGACGCTGCTGCCCGCAAACCCCGACCTGACCATCCGGAACCGCTTCGGTGGGCTTTCGCCGATTCCGGCCAGCGAGCGCGGCCACGTCGACTACGTGCGGCGCGTGGTGCAGACCGGTGTCGACATCGACCACGTCAACAACCTCGGCTGGACCGCGATGCTCGAGGCGGTCATCCTCGGCGACGGCGGCCCCCGGCACCAGGAAATCGTGCAGATCCTGCTCGACGCCGGCGCCGACCCCACGATCGCGGATCGGGACGGCGTGACGCCGCTGCAGCACGCCGAGCGAAGCGGCCACGACCGCCTCGTCTCCATCCTGCGCGGCAGCACCAGCTGAGGCAACCTGGATCACGGGTCCGGCGAGGATCCGCCCCTTGACAAGATTAATTGTCAGGCGCATGGTGGGGTCATGCGTGACGTGGAGGTCATCGAGAGCGCGGGGGCTGCCGCCGTAGCGCTGGATCCGATCCGGGCCCGGCTGCTCCGCGAGCTGGCTGTACCGGCCTCCGCAGCCGGGCTCGCGGCCCGGGTCGGTATCACGCGCCAGAAGGTCAACTACCACCTCAAGGCGCTCGAGGCGCACGGCCTGGTGGGGCTGTCCGAGGAGCGCCGGCACGGGGGCATCACCGAGCGCGTGCTTCAGGCGTCGGCGGTGTCCTACGTCGTGTCTCCGGCGGCCGTCAATGAATCGGCGGCCGACCCGGACGCCAACCCGGACCACCTGTCGGCGGGCTATCTGGTGGCCCTGGCCGGCCGGATGGTGCGCGAGGTCGGCGCCCTCGCGCGCCGGGCCGCGGCCACCGGAAAGAGGCTCCCGACACTGGCGATCGACGCGGAGATCGGCTTCCGCTCGGCCGCGGACCGGGCTGCCTTCGCCGACGACCTCACCGCCGCGGTGATCAGCCTGGCCGCTCGCTACCACCACGAGGACGGGCGCCGGCACCGCCTGGTCGTCGCCGCCCACCCACTCCCCGAGGAGCAGTCATGAGCACCACCCCGAACGTCCCCTACCGCCTCGAGTTCAGCGTCGAGGTGCCGGGCACCCCTGAGCAGGTCTGGCAGGCCATTGCCACCGCACAGGGCATGAGCGCCTGGTTCCTGCCCACCGAGATCGACGAGCGCGCGGGCGGCTCCCTGCATTTCGCGATAGGCCCCGACATGGGCTCCGACGGCCAGGTCACCGGCTGGGACCCGCCTCGCCGCCTCGTCTACGAGGAGGATTGGGCCGCTCTGATGGGGAAGGACCCGGACGAGCTCAGCCCCTTGACGTCCGAGTTCCTGGTCGAGGCGCAATCCGGCGGCACCTGCGTCGTGCGGGTCACGAGCAGTGGCTTCGGGACCGGCGCCGATTGGGAGTCGGAGTTCTGGGAGGAGATGGGAATCTACTGGATGCCGTACTTCGACAACCTACGTCTGTACCTGTCGCACTTCCCCGGCCAGGTGGCAACCCAGCTGGAGGTGACCGCCTCCCACCCCGGCGACGGTGAGACGCTCTGGTCCACCCTGCGCGACACACTCGGCTTGGCCGGCGTGGGCACGCCGGTGGAGCTGCGCGACACCACCGGCACGGTTGAGGTCGTCGGCGATCGGCAGGCGCTCGTCCGGCTCACCGCGCCTGTCCCCGGGATGCTGAACATCTACGTGTTCGAGGAGGGGGCCGGCAAGTCCCTGGTGGGCGTGCGCGCGTACCTGTTCTCCGAGGATGCGAAGGACTACGTGCGGCGCGAGGAGTCGGCATGGGAGGCCTGGCTGCAGGATCGTGTCCAGGGCACCATGGACAAGGGAGGAACCGCGATGACCGTCGAGGCCGTCACTCACACCGCCGAGGCACCCGGGGCCACCATCGTCTACGACGTGCGCGGGCCCCTACCCACCGTCGACGGGCGGCCCCCGCTGCTGCTGATCGGGCAGCCCATGGACGCCACCGGCTTCGCCACCCTGGCTTCGCATTTCCCGGACCGGACCGTCGTCACCTACGACCCGCGCGGCCTGGGCCGCAGCATCCGCACGGACGGCCGCACGGACAACAACCCGCAGCAGCATACCGAGGACCTGCACCGCCTCGTTGAGGCGCTGGGCGCCGGGGAGGTGGAGATCTTCGGCAGCAGCGGCGGAGCGGTGGACGGGCTGGCGCTGGTCGTCGCGCACCCGGAGGACGTCCGCGTCCTCGTCGCGCACGAGCCGCCGCTGACCCACTTGCTGCCCGACGCGAACGCAGTGCTCCGCGCCGAGCAGGCCATCAACCGTGCCTACCAGGAGGGCGGCTTCGGCCACGGCATGGCCCGTTTCATCGCCTACACCTCCTGGGAGGGCGAGCTCACCGACGAGTTCTTCGATCGCGCCGCCGCGGATCCCGCGGCCTTCGGCCTCCCCTCTGAGGACGACGGCTCCCGCGACGACCCGTTGCTGTCCGGCGACTCCGACGGCGTGGTCGCGTGGACGCCGGACCTCGATGCCCTCCTTGAGTCTGGCGTGAGGCTGGTGATCGCAGCGGGGGAAGAGTCGGCGCGTCAGGTGACCGGGCGGTCCGCCGAGGCTCTGGCGGCGAGGCTGGGCCTGCCGCTGACGATGTTCCCCAGCCACCATGGAGGGTTCGTCGGCCCGGAGTTCGGCTGGCCAGGCCAGCCGGAGGCGTTCGCCGCACGGCTCCGGGAGGTCCTGGACGCACAGGGCCGCTGACTGCGCCTACACCCTGGGCTACTTGGCGGCAAAGCCTCCGTTGCTGTGCAGCAACTGCCCGGTGATCCAGCCGCCGGCGGGGGAGAGCAGGAACCCCACGAGATCGGCGGTGTCCTGCGGCGTGCCCAGGCGTCCTGCCGGTGTCTGCCGGGTGAGGAGGTCGCGCAGCTCGTCGTCCATCCATCCGGTGTCGATGGGGCCGGGGTTGAGGGCGTTCGCGGAGATCCCGCGGTCGGCGAGCTCGATGGCCGCGGCGATGACGACGCGGTCCAGGGCGCCCTTGCTCGAGCCGTAAGGCAGGTTGTGGGCGGTGTGGTCGCTGGTCAGCGCGACGACGCGCCCCGCCCGGGCGGCGCGGACCTTGTCGGGGAGCTGCTCGGCGAAGGCCTTGATGAGGAGCCACGACGCCCGGGCGTTGACCGCGTAGTGCCGGTCCCAGCTCGCGACGCTGGTGTCGAGGATGGAGGAGTCGACACTCTCGGTGTGGGAGAGGACGAGGGCGGTCAGGTCGTCGCGGCGGTTGGCCGCGGTGATGAGGTGGGCGGGTACGTCCGGGTCTGCCAGGTCCGCGGGCAGCAGGTCGACGGTGGCGCCGGAGGCGCGGCAACGTTCGGCGACATCGTGCGGGTCCCGGGGGTCGTGCTCGAGTCCGATGCGGTCGTCGTAGTCGGAGAGGTATCCCAGCGCGAGGTCCCAGCCTTGCTCGGCGAGGTGGACGGCGATGCCGGCCCCGATCCCCCGAGCCCGGCCAACACCGGTCACCAGCACTGTGCCCTTGGCCATGTGGCTCACCCCTTCCGACCGTGTACGACGTCTGTGCCATTGCATCATCTCCGGGCCCCTGAACCGCGGTAACCGGAGCTCGTCCTGTTCTCGGGGGGCGGGTAGTGGCAATGGCAAGCCGCGGCCCGCTCGTTGACGACGATGGGGGATTCATCGCCTGCCTGATATAGTAGAAACGTCAACTACTTGAAGGACCGAATCGCCCATGACTCTGCTGGCTGTCTCCGAGCACCTCACCGCCGACCGCATCTTCACCGACATGCACACCGCGTACCGGTTCACCTCAGAACCGGTGACCGACGAGGAACTGGCCCGCGTTTACGAGTTGGCGAAGTACACGCCGACGGCGATGAACAGCCAGCCGCTGCGGGTGACGTTCGTGCGGACTGCGCAGTCCAAGGGGCGGCTGCTGCCGTTGATCGGGGAGGGGAACCGGGCGAAGTCAGCCTCGGCGCCGGTGGTGGCGATCCTCGCCGCGGACGCAGACTTCCACGAGCACCTCCCCGTCGTGGCGCCGCAGCACCCGGGCGCCCGGGAGCGCTTCGCGGCGAACGTCGACCAGCGTCATGCCATGGCGATGAACAACTCCTGGCTTCAGGCGGGCGGCTTCATCCTCGCCGTGCGGGCAGCCGGCCTCGACGCGGGACCGATGGGTGGGGTGGATCTCTCGGGTATCGATCGGGAGTTCTTCGCGGGCTCGTCGCTACGCACGATCATGGTGGTCAACATCGGCCACGCTGCTGAGGACGGCACCTTCCCCCGCAACCCTCGGTTGACGTTCGACCAGGCGGTTGCTCTGGCCTGAGCCCCCGGCTTGGCCCGCGACGCATCCATTCGCGACTCTCGTCCGGAGTAGCAGTCGTGTCACTCCGCTCGGCGGAGTGTCGCGGCTCAAGCGGTTGGCCTCTGGCGTGGGAAGGCCTCGTGGAGCTGCCACTGCAGGTCGGCGATCTGTGCTTCGTCCAGGGGGCCGAGTTCTGTCAACAACGCCTTGAGCTTCTTGGGCCAGACCACCGCCACGTTGTTGACGGCGAACGAGCCACCGATGAGCGGCCAGTCCGCATCCACGAAACACAGCACACCTCGCACCGGGACCTCGGGCCGGTCCGCCAACGCTGCGCGGACCAGGGCGACCTGCTTCTCCATGCCCGTCACGAGCGCGGTCCGGTTGCGACCGGCCACCATCAGCAACTCGGTGCGGGGCCGAATCAGGCCGCCCTCGACGCGCAGCTGGGGGCGCGAGTTGCGGTAGCGCTTGGCATCCACAACCACCACGCCAGCGGGGCACACGACCAGATGATCGATGTTCGCCCTGGTGCGCGGGATGCGTCGGTCGTGCAGAACACGCAGCGAGTTCCCGGCCATGGACGCCAACATCTCACTGAGCATCCGTTCGCCCTCGGCACCGACCGACCAGGCACGCGTGGACTGGGGATCATCGAACACCGCCAGCAGAAACCGTCCCATCCGCGGATGGTTACTTAACACGCGTTCCCGGCGGGCATCGTTCCGCCGCTGGTACTCGGCAGCCGCGGACGCGCCCCCGTGCCCGTCCACCACTCCCAGGCTGGGCTGGTCCCCTGTGCCCGACTGAGGACGCGCTGGATCGGTGGCGGCGTCCACGATCGTCGCCTCGACAGCCGTGCGGGCGGCGCTCGGGTCCATCTGGTCGGGCTGGGCCTTGTGGGGTGGGCAGGTCATGCACGACACCGTCCGGCTAGCGCGGTTGTAGTCCGCAGTGACGCCTGCAATCAGCGACGTGCCGCAGAGTACGCAGGTGCCTGCGTAGCGAAGCCGCATCCGCTTCACGTCCATGATCGATCCCGGGTCCCCCTCCATGCCGAACAACGTAGCGGTCCAATCGGCTAGCGTGACTGCGAGGCCGAATAGGGGGCCGACGAGCCGAGGGATAGGAAACCTGATGGAGACAGCAGCAATCACGGCGTGGACCTTTCAGGCGGAGGTGGCAGTCCCGCAAGACGTCGCGCACCTCCTTGTCGCGAACGAGAGGGCCGTGGCCGCCTACCAGACCTTCCGCGACATGGCGATCTTCACAACTCGACGAGTTATTGTTCGCGACGCGCAAGGGATCACGGGCAAGAAGGTCGAGGTTTACTCCCTGCCCTACTCGAGCATCAGCATGTGGTCGTCGGAGAATGCGGGGACTCTTGACTTCAACGCCGAGATGGAGCTGTGGACCCGCGCCGGTCACATCACGATCAAGCTTGGTCGGGGCGTCGACGTGCGTCGGTTGGACAACTTGATTGCGCACGCGGTGCTCGGCGCGGTCGTGTGAACCGCGCAGCGGTCACGTCGGAGCGGCGTGACCCGTCTCGAAGGGTTGTAACTGGAGCTGACAAGCAGTCTTGCCCTGCCTGAGGGGCGGCGACGCCCTCCATGGACTGGTGTCGGGGAGCGCCAGAAATTGCCCAGACTTTCTTTTGCCGGGGCGGCTACCTGGGCCCGTTTCTGTCAGTGGTGGGTGCCAGAATGATTCACATGAGCGAGACGGTGGTGGATCTGGGGCAGCGGTATATCGCTGCGCTGTGGGACGCCGCGGGATCGCTCGGCGCTGACGGGGCGGCTGTGGAGCGGTTGGTTGGTTTGGTGGCCTCGATCGGTGAGGCGGAGGCGCAGCTGGCCGGGTTGCGGCTGCATCTGCTGCGCGAGGCGCAGTTGTCCGCGGCCGCCGCGGTGGTGGAGGGGGTGCGGCAATCGGTGCGGACCACGCCGGCTCAGGCGACGGCCGCCTTGCGGCTGGCCTCGGATCTGGGCGACAGGTTCCCGCTGATCGCGGCGGCGTTGAGCGACGGGGTGGTGTCGTTGGCGCAGGCCGACGCCATCGTGACCGGTTTGCGGAAGCTCCCTCCGCGGCTGACCCGCGCCCAGCTGGCCGAGTGTCAGGAGCTGATCCTGGCCCACGCCGACACCCTGGGCCCCGCCGAGTTGCGGACGTTGGCGGCCCGGTTGTCCGAGGTGGTCGATCCGGATCGGTCGGATGCGGATGAGGCGAAGCGGCTGGCGCGGGAGGAGGCGGCGGCGCATCGGGACCGGTTCCTGCGCATGTCGCCGGACTTTCATGGGTCGGTGCGGATTTCGGGGCAGTTGCCGGTGGCGGATGCCGCGTTGTTGTCGGCGGAGTTGGATGCGTTGATGCCGGCGGCGTCGGCGTACAAGCACACCGGCGAGCACCCCAGCAGGGACGCGCGCCGCGCGGATGCGTTGGTGCTGCTGACCCAGCGTGCTGCGGGCGGGGGGACGTTACCGTCGCATGGGGTGGACCGGCCGCAGGTCCACATCACCGTGGATCTGGACACCCTCAGGTCGGGTGTCGGTGAGGTGGTGTTGCTGGGTGCGGGCGGCGTGGACGGGCTGTCGGCGGGTGAGGCGCGGCGGATGGCCTGTGACGCGGGGCTGATCCCGATGGTGCTGGGCACCGCGTCGCGGCCGTTGGATGTCGGGCGCACGCATCGCCTGTTCACCCCCGCCCTCCGCGCGGCGTTGACCGAACGGGACCAGGGGTGCGTGTTCCCCGGCTGCACCGCCACCCCCGCCGCCTGTGAGGCGCATCACATCGTTCCCTGGTGGCAGAGCGGTGCAACGTGCCTAGCCAACGGCATTTTGCTGTGTCCCTTCCATCATCGGTTGGTTGAGCCGGATCCGTTGCAGTCGGAGGAGTCGCAGTGGCGGGTGCACCTCGACGAGGCAACCGGGTTGCCGTGGTTCACCCCACCCCGCCACATCGACCCCGCCCGCCGGCCGAGACAGCACCAACGCCACAGGCTTCAGCAACTCACACCCCACGTCGGGGCACCACCCTGCCCACCCGACCCCGGGCCCCCCGGTTGGGATCCGGACCCGCCGGGCCCGGACGCCCGCAGCGCCAACAGCGCCCGCGACAAGTACGCGGAGCACAGCCTCGATGAGCTGATCGAGCGCAGCGCCGCCATCTGGGCGAGCGCCGGCTAGCTGACGGTTGCATTCTCAAGGTGGGCTTGGCGCAGCGCGTCGAGACGGGCCTGTCTCTCCTCGACAGTGTCTCCGAGGTTGGGTGCAAAGCGACTGGTGGTGGGGTCGATGCGGGCGCCCAGGTGGCCGAGCTCCACCAGGAGCGGCACCGTCGACAGCCCGAGCTCGGTGAGGGAGTAGCGGCCCTGCTTGCCGCGCGCGACCGCCGTCTTGGTCAGGAACCCCGATGCGACGAGGTCTGCCAGCCGCCGCGACAGCACGGGGGCGCTGATGCCCTCGCCGCTGCCGGTGAGCAGGTCCCGGAACGAGCGACGGTCGTGCACGGCGATATCGCGCAGGATCAGCAGGCTCCACTGGTCGCCGAGCATCTCGAGGCTGCGGTTGATGGGGCAGTCCGAGCGTGGGTCGGGGATCATCGCGCCTCCGGTTCGGTAGTTGCTTTCTGTTATCACTCAGCCTACCCTGGGAATGTAGTAACAGACAGAAACTAGTTGAGTTTGCAGCGAGGAGCAGAGCGTGAAGGCATTCGTCCTGGAGAAGTACGGCACACCGATGCGGGAGGTGTCGATGCCCGAGCCGACCGCCGGCCCGCTGCAGGTGCTGGTGCGGATGGTCGCAGCGGGCGTGAACCACGCCGATGAGCGCACCCGCGCGGGGGAGCTCAAGACAGTGTTCCGGCTCGACCTGCCCCAGGTGATGGGTGGGGAACTGTCCGGTGACGTGGTCGCGGTCGGTGACCAGGTGACGGAGTTCGCCGTCGGGGACGAGGTCTACGGCTACACCGGAGTGGTGGGGATGGGCACCTTCGGTGAGGTTGTTGCGATCGACGCCGACGCGGTGGCCCTCGCGCCAGCCTCCGCTGACCTGGTGGAGGCAGCGTCGCTGCCGGTGGTTGCACTGACCGCATGGCAGGCGCTCGCCGAGATCGGGCACCTGCAGCCTGGGCAGCGGGTGCTGGTCCATGGCGGATCCGGCGGCGTCGGGTCGGTGGCCATCCAACTCGCCAAGCACCTCGGCGCGACCGTGGTCACAACAGCCTCTGCCCGGAATGCGGAGTTCGTGCGCGGGCTGGGCGCCGACGAGGTGATCGACTACCGCACCGACGACTTCGTCGCGCGCCTCGCCGGAAACCCGGTGGACCTCGTCCTGGACACCCAGGGTGGGGACACCACCACCCGGTCGCTCACGGTGGTGCGGCCCGGCGGCACCGTCGTTGGGGTCGCGGGCACCCCGGATCCGCACCTGGCCGACCAGGCGGGCGCGGGCAGGGTGGTCAAGCTCGTCCTGGCCGCCGTGAGTCTGCCGCTGCGTCGACGGGCCAGGAAGCTCGGCGTCTCCTACCGCTTCCTGTTCATCCGTCCGGACGGCCAGGCGCTGCGCACGATCGCCGGCCTGGTCGATGAGGGCGTGCTGCGCCCCGTCGTCGACCGCGTCCTGCCGTTCGACGAGACACCCGAGGCGCTGAGGCAGGTCCTGGCGGGCGGAACACTAGGGAAGGTCGTCGTCACGACCCGGCTCTGATGGGCAATGGGCGGTCAGGCTGTCGTCGTCGTCCGAAGTTGCGGCGACCTTCCTCCGCGATCGGCACGCCAGGCGCCAGACTGGGGGCATGTCTCGTTTGTCGCCTGAGCAGATCTGGCCACCGTTCGCGCTGCGGATCACCGCCGGGGACCTGGAACTGGCTGTGGTGCGCGAGGGGGAACTCCCTGAGCTCGTCGAACTGGTGCTCGACGGCATCCACGACCCGGCCCAGATGCCCTTCCTGTTCCCGTGGACCGACGCGCCGGCCGAGCTGCTGCCCGCCAACTACGTGCGCTACTTCGGCCGCACCATCGCGGGGCAGACGCCTGAGACCATCAACCTGCAGCTGGTGGTCCGACGGGCTGGTCAGGTCGTCGGGATCCAGGCACTGGAGGGGGAGGGGTTCCCCGTGACCCGCACCCTGGAGACAGGTTCGTGGCTCGGCCGCCGGTTCCATGGCCAGGGCATCGGCACCCGGATGCGCCAGGCCGTGTGCGCGTTCGCATTCGACCACCTCGGCGCCGAGCGCATCACGTCGTCGGCCTTCCTCGACAACCCGGCGTCCCTGGCCGTCAGCCGGAAGGTGGGCTATCAGCCCAACGGGCGGCAGTGGGTGTCGCGGCGCGGGGAGGCCGCCGAGCAGCAGCGGCTGCTGCTCCCTCGCGGCACTTTCGTGCGTGGCGACCAGATCCACGTCGATGGCGCCGCCGAGCTGAAGGCTTTCCTGGGCGTCGCTTGAGCGCCGGCTTTCGGCTCGCCAGATCAGTTGGACTAGGCCGGCGCTCAGAACGGCAGGGGCTGCGCGATCGCCATCCAGGCGATGACGCCGCAGTTCGCGACGACCGTGATCCAGTACGCCGTCCGGAACGGCTGTTTGCGCGTCTTGTGCCGCAGCGCGTGCCGGGCGACCAGAGCGCCGGGCCAACCGCCGATCAGCGACACGAGATGGAGGGTCGATTCCGGGACCCTGCGCTCGCCGCGGACGGCTGCCAACTTGTCGAACCGATACATGAAATAGGCGACGGCGCTCAGAAGAAGCAGTACGCCCGGCGCCGCACGAGGCAGCACATCAAGGACCGCGAGGACACCCACACCCCCGATGAACAGCGTCGCCCCAATCACGGCGGCGACTGATCCCTGCGGCAGCGTGTGGCGGCGCCGCCCGGAACCCACGTACTGGACGTCGGCGGCGCGGGGTCGGCCCCGATCGTCGGCCGCCGGACGGTAGGTGATTGTGGACCCGACGGTGGGGCGGGTCCCTGAGGGAAGTGCGCTCACGTGCACGAAGGCCTCCGGTCCCCCCGATGTGGGAGTGATGAATCCAAAGCCGCGCTCGTCATTCCACCGCGTGATCGTCCCCTGTTGACGCATGAGCTCCCTCTCTGTGGCTGCGCCCCCCGCGCCCGCCGCCGGCTCAGGATACTTCGGTGCGTACTGGGGCAACCCTTGGGGGAGACGCGGCCGGTAGAGTTCTGGGCCTACGTGGCGATCACCACTGGAGGCGCGAGATGTCCCTGACGAGAGTGCACAACCTGTCCATCTCCCTGGACGGCTTCGCCACCGGCGAGCCGCAGTCGGCCGAGGCTCCCTTCGGCCATGCGGGCCAGAGGCTGCATGAGTGGATGATCGCCACGCGGTTCTGGGACCCGGCCGGCACCGCAGGGGTCGATGACGCCTTCGCGCAGCGACACAGTGTCGGCATCGGCGCCGAGATCATGGGGGCCAACAAATTCGGGCCGCCAGGCTGGCAGGACGACCCTGAGTGGAGGGGCTGGTGGGGCCCCAACCCGCCGTTCCACACGCCGACGTTCGTGCTCACGCACCGCCCACAGGCGCCGATGTCGATGGAGGGCGGCACCACCTTCCACTTCCTCGACGCCGCCCCCGCCGTCGCGCTGCAGATCGCGCGCGAGGCGGCCGACGGTTTGGACGTGCGCATCGGCGGAGGCCCCACCGTCGTGCGCGACTTCCTCGCCGCCGGGCTGATCGACCACATGCACGTCGTCCAGGTGCCGTCCTGCTCGGCCGCGGCGTCCGCCTCTGGGACGGGCTGGAGGGTCTCGACGAGTCCTTCGACATCGAGACCGTCTCCTCACCCAGCGGGGTCACCCATCTCACGTTCACGCGCAGGGTCGACGCGTAGAAGGCGCGGCGTCGGCTGCATCACGTGCGGCTCTCCATGACGAGGAAGAGGAAGCTGATGAACCGCCTCGTTCCGGAGGGCGGCAGGAGCTCCTCAGGGGTGTCGTCTGCCACGGCCGGCTCGTGGAGCGAGACGATTCGCAGCCCGGACTCGTTGACTGCCTGATAGATGTCGTCGAGCGTGCGGTGCCACATGAACAGGCTCGCCTCACGGCCCGCGAACGTGTGCTTGAACTCGTACTGCTCGATCCCGAAGTACTTGTTCTCGGTCATCGCGTACGCGAGGGGGTGGTTGACCGAGGCGACCAACCTTCCCCCAGGCCGAAGCACCCGCCGGATCTCGGACAGCGGGGCCACCCAGTCCCGCAGGTAGTGCAGCACCAGGGAAGCGCACGCCACGTCGAAGCTGTCGTCGGCGTAGGGCAGGGGATCCGCCAGGTCCGCGACACGCAGGTCGACGGCGTCTCCCAGTCTCCTGCTGGCGATCTCCACCATTGCGGAGCTCTGGTCGAAACCAGACACTCGAGCGCCGCGCTGAACCAACTTCTCCGCCAGCGGGCCTGCGCCGCATCCGATGTCCAGCACATCTCTGCCGGCCACATCCCCGGCGAGGTCCAGCATTGCCGGGCGCTCGTAGTAGGCGTTGAGGAGGCTGCGCTCGTTTTCCTCGTTGTAGTGCGCGGCGAAGGCGTCATAATCGGTCTGCATCGGCTCAGGCTCCATTCTGCTCGTCCCGTCCGCGAGCCTAACCCGCAAACGCGGCCGTCAGGCCGGTGTCGGCACCACCTCCGGAGCTACCTGAGACTCCTCTGCCGGTGAGCTCGGGAGGTTTGGCGACGCGATGCTGAGGATGAATAGGTTCCACCGGGAGCACGCCTGGGGTCGAGACGTCACACTTGAATGCCAAGAGCAGACAGAAAGTGGGCGCGTCGGCATGGGGTTCCTCATCGCTCCGTTGGTGCTGGGTGCCATCGGCTACCTCCTGCGGTTCAGGCACTGGGGTTGGCTGGTGTCGGGGTACAACACGTCATCGAAGGAGGCGAAGGCGCGCGACGACGTGGTGGCTCTCACGAGAGGCGTGGGGAACTTCACATTCCTGCTGGCCGCGATTCAGGTGGTGGCCGGGATCGGGTTCCTGGCCGGCCTGGACTGGGTGCCGGTCGCGGCGATGGTCTCGCTGGTGGTCGCATCGGTCGTCTTCATCGTCTATGCGAACACTGGGCGCCGCTACATGAAGAATCCGTGAGCCTTCCGTCGACCGACGGCGACACCTGGCCGGGCTGACCCCTCATGGAGAAGCCGATGCGGCATAGTCCGAGAAAGGTGGTCGGCAGAGCGTCCAGCTCGACCCACAGCTTGGGGCCGCACGTCTTCCTCCCACACATCCTCCGTGTCAGCCGGGCACGGGCTGGGACGCATCGACGAACGTGCGCACGAAGGTGGTCAGGTCTGTGGGCTCGATTCCGTAGGTCGCGTTGGATTCGGTCATGTCGATGGGGGAGTCGTAACCGTCGAGAGCCGTGAGAAGCTGTGCCACAAAGTCAGGGAGGTCCACCGGGTCGCCTGCTGCCACTTTGCGGACCGGGACCCGCCGGCCGAGCTGGTGCTCGAAGGCCTGCACCACGTCGTCCCAGCACAGTGGCCTGGGCCCGCCGACGCGGATGGTCCGCCGGTGCGCCTCCGGGTGCTGCACGACGGCGACGGCGTAGGCGGCGACGTCACGAACGGCCACGAAAGAGTGCTCGCTCCTGCCCTGCCCGATGAGTGTGACGGTGCTGTTCGATAGCGCCGGGAGCCCGACCACCATTGGAATGAGCCGGTCCATGAACACGTCGGGCTGCAGGATCGTCCAGTCCATGCCCCCGGCGCGCAGGCGCTGCTCGCTCAGGCCCTTGGCGCGCAGCAGGGGCATCGGGTGCCCGGGGGCCGCGCCCAGGGCGGACACGAAGATGAACCGCTGAACCCCGGCTGCCTCGGACGCCTCGATGAGGTTGAGGTTCCCGGCCAGGTCCACCGACTCGATGGTGTCCGGAGCGCCCCGCGTGGTGGCGCTAGCGGTGGTGACGACGGTGCTGACTCCGTCGCAGGCCGCCCTCAACGTGGCGGGGTCTTTGAGGTCTCCGAGGACGGTCTCCGCGCCGGGCCAGCGGTCGGTTGGTGCAGCCCCGTGCCTACTCAGCACCCGGACGCAATCGCCCCGCTGCAACAGACGGTCTGTGATCTGGCTACCGAGATCACCGCTAGCTCCGACGACGAGAATCATGACGGCTCCTGAAAGGGTGAGGGATGGTCGGTGACGCGGCGGACTGCTTCATCTACTCCGCCGCTGAGGTGTTCCACGGGTTCCAGGTAGAACAGTGCGCTGCTGATGCTGGAATGTGAGGGGACCTCCATGATGAGCACCCCGCGCATGAGGAACTCCGTAGCATCTGTCCGCGTGCCGCTGAGTTCCCATTCGCTCCACAGGCACTGCCCATCCCGCGTGCACCGCAGGACGCTCGCCCGGACGTCGGGCACCGTGGCGAAGATGTGCGCCCAGTTGCGGCGGACCTGATCCCTGCCGACGAACCCGCGGGTGGGGTGCGCCGGGGTGTGGTTGACGTAATCCTCGGCGAAGCAGCCCACCAGGGTCTCGAGGTCGTGGAGGTGGATGGCGCGGACCATCCGGTCCAGCGGAGGCGGAAGGGCGAGGTTCGGCATGGCGGCACCTGGTTTCCGTTACAGTGGTATGTAACTGATTTCAGTATGGGAGTTGCCATGAGTCAAGTCAAGACCCGCCGCTACGACTCCAGCCGCCGTCAGGAAGCTGCCCGCCGCAACAGGGAGACCGTCCTGGAGATCGCCGAGCGCCTGTTCCTGGCCCACGGTTATGCCGCCACCACCGTTGCGGCCATCGCCGGGCAGGCAGGCGTGTCCTCGGAGCTGATCTACAAGGTCTACGGCGGCAAGGGCGGGCTGATGAAATCCATCTACGAGCGTCGACTCGCCGGGACAGGGCTGGTGCCGGCCTACCAGCGATCTGACGACATGCGCGAGCAGCAGACCGACCCGAAGGCGATCATGCGCGAGTGGGGTCTGCTCACTGCAGAGGTCGCGGCCGAGCTGACGCCGGTCCGGCTCCTGTTGCGTGCCGCGGCCACGGCCGACCAGGAGATGGCCGGCCTCCTCGAGCGCACCGAGGCCGAACGGTTGGCCAGAATGCAGCATCACTCCCAGTTCCTCGCCGAGCGCGGCTACCTCCGCCCAGACGTGAGCCTCTCGGAGGCCACCGACATCCTCTGGGCGTGCAGCTCGACCGAGTTCTACGAGTTGTTCGTCGTCCGACGACAGTGGTCGCTGCCACGGTTCGCCGCATTCATCACGGACTTCATGACTGCGGGCCTCCTGCCTCGATAGCGGCCGAACGGGGCCGGCGTCGAAGCCTGCATGCTCGCCACCGGCGAGTCACCCGACGACACACCTGCCGGCGCCCCTGCTCTCGACGGCATCCGCGAAGGCTGCGATGGACTCGTTCACCGGCTACCGTCTGGCGCATGACTGCGTTTGAGGGCGTCCCGTTCGAGGCGGTGGACTTCTACGAGGAACTGGAGCTCAACAACTCCCGCGAATGGTGGGGCACTCACCGGCAGCTGTACGACACCGTCGTCAGGGCTCCGATGGAAGGGTTGGCCGCCGCTCTGGAGGACGAGTTCGGCCCTGCGAAGCTGTTTCGACCCAACCGCGACGTTCGCTTCTCGCAGGACAAGTCCCCGTACAAGACCCACCAGGGCATCGTCGTCGCGACCTCGTCCGGGATGGGCTGGTACGTGCAGGTCAGCGCGGCCGGTCTAATGACCGCGGCCGGGTGGTACTCGGGCACGGCCAGCCAGGTCGCCCGCTATCGCGGCGCCGTCGACGACGAGGATTCGGGGGAGGAGCTCCAGCGGATTGTTGACGGGCTCCGAGAGGAGGGGTACGCCATCGACGGCGACCGTCTGAAGACCCGGCCGCGCGGTGTCGCGGACGACCACCCGTTCCTCGAGCTGCTGCGCCACCGGACGCTGACGGCTGAACGGCAATACGGGGCACCCGAGTGGTTGCCCACGCCGGGGGTGCTGGATCACGTGGCGGCGGACTGGCGGGCCTACCGCCCGCTGATGGCCTGGCTCGGCGAGCACGTCGGCGAGGGCTGATCACCGGCCCAGGCTCGGTTCACACCGGACGCTCCCCGCGTGTCGCCCGTCCCACGATCGTGGCGATCCGAACAGTCCTCGTCTCCGGACGGCGGGCCAACGCGATCCAGCCGAGCGCCTGCTTGCGCACGCTCGGCGGGAACGCATCCCAGGCGGCCCGCGCGTCAGGATCGGCATCGAGCGCGGCGGCCAGCTCCGGCGGCTCCTCGAGCGACTCGACGGAGTCGAACAGCGTCCACATCCCGCTGGATTTGGCCCGTTCGATGGCCGCGATCCCGGCCGGCTGGAGCCGGCCCTCCTGTTCGAGCTCCGAGACGCGCGCCTTGTTCGACGCCGCCCACGGGCTGTTCGACCTGCGTGGCGCCATCCACTGCATCGACAGCTCCTCGTCGAGCACCTTGACCTGGCCGTCGATCCAGCCCCAGCACAGGGCTTCCCGGACAAGCTCGTCGTAGGGCAGCGGGGTCCGACCCGATCGGCTCCGCCAGCCGACCACCCACACGCCCTCGCGACGGGTGTGGTTCTCGGCCAGCCAGTCCCTCCACTCCGCCAACGCCGCCGGGTGGAACCGCTCAGCCTCTGCTCTGCCCATGCACGCATCCTGGTAGCCAGGAGGCCTCCCGACAAGCCCGACGAGCGGAGAACGTCACAGAACCTGCGACTGCTAATGTTCGCCGCACAAGCGGGGCGTCCCGGACTGCCCTTCGTCCCCGAGTTGGTGGCGTCGGCATCGCCGTCGGGGCAATCGCACGGCGAATCGAGGCATCGTGAGTGACACCCCGCAACGGGCGCAGATGGCCCGTCTCCTCCGACTCGGGAGGGCGAGCTGGGCGGCTGTCGGCGCCGTTGTCCTGCTCGTGATCATGTCGGCGGCGCTCGGAGCGATCAACGGAATCGTGGTGCCGCTCATCGTCGCCTTCATCATCGGGGTGGTGCTGGAGCCGCTCGTGTTGAGCTTGGAGCGCCGAGGCCTCAGCCGGCTTCTCGCCGCTGTCGTCGGCCTGTTCGTGGCCATCGCGCTGGCCGCGGCGACGGTCACCGTCGTCGTGCGCGGCTTCCTCACTGAGTTGCCTCAGATCTACCAGCAGCTGTGGGCCGGCTGGAACTCGTTCGTGGCCTGGGGGCGGACGCTCGACCTGGACCCGCTGATGCTCGAACGGTTCAGGGCCAACCTCGAGGAGTACGCACCGAGGGTGGCTCAGGGCGTCGTCGGCCTGGCCTCCGGCACCTTCTCGGGGGCGTTGGCGTTCGGCATGGGCACCTTCTTCGCCCTCTTCTTCCTCTTCTTCGTGCTGCGCGACGGCCGCGAGTTCCCGGGGTGGCTGTCGCGGGTGGCCTCGTGGGATCCCGGACTCACCGACGATGTGGCCACCGTCGTGCGGCAGTCGCTTCGCGGCTACTTCAAGGGCATCTCCATCACCACACTGCTGACGGCGCCCATCTTCATCGTGCCGCTGCTGCTGCTGGATGTGCCGTTGGCCGGCTCGATCTTCATCCTGTACTTCGTCCTCTCGTTCATCCCGTTCCTCGGTGCGTGGATCACCGGCGCCTTCGCGGTGCTGATCGCCTTCGGATCGGGAGGCGCCTCCACCGCTGCCATCATCGCCATCACGTTCGTGATCTCCAACGGCACGATCCAGAGCGCGGTCAGTTCGTGGGCGCTCGGCTCGGCACTGCGCATCCATCCCCTGGTGGTCCTGCTGTCCACCCTGATCGGTGGCACTGTCGCGGGCCTTCTCGGCATGGTCCTCGCGCCGCCTCTCGTCGCTGCGGCAACCAAGTCCGTCGCCGTCATCCGGGAGCGGAGGGCGATGGCAGCCGCCGGGCTCCGCGCTCCAGGCCAGGAGTCGGCAACAGCACTCCACTCAGGGTGATCGCGGCGACGCCCACTCCCGTCGAGGGTGCGGTCGTCACTCCAATGCCGCCACTGTCAAGCGACGCGGCCGGAGTCTGGGGAATTCTCAGGAGATTCTTCGTTTCAGGGTCTTGTGCTGGCTGCCAGACAGGCGTTCAATGGTCTGTACGCGAAAGGCCATCGACAAGCACAACCCTCGGGAGAAGCTGAAGATGGAATGAGCGGTCGAGTGGTTTCCAGATGGATTGCCGACGATCTACATCGCCGACGCCCGCCGAGACGGACGGGCAGGTCTCAGAGCCACGCGAGTCCGGGAGCCGTCCTCCCCCGAACAATGTGCGAAGGCCGAGCACTGAGAAGTGCTCGGCCTTCGTTTTTGTTCTCGGCGGAGGCGCTGGAGGGTGTCGGGGATCGTGGGCGAACGCTGGGTGCGGCCCTCCTCAGCTGCAGGATTCTACGTGGAGCGCGGCTTCTGCATATATGCACAGAAGCCGCGCTCTGGATAGCAAGTTGCAGGCCGGGCCCGAGGTGCAGCAAGCCGTCGGCCTGACCAGCTCGTGAGCTGACGCTCAAACGGGGACGTAGCTCAGTCGGAGGACGTCACCGTCGATCCGGTCGGCGCTCACCAGGTGCAACGGCGGTCGAGGCCCGGCGAAGTACGGATCCCCATGGCCGAGCACGACGGGGTGGAGATAGATGCGGTACTCGTCGATCAGCCCCAGGTCGGTCAGGCTTCCGGCCAGCCGTGGGCCCGCCACTGCGATCTCGCCGTCGTAGTCCGCCTTCAAGCGCCGGACCTCGACCTCCAGGTTCCCCTCGACCAAACTTGCGTTGGGGCCGACCGAGGTGAGGGTGCGGGAGACGACCCACTTCGGCTGGCTTCGCCACGCCGTCGCGAAGGCGCGGTCGTCGTCGCACCAGGAAGGATCGTCGTCGTCCCAGTAGCTCATGATCTCGTAGATGCGGCGGCCATAGATCGAGGCCGCCTCGGCCTTGGCCTCCTCGATGAAGTGTCGGAAGAGCGTGGGGCCGGGGGCGAACTTGTCGTGGTCCACGTAACCGTCCAGGGACATGTTCATCCCGAATACGAGCCTGCCCATGCTCTGATCCTTCCCTTGTGCCCCGTTGGGACCCACTCCACAACTATGGCTGGCAATCGGTGCGCCCACCAGACCCCGGACCCGACTTCATCCACCCGCCGAGCCCGATGCTCCCCCGACCGCCCACATGACAACATCAGCGCATGGTCACCCTGAAGTCCGTCGTCCTGTTCGCCCTCGCCGCCGTCGCCGAGATCGGCGGCGCGTGGCTGATCTGGCAGGGAGTCCGGGAGCACAAGGGCTGGATCTGGATGGGAGCCGGGGTGGTCGCGCTGGGCCTGTACGGGTTCGTCGCCACCCTCCAGCCTGACGCGAACTTCGGCCGCATCCTCGCCGCCTACGGCGGGGTTTTCGTCGCCGGTTCTCTAGCCTGGGGCATGGTGGTCGACGGGTTCAGGCCGGACCGCTACGACCTCGTGGGCGCGCTCGTGTGCCTCGTCGGGGTTGCGGTCATCATGTACGCGCCCAGAGCCGCCTGACTCTGAGCACCCCCACCCGGCGGAGTAGCTTTCACCGCAGCGGGCGGGTGGCGGCTTCGACCATGCAGCGAGGCTCACGCGGAGCCCCTGAGGGGGTCTCCGCCGAGGTCGTAACCCTTCGGGACTCGGCGTGCGGGACGGCCGAGCAGGGAGCGGGCTTCGGAGGCAAGCGAGATCCATCCATAACGCAGCCGGCCCATGCGGCGGATGCGGCGCATCGACGTCGGGATCCGGACTGAACGCAGCACGCCGAAGCGTCCAGCGTGAGCGGCCCGCCGCGCGTAGTCGTGGTCCTCGGCGAGGGCAATGGTCTCGTCGAAGCCGCCGAGCCGGTCGTGCATAGTTCGCCGCACCAGGATGCAGGCCCCCACTGCGTGCGGCCGCGCCTAGGAGGCCCACTGAAGCCAACGGGCGATGACGGCGTAGACCAGCCTGAAGTCCCAATCGCGGTCGGTCGGTACCAACGCTGCCGTGGCGACGTCCAGGCGGCGGTCGAGGAACTCGCCCACTGCGCGCTCGAGAAACCGGGCGTCAGGCCGAACGTCTGCGTCGAGGAAGAGCACCAGGTCACCGGTCGAGGCGGCGGCCCCGGCGTTGCGAGCCGCCGCGGGCAGTCCGCCCGCAAGGACAAGGGCCCCGGCGCGACGCGCCAGCAACACGGTGCCGTCGTCGGAGCCCGCGTCGGCCACCACCACCTCGATCGGCGGCAACGTCTGCGCAGCCAGCGCATCCAACAGGCACGGCAACAGGACGTCCTCGTTCAGAGTCGGCACGACAACCGACACTGTCGGAAAGCCTCCACGACCAACCATCCCGCCACCTCCTGACCGAACTCCCAGGAGACCTCTCGCCGAACCAGGTCCCCACGTGAGCATCCTCGCGTAGCCGCGTCCACTCTGGGTCAGGCGCGCTCCACACGTCGCTCCCTCCTCGCAGGTGGCTCAGCTCCTACCGTCCTGCTGAACAGCGAAGTCCAGCCAGGGCCGGGCGGCCCGGACGCAGGCACCAGGGGCGTGACAGGGGCTGATTCTGCGGCACAATCGTTGCGTGATTGATGAGCAGCGGCTTGTGGCCTGGTGGGCGGGGCTCACACCTGAGCAGCAGCAGCGCGCCGCGGCCATCGCTGCGCGCCCGGCGCCGCGGGGGATGGCGGTCGATGACCTCACCGCCACGATGATCCTGGCCGGCCTGCCGACGTCGCGCCAGATCTGGACCGGACAGCCCGATCACCTCGTCGAGATGCTCGACGACGTGGCTGAGTTCGTGTTGCGCACCGTCCGGGCGAACTGAAGGCAGCTGTGCACGTCTCCCGGGCCGGCTTCACCTCGCTGAAGGGCGCCCGTCACGTGGGTCGGCCGTTCGTCGACCTGACGCTGGACGGGCCGGTCGGCGACAGGGTGTTCTGCCTCGTCGACCCGTCGCGAGGACGGGTGGTTCGCACCGTCGAGAGCCCCACCCTCATGCAGGCCACGGCCAGCTGGACCGACGGCGTGCTGACCGTCACGCTGCCCGGGGCGGTGGTGGACGGCGTGCCGGGGTCCAGAGGCGAGACGCGCACACTCGACTACTGGGGGCGAGGTGTGGAGCTCGAGATCGTCGAGGGGCCGTGGGCGGAGACGTTCTCCGCGTTCCTGGGATTCGACGTGGTGCTTGCGCGGGCCGGCGGGGGAGAGGTGGTCTACGGCGCCAGCGTCAGCCTCATCACCACCGGTTCGCTTGACGAGCTCTCCCGCCGGGTCGGCACGGCCGTACTCGACTCGCAGCTGCGGGCCACGTTCACCGTGCGGACGGATGCGCCGCACGTTGAGGACGCATGGATTGGTCGGCGACTGGTCCTCGGGGAGGCCGAGATCGAGGTGCGCCGCGCGATCCCTCGCTGCCATGTGATCGACCTGGACCCCGTCACGGGCAGGGGCCGCACCCAGGGGCTGAAGGCCCTGGCGGACTATCGCCGTCAGGGAAACGAGCTGGTGTTCGGGGTGGACGCCGTCGTGACGACGGCGGGACGGGTCCATGTCGGTGATGGTGTTCACCTGGCCTGAGGCCTCAAGGCGCTACTGCGGCGGGCCTTCAGCAACGGCGCAGTGGGTGCCTGCGCGTGACGACGGCCTCGGTCGCCATGGGAAGGTGTGCGCCCGCTTGTCGGCAGATGGGAATCCGTGCTGTCACGGATGACGACGGCAGCTCCTGCCGGTCGGACAATGGAGACATGCCCACGATGCAGACATCGGTCGGCGCCTCCTATGTGTTCCTCGACACCGTGCGGGACGGCCTGCTCGACATTCTGGTCGCACTGTCGCTGGCCCTCCTGGCGAGCCTCGCCATCGCCGTGACTACGCTCGGCGCTCTCGATCCCTCGACCACGGACTTCAGGGCACCCAGCCCTAGCGCCCAGGCCGCGCCCCTGACCCCGCACGGGTAACGGACCGGCGCGTGGCTCCCCGGGCCCACGACCCGGTCAGGCGGCGACCCGTTCGGGCGCCTCGGGCCTGACGTCGGCCGGCCGCAGCTCCCACCGGTCGACGACGGGCTGTGGGACCCTCAGCGCGACGATCGCCGTCGAAAACAGCATGAGCGCCACCACCGCGACAAACACGGCCGGAATGCCGAACCACTGCGCCACCTGCCCGCCGACGACGGCCCCCAGCGGCATGGTGCCGAAGCCGATCACCCGGGCTGCGCCGTGCACGCGGCCCAGCAGCCGCTCCTCGACCATCCGCGGCCGGAGCGACCCGCTGACGACGTTGCCGACGACGCCGAACACTCCCGCGCACATGAGGAACAGTGCGAAGGACCAGGCAGCGGGCCACAGCAGGGGCAGCAGGTTGATCAGACCGGCGGATCCCCAGCAGGCGACCAGCACCCGCATCTCCGGCCACCGCGACGTGAGCGGCCCCGCGACCACGCTGCCCAGGAGCCCGCCGACCGGCATGGCCAGCAGGATCAGGGACCACTCCTGGGGTGTCAGCTCGCCTGCCGATCCCGGACCCACCATCCACAGCACGATGACGGCGGACAGCGCGGTGGACGCGAAGTTCCACAGGCCCGCGGCGATCAGCAACGGGCGCAGCACGCGATGCCGCCAGAGGACGCCGAGGCCCTCCCCGAGCTCGCGGCGGAGCGTTCCGGCTCCAGCCCCGGCCCCGGCGTCACCCCCATCCTCGACGGCCGCCCGAGGCGCGGTGAACCGGCCCCGGAGCCCTAGCGCCAACACGATCACCGCCGCGACGACGATGAGCGCCGGGACCCCGGTCACCCACCCCGCTCCGACGGCCACGAGCAGGCCCGCCACCGGCGGGGCCACGAAACCCCCGGCGGCCTGCTCGACGGCGAGCAGCCGCGAGTTCGCGCTCCGCAGCGTCGCTCCGTCCCGGCCGACCAGTGCGGGCACCTGCGCCTGGGCGGCCAGGTCCGTGAACACCTCTGTGAACCCGTACGCCAGCGCGAAGCCGACCAGCCACCAGATGCTCAGCCCGCCCGCGGCGCCCGCCACCGCGACCGAGGCGAGGAGGAGTGCGCGCACAGTCAGCGCCACCAGCATCGTGCGACGGCGGTCCCATCGGTCCACCAACACGCCGGCCGGGATGCCGGCCAGCAGCCATGGCAGCCAGACGGCCGCGGTGAGCAGCCCGATGAGCGCCGGGGAGCGGGTCAGGGTGACGGCCAGCAGCGGCACGCCGGTGGCGACCACGCCGTCGGCCAGATTCGCCAGCGCGACGGTGGACAGGTGGACGCGGAATCGTCGATCCAGGGGACGCACGGCCATGAGATCCTCCAGTAGACTGATGCAGAAGAAGCTATGCAAAGATTTCTCTGCAAAGGTACCTCTGCATCATGTCCGAGCGCAAGACCCATTCCCGGCCGGCCACGGCCCAGCAGATCAAGGCGTTCGCGCACCCCCTGCGCATGCAGCTCTATCGCCTTCTCAGCGACCAGGGGCAGGCCACCGCGAGCGTCCTCGCGCGCGAGACGGGGGAGAGCAGCGGCCAGACCAGCTACCACCTCCGGCAGCTCGCGAAGTTCGGCTTCGTCGAGGAGGTCGCGGGCGAGGGGACAGGGCGCGAGCGCTGGTGGCGCGCCGTCGGCTTCTCCTACGACAAGGTGGCAGACCCGGATACCCACACCGTGCGGACCCTCAACCGGTGGATGATCGACAACCAGGCAGACACGCTGCACGCCGCCGTCGAGGCGCTGGAGGACGACCCTGAGGGCTGGCGGGACGCCAGCGTGCTGGGATCCACCAGCGCGTGGCTCACTCGAGACGAACTCGAGGCGCTCAGCGACGAACTGCTGGCCGTCGTCGAGCGGCACACCGAGGAGGCGAAGGGCCTGCGCGAGGCCGCGGGCCCCACCCCAGCCCACCTGGCCGCCCGTCCGGATGAGCGCCGGGTGCGGGTCTACGTCAGCGCCGTCCCGCTGCCGTCTGTACCCGGAGACGCCGCGGCGATCGGGGCCGGGCGATGAGCCGGGGGGCACACCGCCGGGTCGAGCGACCCGGAGAGCCCGACGGGCCGCGCGTCGAGCGGACCGAGAGAGTGTGGCGCATCAGGTCGCTCGCCGCCGCCCAACAGGTGCTCCGCGCCCGGCACGCCACCACCCAGGCCGGATTCACCGCCGAGGCAATCCCCAAGGGCTACCTCACACACCACCCCATCCTCATGTCTGACGGGCCGATGCACGACGAGCAGCGCAAAAAGGTTGCCCGGTTCTTCGCCCCCGTGGTGGTCACCAGACGCTACGAGACGCAGATGGAGGACTGCGCGGACAGGCTGCTCGACGAGGCGGGCCCGGAGATCACGCTCGACGAGCTCGCGCTCCACTACACCGTCGAAGTGACCGCCGAGGTGGTCGGGCTCACGGCAGCGCCGCCGAAGAAGATGGCCAAGCGGCTGGTGAGCTTCTTCAACCAGCCCCCGTTCGACATCACCAAGCCCGGCCTCGGCCGCACCAATCTGCAATGGGCGAAGGCGGCCTTCAACGGGCTCCTGCCCATCGCCCGCTTCCACCTCCAGGACGCCCGCCCCGCCATCCGCGCCCGGCGCAAGGAGCCCCAGGACGACATCATCAGCCACCTCATCGCGGAGGACTACTCGGACATCGAGATCCTCGTCGAGTGCGTCACGTACGGCACCGCCGGGATGGTGACCACCCGGGAGTTCATCTGCATGGCCGCTCTGCACCTGCTGGGCGACGACGCCCTTCGGGAGCGGTACCTGGTGGCGGGTCAGCCGGAGCGGCACGCCATTCTCAACGAGATCATCCGGTTGGAGCCTGTCGTCGGGCACCTCTACCGCCGCGTCCAGGAGCCCATCGAGGTGACCGACCGCGGCGAGACCTGCACCATGGCCGCTGGAGACCTGGTGGACATCTTCGTGCGCACCGCGAACGCGGACCCGGACGCAGTCGGCGAGGACCCGCTCCACCTCAGCCCCCACCGCGACACCGCCGCCGGCGTCAACGAGGCCGGGCTCAGCTTCGGCGACGGCGCCCACAAGTGCCCCGGACAGCCGCTGGCGATCCTCGAATCCGACGTGCTCCTCACCCGCCTCCTCCGACGCCGGCCGCGGATCCTACGGGAGCCCGACGTGGGCTGGGACGACCTCATCGCCGGATATTGGCTGCGCGGTTTCCGGCTCAGGATCGACGGCTGAGGGCGGCCACCTGCCATGATGACCCAATGACGAAACCGGTCACCGTCGCGAAGCCTTGGCGTCGCCCGCTGCGCAAGGTCAACCATGAGCCCGCTCCCTGGGTCTACCACCTGATCGGGCACCTCGCCCGGTCCGGGGTGCCGATCTTCGCCCGCCAGACCTGGGCCGGGCAGGAAAACATCCCGCCCACCGGCGGCGTCATCCTCGTGGCCAACCACATCTCCAACTTCGACCCCATCGTGCTGGGCGGGTTCGTGATCTGGAGCGGCCGGTGGCCGCGATTCCTGGGCAAGTCGGACATCTGGAAGGTGCCGGTGCTCGGCTGGGTGGCCACCCAGTGCGAGCAGATCCCCGTGCATCGCGGCACCTACCGTGCGGGGGACTCGCTCTCCCACGCGGCGAAAGCCCTGGAGAAGGGGCAGGCCGTGGCCATCTACCCCGAGGGCACCATCACGGCAGACCCGGACGTGTGGCCCATGACCGGCCGACGGGGGGCCGCGCGCCTGGCGCTCTCCTCCGGGGCGCCCGTCGTCCCCATCGCACAGATCGGGGCCAACCTGATCCTCGGCCAGAAGAAGCTCGAGTTCCGGCGGATCTTCGGCCGCCGCAAGGACGTGGCCATCATGGCCGGCCCGCCCATCGATCTGAGCCGCTACATGGGCATGAAGCCCACCCCGGACGTGCTCGACGCGGTGACCGACGAGATCCTCGACGTACTGACGGACATGGTGGGCAAGCTCCGCGGGGAGGAGCCGCCCACGGACCGCTTCGACATCAGGGTGGGCAGGCGCGTGCCGAAGAAGCCGCGACCCTCCGAGTAGACTGCCGCTCGCATCACCCCTAGGAGGACCAGTGAGCGACCGCATCCGCGTGGCGTTGATCTTCGGCGGCCAGTCATCGGAGCACGGCATCTCGTGCCTGACGGCCTCCGGCGTCCTCAAGGCCATCGACCGTAGTCGCTTCGACGTGGTGGGCGTGGGCATCAGCCGCAACGGCCGGTGGACGCAGGTCCCGCTCGAGGTGATCGCCGGCTACCGGATCGTCGACGGCAAGGTCCCCGAGGTGGCGGACCCCGAGCACGACGCGGTGTGGATGGTGGGCGAGCACGGCTGCGAGGTGGCCACCCGCTCCGGCGAGAAGCTGGTCGACATCAACGGGGTGGACGTGGCCTTCGCACTCCTGCACGGCCCCTTCGGCGAGGACGGCACCATCCAGGGCATGTTCGAGCTGATGGGCATCAAGTACGTCGGCAGCGGCGTCACTGCGTCGGCCGTCGGCATGGACAAGCACTTCATGAAGGTGGCCTTCGAGGCCGCAGGGCTCCCGGTGTGGCCCTACGTGGCCGCGTCGGGCCACCGCCTCCGGCACGACCGGGCCGCCGTCGTCCGGGAGATCAACGAGAACCTCACCTACCCGCTGTTCGTCAAGCCCGCCCGCGGCGGATCATCGCTGGGCATCTCGCGGGTCACCGGCCCGGACCAGCTCGACGCGGCCATCGACGAGGCCCAGCGCTTCGACCCGAAGATCGTGGTGGAGCAGGGCTTCACCGGGGCGCGGGAGCTCGAGGTCGCGGTGCTGGGAGACCCGGAGGACGCAGAGGGCTGCCGCGCCTCCGGCGTCGGTGAGATCAGGGTCCAGGCGGCCGACGGCTTCTACGACTTCGAGGCCAAGTACATCGACGAGAACGGCGCCGCGCTGGACGCCTCCGCGGACATCCCCCCGGAACTCACCGCACGCCTCCAGGCCCTGGCCAAGCGTGCCTACGCCGCCGTCGACGCCGAGGGCCTCGTCCGCGCGGACTTCTTCGTCACGGATCAGGGCGCGTGGATCAACGAGGTCAACACGATGCCCGGCTTCACGCAGATCTCCATGTATCCCACCCTGTGGCAGGAGACGGGCATGACCTATCCCGAGCTGGTGGGTCGCCTGATCGACCTGGCGCTGGCGCGCCCGGTGGGGCTGCGCTGACGTGGCGGGTGAGTTCGAGCTGATCGAACGGATCACCTCGGGGCTCGTCGTCGGCGACGACGTGGTGCTCTCGGTGGGCGACGACGCCGCGGTCCTGGACCTGGCCGGCCATGTGGTCGTCACCACCGACATGCTGATCGAGAACGTCCACTTCAAGCGCCAGTGGTCGCCCGCCCGCGCGGTGGGCCGCAAGGCGGTGGCGGTCAACGTCTCCGACGTGGAGGCGATGGGGGCACGGCCCAGCTCCGTGGTGGTGGCGCTGGCCTTTCCCAAGGACCTGGACCAGGACTGGGTGGCCGAGTTCGAGGAGGGCGCCAAGGAGGAGTGCGCCAAGGCGGGCGTGAGCCTGGTGGGCGGAGACCTGTCGTCGTCGGCGCACATCGCCATCTGCGTCACGGCCCTCGGAGACCTCGGTGGCAGGCCTGCCGTGACCAGGGCCGGTGCCCGGGTCGGAGACGTGGTGGCGGTCTGCGGGCGCCTCGGCTGGGCGGGTGCAGGGCTCGCGGTGCTGCAGCGCGGCTTCGGCTCACCCAAGGAGCTGGTCGCGGAGCAGCTGACCCCCACCGTGCCGTACGGGCAGGGGATCGCGGCCGCCCTGGCGGGGGCCACCGCGATGCTCGACGTCTCAGACGGACTCCTGGCGGACCTCGGCCACATCGCCGAGGCCAGCCACGTGCTCATCGACGTCGACACCTCCTCACTCGCCGTTCCCGAGGCGGTCCAGCGGGTGGCCGCGGCCACAGGCAAGCCCGGGCTGGGCTTCGTGATGGCCGGGGGAGAGGACCACGCACTCGCCGCGACATTCCCGCCCGGAGCCCCCCTCCCCGTCGGATGGCGCAGGGTCGGGGTGGTCCGTGAGGGCCGGGGCGTGCTCGTCGACGGCGCCCACTTCGACGGCAGCCTCGGCTGGGACCACTTCGCCTGACCCGCCGGATCCGCCGAACGGCCGGGGCAAATACGGGCCACGCGGCGGGCCTGGGCTAGGTTGGGACGCATGGCGTCCCGCGGCTCTTCCCCCACGCGGAGCGCCAGCACGAAGTCGAGCTCTTCGACCAGTGCTGCGCGTTCCAGCAAGACAACGGCAACCAAGAAGCCGGCCTCCCCGTCGAGGTCCGGCTCTTCGTCGCGCCGTCCCGCGCCCGCGAAGGCGGCGCCACCCCAGGGCCCCGGCGGCTTCAGCCGCGCCATGCGGGCCCTGGCCCGCGGCATCGGCGCCACGTTCCGCGGGCTCGCCGGGGGCGTCGGCTGGATCGCGCGCAGCTTCGGCGGTGCCGCCCAGGACGTGGACCCCAAGCTCCGCCGCGACGGCTGGGGCCTGTTCCTGCTGGCGCTCGGCATCGTGGTGGCTGCCCGGTTCTGGTTCCTCCTGCCCGGCCCTGTGGGCCAGGGCCTGGGGGACGGCATCTCGACGGTATTCGGTTCGCTCTCGGTGGTGGTCCCCGCGGTGCTGCTCTACGGCTCGTGGCGGGTGCTGCGTCATCCGCGTGATGTGGACGCCGCTCCCCGCACTGGACTCGGCTGGGTCCTCATCACAATCGGCGTCCTCGGGTTGGTGCACATCAACCGTGGGATGCCCCAGCCCAGCGACATGACCGCGCTGCGGGAGGCCGGGGGCATCGTCGGCCACGTGGCCTCCAGCCTGCTGGTGGAACTGCTGACCGTCTGGGTTACGGTGCCGATCCTGGTGCTGGTCACCCTCTTCGGCGTGCTCGTGGTGATCGGGCGCCCGCTGCATGAGCTCGCTGCCGGGGCGAAGGGCCTTGTCAGTGCCCTCGTCGAGACCGACGGCGACGCCGACGAGTCGCGCCCCAAGCTGAAGCTGGGCGTCGACGTGCCCTACGACACGCCGCTGGTGGCCGATCCGGCCGAGGAACCCTCCGAGGAGGCCGTCTACGACATCGACGACGAGGGCTATCTCCTCCCCGCCGAACCCGAGGTCCGGCCCGCGCCCGGCCGGCCCAAGACCGAGGCGCACCGCGAGCTCGATCCGCCGCCGCACACGCCCCCGCCGGCCAAGGCCGAGCAGCTGCAGCTCGGCGGAGACATGGTCTACACGCTCCCCGACGACCGGACGCTGGCCACCGGCTCCAAGCCGAAGTCGCGCACGGAGGCCTCGGACAAGGTGGTGCGCCAGCTCGGGGACGTGCTGCGCGAGTTCGAGATCGACGCGCGCGTCACCGGCTACACCCGCGGCCCCACCGTCACCCGCTACGAGGTGGAGCTCGGCTCGGCCATCAAGGTCAGCAAGGTCACGGGCCTGGCGGACAACATCGCCTACGCGGTGGGATCCAACGAGATCCGGATCCTCACCCCCATCCCCGGCAAGTCCGCCATCGGCATCGAGATCCCCAACCTGGACAAGGAGGTGGTCTCGCTCGGCGACGTGCTGCGCTCCCCGAAGGCGAAGAACGACCACCACCCGCTCACCGTGGCGCTCGGCAAGGACGTCGAGGGTGGCTTCGTGGTGGCCAACATGGCCAAGATGCCGCACCTCCTTGTGGCCGGCGCCACCGGCTCCGGCAAGTCCAGCTTCATCAACTCGCTGATCACATCGATCATGATGCGCGCCACCCCGGACGAGGTTCGCCTCCTCCTGGTGGACCCGAAGCGGGTGGAGCTGAACCACTACGAGGGCATCCCGCACCTGGTCACCCCCATCATCACCAACCCGAAGAAGGCCGCGGAGGCCCTGGCCTGGGCCGTGCGCGAGATGGACCTGCGCTACGACGACCTCGCGGCCTTCGGGTTCCGGCACGTCGACGACTTCAACAAGGCCGTGCGCGCCGGGCAGGTCAAGCTGCCCGAGGGCTCGGAGCGCGTCCTGGCGCCGTACCCCTACCTGCTGATCGTGGTCGACGAGCTCGCCGACCTCATGATGGTGGCGCCGCGCGATGTGGAGGAGTCCGTGGTGCGCATCACGCAGCTCGCCCGCGCCGCAGGCATCCACCTCGTGCTCGCCACGCAGCGCCCCTCCACGGACGTCGTCACCGGCCTGATCAAGGCCAACGTGCCCTCCCGGCTGGCCTTCGCCACGTCGTCGATGACCGATTCGCGCGTCATCCTGGACCAGCCCGGGGCCGAGAAGCTCGTCGGCAAGGGCGACGGGCTCTTCCTGCCGATGGGGGCGGGCAAGCCCGTCCGCGTCCAGGGCGCGTGGGTCAACGAGTCCGAGATCCGGGATGTGGTGTCCTTCGTCTCCACGCAGCTTCAGCCCAACTACCGCGACGACGTGACGGTCGCGGGCGGGGGCGAGAAGAAGGTGGTCGACGACATCGGCGACGACATGGACCTGGTCCTGGACGCCTGCCGCCTCGTCGTGGAGCTCCAGCTGGGGTCCACCTCGATGCTGCAGCGCAAGCTGCGGGTGGGGTTCGCCAAGGCCGGACGGCTGATGGACATCCTCGAGAGCAGGGGAGTGGTGGGCCCGTCCGAGGGCTCCAAGGCCCGCGACGTGCTGGTCAAGCCCGATGACCTCGACGACGTGCTGGCCAACCTCGCGGCCGGGTAGCGGATAATGGCCCGGTGAAGACAGCCACCCACTCCGTCCACATCGCCTCCCTCGGCTGCGCCCGCAACGACGTCGACTCCGAGGAGCTGGCCGCGCGCCTCGAGGTGGGTGGGTTCCTTCTCGTCGACGACCCGGGCGCCGCGGAGACGGTGGTGGTCAACACGTGCGGCTTCGTCGAGCAGGCCAAGCAGGACTCCATCAACACCCTCCTGGAGGCCGCGGAGCTGAAGGACGCCGGAACGGTGCGCGCCGTCGTCGCTGTCGGGTGCATGGCCGAGCGGTACGGCGTCCAGCTCGCCGACGAGCTGCCGGAGGCCGACGCCGTCCTCGGGTTCGACGACTACGCCAACATCGCCGACCGGCTCCGAGGCATCCTCGACGGCGAGCACCACACCTCGCACGTCCCCCGCGACCGCCGCCTGCTGCTCCCGCTGACGCCGTCGGCCCGTCCCGCCGCGGCTGGAGGTGTCGCGGTGCCGGGGCACTCCCCGCTGCCCGACGGTGTGGCCCCGGCCTCGGGGCCCCGCACGCTGCGCCGCCGCCTCGCCGGGGGGCCGTCCGCGTCCCTGAAGATCGCCTCCGGGTGCGACCGTCGATGCGCGTTCTGCGCCATCCCCGCCTTCCGCGGCAGCTACCTGTCGCGCCCCGTCGACGAGATCGAGGCGGAGGCACGCTGGCTCGTCGAGCAGGGCGTCAAGGAGGTCTTCCTCGTCTCGGAGAACACCTCCTCCTACGGCAAGGACCTCGGGACGGAGCACCGGCTGGAGACGCTACTGTCGCGGCTGAGCCGGGTGGACGGGCTGGACTGGATCCGGGTGTCGTACCTGCAGCCGGCGGAGATCCGCCCCGGGATGCTGGACGCCATGCTCACCACGGAGAAGGTGGTGCCCTACTTCGATCTCAGCTTCCAGCACGCCTCACGCTCCGTCCTCCGCGCCATGCGCCGTTTCGGCGATGCGGACAGCTTCCTGGACCTCATCGGCAGGATCCGGGCGCATGCCCCCGCGGCCGGCATCCGCAGCAACGTCATCGCGGGGTTCCCGGGGGAGACCGAGGCGGACCTCGAGATCCTGAGAGGGTTCATCGTCGAGGCGAACCTCGACGTCATGGGCGTCTTCGGCTACTCCGACGAGGAGGGCACCGAGGGCGTCGGGCTGCCAGGGCACCTCCCCGAGGACGAGATCGAGGCGCGGCGCGCCCACCTGGCCGATCTGGCCCTCGAAGTCTGCGAGGCGCGCGCCGCGGACCGGGTTGGTGAGGATATCGTCGTCCTTGTGGAGAGCATCGACGATGAGATCGTCGGGCGCGCGATGCACCAGGGCCCTGAGACCGACGGTGTGGTCACGCTCGATCGCGAGGCTTCGGTCGGCGATCTGGTGGCCGCGCACGTGGTGGATTCGGCCGGAATCGATCTGATCGCGGAGGCGACATGAGCCAACCCAAGCGGGCCGTCGGGAAACCGAGCAACCTGAACGTCCCCAACGTGCTGACGGTGATCCGCATCCTGCTGGTGCCCGTCTACGTGGTGCTCATGTTCATCGCCCCGGATGATCTCGGCTGGCGCCTCGCCGCCACCGCCGTGTTCGTGGTCGCCATGTTGACGGATCTGGCCGACGGCTACATTGCGCGCCGATACAACCTCGTCACGGACTTCGGCAAGCTCTGGGACCCGGTCGCGGACAAGGCGCTGACCGGCGCCGCCTTCGTCTCGTTGTCCATCCTGGACTCCTTTCCCGGCCAGGTGGGCCTGCCGTGGTTCTTCACCATCATCATCCTGGTGCGCGAGTGGGGCATCACCTGGGTGCGCGCCGCCATCGCCAAGTACGGGATCATGGCCGCGAACAAGGGTGGCAAGGCCAAGACGCTCACCCAGACCCTTGCGCTGATCGTCTTCAGCGTCGGGCTGCAGTTCCTTCCGAGCGCCGTCCAGTTCATCGCCTGGGCGCTCATGTGGGCCGCGCTGATCCTCACGGTCGTCACAGGCGCGGACTACCTCCGCCACGCCTGGAACATCCGCAAGCAGGGCAGGGCGGGCCAGGTAGGCTGACCGGACGGACGCGACGAGGGGGCCTGGTGACCACGGCAGAAGATGTGATCAAGAAGATGACCCACCGGTCCGTGACGCTCGCCACCTGCGAGTCGCTCACCGGCGGCGGCATCGGTGCGGCCCTCACCTCGGTGCCCGGCGCCTCGGTCGTCTACCGCGGCGGCCTCATCACCTACGCCAGAGACCTCAAGGCCCGCCTGGCCGGGGTGGATCCGGAGCTGATCGACTCGGAGGGGGTCGTCAACGAGCTCACCGCCCTCCAGATGGCGGTGGGCGCCAAAGCACGCTGCGATGCGGACTGGGCCATCGCCACCACGGGCGTGGCCGGTCCCACGGAGACAGACGGCGCCAAGGTGGGCACCGTGTGGTTCGCCGTCGTCGGCCCCAGGGTGGGGATGTCGCCGGCTCCCCAGTACACGGAGCTCAGGGTGTTCGACGGAGACCGTGAGGCCGTGCGTGCCGCCGCGGTCGAGCACGCCTTCGAGATGCTGCTGCGCGTTCTGTAGATCCAAACAATCGGGAACAAACCGGCAGCTGCCGTGGTTTCACCCTCCGAGGACGGGCAGTGAGCCCTCCAGTTGGGTAGGTAGCCGTGAAGACGATTCTGATTCGTAAGGTGATGGGTGAGACGCTCCGGGAAAAGCGGATGTCCACCGGCATGACCCTGCGTGAAGTGTCGCTGGCGAGCATGGTCTCGCTCGGCTACCTTTCGGAGATCGAGCGGGGCCACAAGGAGGCCTCCAGCGAGGTGCTCTTCGCCATCGCGACCGCTCTGGACCTGTCGCTGTCGGATCTGATGATCGCCATCAGCGGCAAGTTGGCCGCCCTCGAGGCGCAGCGGATGCGTCGCGTGCCGGTGGCCGCCTGAGCAGAGGGCCCGCTCAGTGGCTGGGTGGTCCCTCCACCACGTAGACCTCGACGCCCGCGTCGCGGATGCGTTGCAGCTCGTCTTCGGGCGCTCCCGCATCCGTGACGAGGGCGTGGATCTCTGTGATGTCGGCCATCTTGGCCAGGGTCACGTGACCCACCTTCGTCGAGTCCACCACCACCACCACCCGCTCGGCGCGCTCGATCATCGCGTAGTTGGTGCGCGCCTCGATCTCGTCGTGTGTGGTCAGCCCACCTGAGGCGCTGACCCCGTCGACCCCCACCACGGCTGTGCCCACGTTGACCAGCTTCATGGTGGATTCAGCCAGGGAGCCGACCAGCTCCAGTGAGCTCGGACGGAGGACGCCGCCGGCGATCAGGATCCGGGCCTGGCCCTGCTCGGCGGCCTCGAGGCCGATGCTGATCGAGTTGGTGATGATCGTCAGATCGCTGCGGTGGTGCAGTGCGCGCAGCACCTCCGCCGTCGTCGTGCCCCCGGTGAGGCCGATGGCGTGCCGCCCCGGAGGGAGGAGCCCGACGACGGTGCGGGCGATGCGGCGCTTGGCGTCCTGATTGCGCCCATCCCGCAGCCGCACCGGCAGTTCCCTGCCCTTGACCGCCCGCGCGCCGCCGTGCGTGCGCTCCAGCAGTCCCTGTGCGGCGAGGAGGGCCACGTCGCGGCGGATGGTGGCGGCCGACGCGCCGAGTGTCGAGGCCAGGTCCGACAGAGCCAGCGGCCCGTTCTCGTTGAGCATCGCCAGCAGCGCCACCATGCGGTCTGAGCGCTTGTGGGAGGTCAGTCCAGGCGCATTCATCCGAGCGGGCTCCTTCGCACCGGTTGAGCGTTGTGCTCAACTTTCTGAGCGAGTCTACATCCCTCGCTCATCGCTCTCGCGTGAGTCGAACGCGGGTTGCGTGGGCGGCTACGGTGGCGGTGTGCGTGAGGTGGAGTTGTGGCTGCGAATGGGCACCGTGCTGCCCTCCGGGTACGCCGCCGTGTGGGCGGATCAGGTGGTGCTCGCGGAACTCGGGGGCCGCACGGTCCGGGAGGCGCTCGAGGCGGGGCTGCCCTGCAAGCGCATCTGGCGGGCCGTATGGCTGCACCTCGAACTGGATGACACGCAGCGTTGAGCGTGTCGCGCGGCATTCGAACGAGTGTTCGCCTAGGCTGGGTTCCACAACAGTTCTCCACAGGCGGTGGCTCGGCTGAAAAAGTGTCCGAGCCGTTTCCTAGAGTGACAACACCACACAGCAGCTGGCCGTTCGCGGTCCAGTCCTCGAGAGGATTCATCCCATGGCCGTAGCGGACCGCAACAAGGCGCTAGAAGCAGCCCTCGCCCAGATCGAGAAGGCCCACGGAAAGGGATCCGTGATGCGCCTGGGGGAGGACAACCGTCAGCCCATCGACATCATCCCCACCGGTTCCGTGGCGCTGGACGTGGCGCTCGGCATCGGGGGTCTTCCGCGCGGCCGGGTGGTCGAGGTCTTCGGCCCGGAGTCCAGCGGAAAGACCACCGTGGCTTTGCACGCCATCGCCAACGCCCAGCGCGGCGGCGGCATCTGCGCGTTCATCGACGCGGAGCACGCGCTGGATCCCGACTACGCGCAGAAGCTCGGCGTCAACACCGATGAGCTGCTGGTCTCCCAGCCGGACAACGGCGAGCAGGCCCTGGAGATCGCGGACACGCTCGTGCGGTCCGGGGCGATCGCGCTCATCGTGATCGACTCGGTGGCCGCCCTCACCCCGCGCGCGGAGATCGAAGGCGAGATGGGAGACTCGCACGTCGGCCTCCAGGCTCGCCTCATGTCGCAGGCGCTGCGCAAGATGACGGGCGCCCTGAAGACCACCAACACCACCGCCATCTTCATCAACCAGCTGCGCGAGAAGATCGGCGTCATGTTCGGCAGCCCGGAGACCACCACCGGTGGTCGCGCCCTGAAGTTCTACTCCTCCGTGCGCCTGGACGTCCGCCGCATCGAGACCCTCAAGGACGGCACAGAGAGCGTGGGCAACCGCACCCGCGTCAAGGTGGTCAAGAACAAGGTGGCACCGCCCTTCAAGCAGGCCGAGTTCGACATCATCTACGGCGAGGGAATCTCCCGTGAGGGCAGCCTGATCGACATGGGCGTGGAAGCCGGCATCATCCGCAAGGCCGGAGCCTGGTTCACCTACGACGCGGATCAGCTGGGGCAGGGCAAGGAGAACGCCCGCAACTTCCTCAGGAACCACCCCGACGTGGCGGCCGAGATCGAGCGCCGCATCCGCCTCCACCTCGGGGTGGACAAGGAAGGGGTCCCTGAGGGGATCAACCCGGAGACAGGCGAAGTTGACTTCTGAGGTTCCCACGGAGCGGGCCACCCAGCTCGAGGTGGCCCGCAAGATCGCGCTGGACCAGCTGGCTGTGCGCCAGCGCTCCGAGAAGGAGTTGCGCAGCGCCATGGCGCGGCGCAACGTTCCTGAGGATGTGGCAGACGAGATACTCGAGCGCTTCACGGATGTCGGCCTGATCGACGACGCGTCGTTCGCTGCAGCGCTCACCGCGTCCAGGTCGGGGTTCGGTCTTCGAGGACGGATGCGGATCAGGCAGGAGCTGCAGACCAAGGGCATCGAGCGTCACGTCGCCGATGAGGCGTTGGCAGGGCTCAGCAGGGACGACGAGCGCCGTGCCGCACTCACGCTGGCCCGTCGCAGGCTGCGGTCGATGGCTGCGCTGGAGCCGGCGGTCGCGCGCCGCCGGCTCTACGGTGCACTCGCCCGTCGCGGGTTCGACGGGGGCGTGGTGGCCTCGGTCGTCGATGAGGTGATGGGGGAGTCCGAGGAGACCGGCGTCGCGGATGATGATTTTTGATCGTGCCAACTGTTGAGTTTTCCACAGGTCAGGAATAGGCTCGGGGGCAAGGTTCCAGGACCCCGCATAAACTCTCGCCTGCTTCGGCCGGTGAATCTGAAACGACACCACTCGGTGGCCTCGGCCACCGCATGACGCCCACCCTCGGAGTGCGCTGGCGCGCTCCGAACCTTTTCCCGACCCATGAGGTCGGGCGTGTCTGCCCGGAGATGTGCGGTGCCCGCGAACCATGTGGTTCTAGCGAAGGAGGCGCCGTGCGCGAGCTCGGTTGGATCGTTGCAGGCCTTCTCCTGGTTGGCGTCCTCGTCCTGATGTGGTTCCTGTGGCGATCAGCCGCGCGGTCACGGGCGGAGCGTGACTCCTGGGAGCGGCGTTCCCGGGACGACATGGCCTCGATGCGGGAGTCGGCCCAGGTGGCCGCCAACTCGCTGCGCGAAGACGCGGAGCGGATGCTGGCGAAGGCCCAGGACCGGGCCCGGGAAGCCATGGAGGACGTGGAGCGACGGCGTGCGGAGATGGAGATCTCGCTCGCCGCGCAGCGCGCCGAGCTGCGGGAGATCCGAGCCACCCAGGAGAGACGCGAGTCACGCCTTCACGAGCGCGAGGACCGGGTGGCTGCAGACGCAGAGGGCCTCGAGTCCCGCGCCCAACGGATGGAGGCGCAGCGTGCCCAGCTGCGCGAGCAGCGTGAGGCCCTGCGCGAGGAGCGGGAGCAGGCCAATGCTGAGTTGGAACGCGTGGCCGGCCTGACGGTGGCCGAGGCGAAGGCGGAGATCATCGTCGAGGCGGAGCGGCAGGCCAAGCTCACCGCCACATCGCTGGCCCGCGACATCGAGGCCACCGCAAAGCGGGAGGCGGATCGGCTGGCACGCTCGATCGTCATCACCGCCATCCAACGGGTGGCCTCCGAGCAGACCAGCGAGTCCGTGGTCTCGACGGTGGATCTCCCGAGCGACGACATGAAGGGCCGCATCATCGGGCGTGAGGGCCGCAACATCCGTGCCTTCGAGCAGATCACCGGCGTCAACGTCCTCATCGACGACACTCCCGAGTCGGTACTGCTGAGCAGCTTCGATCCGGTCCGGCGGGAGACGGCCAGGCTCACGCTGACGGACCTGGTGGCGGACGGCCGCATCCACCCCGCCCGCATCGAGGAGGTCTTCGAGCGCAGCCAGCGCCGCATCCACGAGCGGATCGAACGGGAGGCCGAGGATGCTCTCGCCGAGGTGGGCATCGTGGATCTGCATCCGGACCTCATCCCGATCCTCGGCTCGCTGGCCTACCGCACCTCCTACGGACAGAACGTGCTGCGCCACCTGGTCGAGTGCGCGCACCTCGCCGGGGTGATGGCGGCGGAGCTCGGGCTGGACGTGGCGGTGTGCAAGCGGGCCGCCTTCCTCCACGACATCGGCAAGGCGCTCACGCACGAGGTGGAGGGCCCCCACGCCCTCATCGGCGCGGAGCTGCTGCGCAAGCACGGCGAGCACGAGGACATCGTCCACGCCGTCGAGGCCCACCACAACGAGGTGGAGCCCCGCACCGTCGAGGCGGTGCTCACCCAGGCCGCGGACGCCATCTCAGGCTCGCGTCCCGGCGCCCGGCGCGAATCACTCGAGGCCTACGTCGAGCGGATGGAGAACCTCGAGGGCATCGCGATGGCGCACGAGGGGGTCGTGCGCGCGTACGCCATGCAGGCAGGCCGCGAGGTGCGGATCATGGTGGCCCCGGAGAGCGTCGACGACGCACAGGCGCACTCGCTGGCGCGTGACATCGCCGCGGAGGTGGAGCGGAACCTGAGCTATCCGGGGCAGATCAGGATCACCGTGGTGCGCGAATCGCGCGCCACGGAGACCGCCCACTGACGCCGGTCAGCTGACCCGGAAGCCCCACACCGAGCGCGACGACGCCCCCGGCTCCAGCACGATCAGACCCTCGTGGGTGGGGCCCTCGTTGAACGCGTCCGGGCCGCAGGTCATAGGCTCGACGGCCAGAGCCTTGCGCTGAGGCTGCGTGAACACCTGCCCCCAGGGGAGCGTCTCGTCGGCCCACAGGGTGACGGTGCGCCCGAGCGTGGTGAGCGTCAGCTCCCACGCGCCGTCGACGCCGGTCAACGCCGTGTCGAACTCGGTGTCGCCGATGACGCGCGTCTCGCGGAAGTCGTGCTCCGCTGTGACCTCGGCGATGGAGATCGGCAGCAGCCGCTCCGGGTCCACCAGCAGCTCCTGCGCGAAGGGGAGGGTGAGCTCCGCCGTGGCGAGGTCCGCCGCCAGGTAGGGGTGCGCGCCGTAGCCGTAGGGGGCGCGCGTGGCGCCCACGTTGGTCACCTCGACGCTCACCGTCAGCCCGTCGTCGCCGACGCGGTGCCCGATGGTGGCCTCCAGCACCGCGTTCCACCCGCGTTGCGGGTAGTAGCGCGACGTGAGGATCACCTCGTCGGCCGTGTGGCTGACGAGCTGCCAGGCGACGCCGTCGTTGAGCCCGTGCAGGGCTGTGGTGCGCGGCACCTCGGTGATCGGCAGCTGGTAGCTCTCCCCGTCGAAGGTGTAACGGCCGTCGCGGATCCGGTTGGGCCAGGGGAGGAGCTGGCGCCCCATCGAGCCGGAGGGGGCCTCGTTCTCGGCGAAGGTCCAGAGCACCTCCTGGCCGTCAAAGGTCAGGCTGCGCAGCGTGGCTCCGACCTCCGTGACGACGGCGGCGAAGCGGCCGTGAGTGATGGTGAACTGGGTGCCGGTGGGGTTGAGCGTCATGGGGCCGAGCCTACGGCAGGCCCATGATTGGGTGGCCCTCAGGCGGGCGATTAGCATGGTGGAACCATGGCTGACCCACGCACCTACCACGTCATCACCTACGGGTGTCAGATGAACGTCCACGACTCGGAGCGGATCAGCGGGTTGCTGGAATCGGCCGGCCTGTCCCGCGCGCAGGCAGGCGACGGGCTCGGCGCCGGAGCCGACGTCGTGGTGTTCAACACGTGCGCGGTGCGGGAGAACGCGGACAACCGGCTCTACGGCAACCTGGGCCACATGGCCAGCGTGAAGGCCCGTCATCCGGGCCTGCAGATCGCCGTGGGCGGCTGCATGGCCCAGAAGGACCGGGACCTCATCCTCGCGAAGGCGCCCTGGGTGGACGTGGTGTTCGGCACCCACAACGTCGGCTCCCTCCCCACGCTCCTCGAGCGGGCACGCGTGGAGCGCGAGGCGCAGATCGAGATCAAGGAGGCGCTGGAGACGTTCCCCAGCAACCTGCCCACCCGTCGGGAGTCGCCGTACTCCGCGTGGGTGTCGATCTCCGTGGGCTGCAACAACACCTGCACGTTCTGCATCGTGCCGGCGCTGCGCGGCAAGGAGGCTGACCGGCGCCCGGGCGACATCCTCGCCGAGATCGAGATGCTGGTGGAGCAGGGCGTGCAGGAGATCACCCTGCTGGGCCAGAACGTCAACGCCTACGGCGTGGAGTTCGGGGACCGGCAGGCGTTCGCGAAGCTGCTCAGGGCCTGCGGGGAGGTGAAGGGCCTTGAGCGGGTGAGGTTCACCTCACCCCACCCCAAGGACTTCACCGACGACGTGATCGACGCCATGGCGGAGACCCACAACGTGATGCCCCAGCTGCACATGCCGCTGCAGTCCGGATCAGACCGGATTCTGAAGTCCATGCGCCGCTCCTACCGGTCCGAACGGTTCCTCGGGATCCTGGACCGCGTGCGCTCAGCCATGCCGGAGGCCGCCATCACCACCGACATCATCGTCGGCTTCCCCGGCGAGACGGAGACGGACTTCCTGGCCACGATGGACGTGGTCCGCCGCGCCCGGTTCTCCGCCGCCTACACGTTCCAGTACTCCATCCGGCCCGGGACCCCCGCCGCGACCATGCCGGACCAGGTGCCGAAGGCGGTCACGCAGGAGCGCTACGAGAGGCTGGTGGAGCTCGTCAACGACCTGGCCTGGGAGGAGAACCGCCGCCTGGCAGGCAGCGACATCGAGGTGATGTTCGCCACCGGCGAGGGCCGCAAGGATGCGGAGACACACCGGATGAGCGGCCGAGGCCGCGACAACCGCCTCGTGCACGTGGCTGTGCCCTCGGAGCCCGCGCTACGCCCGCGCCCCGGGGACATCGCGACGGTGCGGGTCACCCACGCGGCGCCCCATCACCTCAACTCCGACGAGCCCCTGAGGAACCTGCGGCGAACCCGGGGCGGCGACGCCTGGGAGGCGGCCACCGCTCAGCCGAAGCCCGTGGGCATCGGGCTGGGGATGCCTGCGGTGGGCGAGCCGGCGCCCGAAACGGTGAGCGCCGGCTGCGCCTGACCCGTCAGGACCCTGCGGGGGGCGCCTGGTCGCCCGTGACAGAGTCGAGCTTCTCGTTGGCGAACGCCTGCGCCTGATCGACCTGGCCGGCGTACTTGCCGCCGGTCTTCTCGTCGATCAGGTCACCGGCCTGCTCGATGCCGGCCTCGATCTGCTCCTCGTGCTGCTTGGCGAGGTCTCCGATGTTGTCGAAAAGTCCCATGTTGTGCTCCTTCTTTGGTTGGTGGATCGAACGCCTCCATCATGCCCGGCGCGCAAACCGACGGCGGGCAGCGTGGCACACTGGCGTGCGTGTCCCTGCCGCTCATCGTGCTCGTGGGCCCGACGGCGACGGGCAAGTCCCGACTCGCCGTCGACCTGGCCCTCAGCCTGATCGCCTCCGGCCGTCCCGCCGAGATCGTCAACGCGGACTCGATGCTGGTCTACCGCGGCATGGACATCGGAACGGCCAAGCCGACCCGCGAGGAGCGGGCCGGGGTGCCGCATCATCTGATCGACACCGCTGAGGTCACCGAACGGGCCTCCGTGGCCGAGTTTCAGGCGGCGGCGCGGTCGGTCATCGCCGAGCTGCGTGCCCGGGGGGTGGTGCCCATCATGGTGGGCGGTTCGCCCCTGTACACCCGGGCCATCGTGGACCACTTCGATTTTCCCGGCTCGGACGCGGAGATCCGGGCCCGGTGGGAGGCCGAGCTGGACCGGGTCGGGGCGCCGGAGCTGCACCGTCGGCTCGCCCTGCTCGCGCCGGAGTCCGCGGCCAAGATCGAGCCGGGCAACGGACGCCGGACCGTGCGGGCGCTGGAGGTGGCGGAGCTGACCGGGGGCCACCGGCCGAGCCTGCCGGAGTGGACCTACGAGCTACCCGACGTGCACCAGTTCGGCCTCAGCTTGGAGCGCGCGGCCCTGGACGCGCGCATCGAGCAACGGGTCGATGCAATGTTCGACCAGGGGCTCGTCGACGAGGTGCGGCGGCTACTGGACGTCGGGCTGCGCGAAGGGGTGACGGCGGTGCGCGCCATCGGCTACCGGCAGGTGGTGGACCACCTGGACGGACTGAGCACCGCAGAGGAGGCGCGCGCGGCGGTCAAGGCGGCCACCCGCAGGTTCTTCCGCAGGCAGCTCGGGTGGTACCACAGGGACCCGCGCATCGTCTGGCTGGACGCAACCGCCACCAGCAACGTCGCGACGGTGCTTGCCGCGCTAGGATTGGCCGATCACGCGGGAGAGGGTCACGATGCGGCGCTTCAGCTTCCACAAGGGTCACGGCACCAAGAACGACTTCATCATCCTCGATGATTCCTACGGCATGCATGAGATGCATCCCCAGTTCATCCAGGTGGTGTGCGACAGGCGTTCGGGCATCGGCGCCGACGGCGTGATCCGGGTGGTCCGCGCCGGCAGCGTGCGCGACTGGGAGGGCGAGCCCGGTCTGTGGTTCATGGACTACTACAACGCCGACGGCTCCGTGGCGGAGATGTGTGGCAACGGGCTTCGCGTCTTCGCCCGGCACCTCATCAACGAACAGCTGGTGGACAGCGGGTCCTTCGACGTCGCCACCCGCGCCGGAGTCAAGCACATCGATGTCGCCCGGCACGGCCTGATCAGCACGGACATCGGGCGCGTCGCAGTCCTCGACACCCCCGTCACGGTGCTCCACGAGGGCCTCGAGTGGCCCGCGGTGAAGGTGGATGTGGGCAACCCGCACGCCGTGGTCTTCGTCGACGACGGGGTCCTGCCGGGGCTGGAGCTGCATCATGCACCGGTCTGGGAGCCTGCGTCGGCCTACCCCGAGGGCGCCAACATCGAGTTCGTGCACGTCGAGGGCCCCGGCCGGCTGGCGATGAGGGTCTACGAGCGGGGCGTGGGTGAGACGATGAGCTGCGGCACCGGCGTGGTGGCCGCAGCCGCCGCCCACCGGAACAGCTCCGGGCATCCCGGCCCAGTCGTCGTCACCGTGCCCGGCGGGGAGCTGACGGCCGAGTTCGTCGACGGCGAGGCGCGGCTGACCGGCCCCGCCGTGATCGTGGGTCGCGGCGAGTTCTGGATCTGATCCGTCGCGGGTTATCCACAGCCAGGCTCCCGCAGCTTGGGTTACGGCGTGTGGGCTGGGACAATGGGGCCCACGATGACAGAACATTCACTTGACGAGCAGCTCGACTTCGACGCCGAACCCGAGCCGGACCTCGACGGAGACCAGGAAGACCTTGAGGCCCGGCGCTCGCTGCGCAGGGTCGCGGGGTTGCGCACCGAGCTGGAAGACGTCACCGAGGTCGAGTACCGCCAGCTGCGCCTCGAGCGGGTGGTGCTGGTGAGCGTCTGGACCTCCGGCACTCAGGAGGACGCAGACAACGCGATGACTGAGCTGAGGCTGCTCGCGGAAACGGCCGGCTCCGAAGTGTTGGCAGAGCTGGTCCAGCGGCGCAGCCACCCTGACCCGGCCACCTACGTGGGTCGAGGCAAGGTGGAAGAGGTCGCGGAAACGGTGCGCTCCACCGGCGCGGACACCGTCATCTGCGACGGCGAACTGGAGCCCGCGCAGCTGCGCAACCTGGAAGACCGGATCAAGGTGAAGGTGGTGGACCGCACCGCACTGATCCTGGACATCTTCGCCCAACATGCCAAGAGCGCCGAGGGCAAGGCACAGGTGGAGCTGGCGCAGCTGCAGTATCTGAAGCAGCGGCTCCGCGGATGGGGCGGAAACCTCTCCCGCCAGGCGGGTGGCCGCGCCGCGGGGGGAGCCGGCATCGGAGGCCGTGGCCCCGGCGAGACGAAGATCGAGACGGACCGGCGCCGGATCTACAGCAGGATCGCGGTGCTGCGGCGGCGGCTCCGGGAGATGGACGCCACGCGGGAGGGAAAGCGCGCCGAGAGGCGGCGCCATCAGGTGCCGTCGGTGGCCATCGTCGGCTACACCAATGCGGGCAAGTCCTCGCTGCTCAACAGGCTGACCGGGGCGGGGGTCCTGGTCGAAGACGCGCTGTTCGCCACGCTGGATCCCACCACGCGGCGCACCGAGACGGACGACGGCCGCGTCTTCACGCTGACGGACACCGTGGGGTTCGTCAGGCATCTGCCCCACGACCTCGTCGAGGCCTTCCGCTCCACGCTGGAGGAGTCCGCTCAGGCGGACCTGCTGCTGCATGTCGTGGATGCCTCAGACCCTGACCCGGAGGGGCAGATCGCCGCGGTCCGCACCGTGCTCAACGAGATCGGCGCCTCCCAGGTGCCCGAGCTCCTGGTGCTGAACAAGGCCGACGCGGCAGACGAGGCCGCAATCATGGCTCTGCGGGCCAACCATCCGGACGCGGTGGTGGTCTCCGCCCGCACGGGCCTGGGCGTTGAGCCGCTGCGCGCGGAGCTGGACGCACGGCTGCCGCGTCCCGAGGTGCAGCTCACGGTGATGGTGCCCTATGAGCGGGGAGACCTGGTGGACAAGGTCCACAAGACCGCCGTGATCGACTCCCTGGAGCACACCGCTGAGGGCACCCTCATCACGGCACGCGTCCGCCCGGACCTGGCCGACGAGCTGGTGGCCTTCGTCCGTGACTGATCACGGCCTCATCCTGGCCGCGGCCGTCGGGGAGATCCACGGCGAGGCCCGCCCGGGCCAGCAGGCGATGGCGGACGCGGTGGCAGACACGCTGGAGGGCGGGGTCCACCTGCTGGTGCAGGCGGGCACGGGCACCGGAAAGTCGCTCGGCTACCTCGCTCCGGCGCTCGCCCGCTGCGTGGACACCGACGAGCGCATCATCGTCGCCACCGCCACCCTCGCGCTCCAGGCGCAGCTGGCCAGCAAGGACATCCCCACCGCTCTCGACGCCGTCGAGGAGGTGACGGGAACCCGGCCCAAGGCCGCCATCCTCAAGGGGCGCACCAACTACGCCTGCCTGTACCGGGCGCGGGCAGGCGGCTCGGCCGAACAGGACTCGCTGCTGGGCAGCTCCGCACTGGCCGAGGCTGCGGGCAAGGCCGACGACGTCTCCAGGCTTGGCGCCGAGGTGCTGGCGCTGAGGGAATGGGTGGAGGAGGAGGCCGAGCGGAAGGGCCTGGCGGATCGTGACGACGCGCCGTCGCACACCGCCAAGGGCTGGGCGCAGATCTCGATCCCCACTCGCGAGTGCCTAGGGGTGGCTCTGTGCCCCTTCGGCTCGGAGTGCTTCGTGGAGGCCTCCCGCGAGGAGGCCCGCAGCGCCCAGTTGGTGGTCACCAACCACGCGCTGCTGGCCATCAACGCGATGCACGGGGGCACCGCGCTGCCGGAACACTCCGCGGTGATCATCGACGAGGCCCACGAGCTGGTCAGCCGGATCACCACCGCCGCCACAGACGAACTGACCCCTGGCGTCGTGGAGCGCACCGCCCGCCGCGCCCTCCCGTGGCTCGACGACGACCTCGGGGTGGACTTCCTGGACCAGGCGGACGTGCTGCGCGAGGCCCTGGCCGAATCCGATCTGACGCGCATCCTATCGGCCTCCGCGCCGCTGCCGTTCGCCGCCGCGCAGCTGCGCGACGTCACCCGCAAGGTGGTCAGTGCGCTCGGGAAGGTCACCGACGACGCCGAACGCACCCAGGCATCGTCTGCCGTGAAGGAGATCTTCGACGTGGCGGAGCGGATCGCCAAGGTCAGCGAGGAGGACGTCGTCTGGGTGACCGAATCCGACATCCTGGGCCGCGCCGCCTACGTGGCGCCGTTGAATGTCGCGGGGCTGCTGCGGAGCCAGGTTTTCGGGGAGACCACGGCCGTGCTCACCTCAGCCACCCTCGAGCTCGGGGGCTCCTTCGAGGCGGCGGCCAGCTCCGTCGGGCTCAACTACAACGACAGGCTCACCGGCGACGCCGAGCCCGCAGACAACTTCGCGTGGCGCGGGGTGGACGTCGGGTCGCCGTTCGACTACGCCCGCCAGGGGATCCTCTACGTGGCCAAGCGGCTTCCCCCGCCGGGCAGAGACGGGATGAGCCCCGAGACGCTCGCCGAGATCGCGCAGCTGATGTGGGCGGCCGAGGGGCGCACCTTGGGGCTGTTCTCCTCGCGCCGCGCAGCCGAGCAGGCCGCGGAGTACTGCCGCCGGGAGCTTCCGGACCTGCCGCTGCTGTGTCAGGGGGATGCGCAGCTCTCCGAGCTGACCCGCACCTTCATCGAGGACCCGAAGACCTCCCTGTTCGGCACCATGTCGCTCTGGCAGGGCGTGGATGTGCCGGGGGAGACCTGCCAGCTGGTCATCATCGACAAGATCCCGTTCCCGCGCCCAGACGATCCGCTGATGCAGGCACGGAAGAAGGCCGTCGACGATGCCGGGGGCAACGGATTCATGAGGGTGGCAGCCACTCACGCGGCGCTGCTGCTCGCGCAGGGGTCCGGCCGGCTCATCCGCCGCCTGGAGGACCGGGGCGTGGTGGCCGTACTCGATCCGCGCCTCGTCACGAAGCGCTACGGCGAGTACCTCAAGTCCTCGCTGCCTGGGTTCTGGATGACCACCGACGGCGACATCGCTGTCCGCGCGCTGCGGCGCCTCCGCGGCTCGGAGTAGCCGCTGAAGCAGGCCCTCAGAGCTTGCGCATCACTGCGACCACCTTGCCCATGATGAGGGCGTGGGTGCCGTCGATGGGGGAGTAGTCCGGGTTGTGCGGCAGCAGCCACACCTGGCCGTCCTTGCGCTTGAAGGTCTTGACGGTGGCCTCGTCGTCCAGCAGGGCCGCGACGATGTCTCCGTTGTTGGCGTCCGACTGCTGCCGCACCACCACCCAGTCGCCGTCGCAGATGGCGGCGTCGATCATGGACTCCCCGCGCACCTCCAGGAGGAACACCTGGCCTTCGCCGACCAGCTGCCGGGGGAGAGCGAACACGTCCTCCACCTGTTGCTGGGCCAGGATGGGCCCGCCGGCGGCGATGCGGCCGATGAGGGGAACCGCGACGGACTTCGGGACGTCGTCGTAGGACTGAGCCGGGTCCAGCTGATGCTGCTCGCCGGGCATCGTGACCACGACGGCGCGGGGACGGTTGGGATCCCGGCGGAGGAAGCCCTTCTCCTCCAGCACACGGAGCTGGTAGGTCACGCTCGAGGTGGAGGCCAGCCCTGCGCGGGCGGCCACCTCGCGGATGCTCGGCGGATAGCCCAGCTCTTCGATGGACTGCTTGACGACCTGCAGGATGGCCACCTGGCGCTTCGTCAGCCCGTGGACATCCTCCGGCCCGTCCGGGAAGGAGGCGATGTTGCCGAGCTCGGCCTCGATGGATGCGTTGGTGGGGCGGCCTCGTCGTGGGCGCTTCGTCTCTTCAGCCATACCGGCAGCCTACCGCTCGCGAGAACGTGTGTTCGAAATGTCGACGCGTGTCGCGAAGGGACCCGGAAAAAAGTGTCAGTGGGCTCGTGTGGACTGCATCTATCGCTCCCGCGACACGCCGGATAGAACGAGTGTTTCATTCCGGCGGTGGAGGCGCTAAGGTTTATTTCGAACAGGCGTTCTAGGTCAGGAAAGAGGTTGTCATGACCGCAGCACAAGCAGTCAGCTTCAAGGTCGTTCATGCCGGCGCGCGTCGCGTGGTCACCGTGTCCCCGGCCGGCCGGCCAGAGCTCGCGGGACCCCTGGCCCGCCCGGCGAGGCCCGCCGCGCCTGGCCGCGTGGGCACTGTCTCCTCGTGCCAGGTGGCCCGCCCGGCCACGGCGTCGCCATTGCTGGCGTTGAAGGTGGCGTTCGTCGGTATCCTGGCCGCCGTCGGGCTCACCCTGTCTGCCGCCCAGTTCGTGGGCATGGCCCAGGTGGATCCGGCGACGGACTACGTCGCGGGGGATCCGGCCTGGGCGCATGTGACGGCCTCCCGATAGGTGCGAAGTCGTCGGCGTTTCGCCCTTGCCCTCCGGCGGACCCCGATCTAGGCTGTCCCTACATCTAGTAGTTACAGCGGTGTCTTTCCCCTATAAGTTGTGGTTCCGGCTGCAGCATGGCAAGGTAGGGCCTCCGCTGTCCACCAGGGAAGGCCCGCCGGTCATGCACTGCCCGTTCTGCCGCAATACAGACACCAAGGTGTCTGATTCGCGCGCAACCGAGGACGGGTCAGCCATCCGACGGAGGCGGGTCTGCCCCGTCTGTGAGCGCAAGTTCACCACAGTCGAGCAGTTGGTGCTCACCGTCGTCAAGCGCTCCGGTGTGGTCGAGTCCTTCAACCGGGACAAGGTCATCATGGGGGTCTCCAAGGCGTGCAAAGGCAGGCCGGTGACGGCCGCGCAGCTGGCGGCTCTGGCCCAACGCGTCGAGGAGTCGCTGCGTGCGTCCGGCCAGGCCGAGATCCCGGCCGAGCAGATCGGCGTGGCCATCCTCGGCCCGCTCGAGGAGCTGGACTCCGTCGCCTACCTCCGGTTCGCCAGCGTCTACAAGAACTATGACTCCGTGGACGATTTCCAACGCGAGATCGATCTGCTGCGCCTGAGCGCGGCCGAGAAGGATCTGAGCCGCGCCGCCGCGGTCGTCGGGCCCGTCTCGGCACAGCAGCCACTCATCAGCTAACACACATCTTCCAGCGCTACACATCAGGAAACCGAGGGGAATGACTATGACCGCGACAGCCGCACGCGCCACGCGTACCAAGGACGCAGCGCCGCGCAAGGGACTCACCATCGAGCGGGTCTTCACCAAGAAGGGGGTGCATCCCTACGACGAGGTCGAGTGGGACCGCCGTGACGTGGTGCAGACCAACTGGCGGACCGGGGAGAACGTCTTCGAGCAGCGCGCGGTGGAGTTCCCGTCCTCCTGGAGCGTCAACGCCTCCACCATCGTCACCACCAAGTACTTCCGTGGCGCGCTGGGCACCCCTCAGCGTGAGGAGAGCCTGCGCACGCTGATCGACAGGGTGGTCACGTCCTACGCCAAGGCGGGTCAGGACTTCGGCTACTTCGCCACGGAGGAGGACGCCGAGATCTTCGGCCACGAGCTCACCTGGATGCTGCTCAACCAGTACTTCTCCTTCAACTCACCCGTCTGGTTCAACGTCGGCACCCCCTCGCCGCAGCAGGTCAGCGCGTGCTTCATCCTCAGCGTCGATGACTCGATGGACTCCATCCTCAACTGGTACAAGGAGGAGGGCTTCATCTTCAAGGGCGGCTCCGGCGCCGGGCTCAACCTGTCGCGCATCCGCTCCTCGAAGGAGCTGCTGAGCTCCGGAGGCACAGCCTCCGGCCCGGTGTCGTTCATGCGCGGCGCGGACGCCTCGGCGGGCACCATCAAGTCTGGAGGTGCCACCCGGCGCGCCGCCAAGATGGTGGTCCTGGACGTGGACCACCCGGACATCGTCGAGTTCGTCGAGACGAAGGCGCGCGAGGAGGACAAGATCCGTGCCCTGCGCGACGCCGGGTTCGACATGGATCTGGGTGGCAAGGACATCACCTCCGTGCAGTACCAGAACGCCAACAACTCGGTGCGGGTCACCGACGAGTTCATGACGGCAGTGGTTGAGGGTGGCCCCTTCGGGCTGCGTTCGCGTACCGACGGCTCCGTCCTCGAAGAGGTGGACGCCAAGGAGCTCTTCCGCAAGATCTCCACCGCTGCGTGGGAGTGCGCCGACCCCGGCATCCAGTACCACGATCACATCAACGACTGGCACACCAACCCGGTCACCGGCCCCATCACGGCGTCCAACCCGTGCTCGGAGTACATGAGCCTGGACAACTCGTCGTGCAACCTCGCCTCGCTGAACCTGCTGAAGTTCCTCAAGCCGGATGGCACGTTCGACGCGGAGTTGTTCGTCAAGGCCGTCGAGCTCATCATCACGGCGATGGACATCTCCATCTGTTTCGCGGACTTCCCCACCGAATCCATCGGGGAGACCACCCGCAACTTCCGCCAGCTGGGCATCGGCTACGCCAACCTCGGGGCGCTGCTGATGGCCATGGGCAAGGGATACGACACCGACGGCGGGCGCTCCACCGCGGCGGCCATCACGTCTGTCATGACGGGGGCCTCCTACCGACGCTCGGCTGAGCTCGCCGCCATCGTCGGCCCCTACAACGGGTACGCCGTCAACGCCGAGGCGCACCAGCGCGTGATGCGCAAGCACCAGGCCGCCAACGACGACCTGCGGGTGCTCATCGACGACAGGCACCTGTACTCCATCGCCGCACGCGAATGGGACCGGGTGGTCACCCTCGGTGCCAAGAACGGCTTCCGCAACGCGCAGGCCTCGGTGCTGGCCCCCACCGGGACCATCGGCTTCATGATGGACTGCGACACCACCGGCGTCGAGCCGGACTTCTCCCTGGTCAAGTTCAAGAAGCTCGTCGGTGGCGGCTCCATGCAGATCGTCAACCAGACCATCCCGCGCGCCCTCAAGCGCCTCGGCTACAGCACCGAGGAGATCGACGGCATCGTCGAGTTCATCGGCTCCAACGGCCACGTCATCGGCGCCCCCGGTCTGGCTGCCGAGCACTACGAGGTCTTCGACACCGCCATGGGCGCACGCTCCATCAAGCCGATGGGCCACGTCCGGATGATGGCGGCCGTCCAGCCGTTCCTCTCCGGCGCGATCTCCAAGACCGTCAACCTGCCGGAGACGGCCACGGTCGAGGAGATCGAGGACGTCTACCTGCAGGGCTGGAAGCTGGGCCTCAAGGCGCTGGCGGTCTACCGCGACAACTGCAAGGTCGGCCAACCCCTCTCCGAGGGCAACGGGGAGACCAAGGAGGAGAAGAAGGCCGAGCCCGAGGTTCGGATCGAGTACCGGCCGAAGCGCCAGCGCCTCCCGAAGTCCCGGGCGTCGCGCACCACGAGCTTCTCCGTCAGCGGGGCCGAGGGCTACATGACCTCCAGCGCCTACGAGAACGGCCGCATCGGCGAGGTCTTCCTCAAGCTCGGCAAGCAGGGCTCCACCCTGGCCGGCGTCATGGACGCGTTCTCCATCGCAGTCTCGATCGGTCTGCAGTACGGGGTGCCCTTGGAGAGCTTCGTGCAGAAGTTCACCAACCTCAAGTTCGAGCCCGCAGGCATGACCGATGACCCGGACATCCGGATCGCCCAGTCGTTCATGGACTACATCTTCCGACGCCTCGCCCTGGACTACCTGAGCTTCGACGACCGCGCCGAGCTGGGCATCTACACCGCCTCGGAGCGCGCACGCTACGTCGAGACCGGGTCCTACCTCTCCGAGGAGGACGAGGCGGCCATGTCCGAGGCGGACTCCCTGCGCAACGACGCAGGCGATGACTTCCAGGTCGACGGGGCTCGTCAGCCCTCACTGATCGACGCGCCGTCGACGGCCGGTTTCACCACGGCCCACACGACGGCGGAGCTCATGGAGTCGCTGACCGGCCGGGAGGTTGACGCACCTTTGTGCATGACGTGCGGCACGAAGATGCGGCCCAGCGGGTCCTGCTACGTCTGCGAGGGCTGCGGCTCCACCAGCGGCTGCAGCTGATCTGAGTCTGCTGGGGGCGGTCCGGCGATGAGCCGGGCCGCCCCTTTCAGGATCCGAGGCCTTGGCCCTCTCTGATGGGGATATCGTTCAGCCAGCGCCCACCGAGGGCGCCCAGGGAGAGGAACGCCACTGTGAGAAGTCTGAATCTGTCGGGTCACGTGCGCAGGCTTTCCGCGGCGGTCGCGGTGCTGATGATCGGCGGCTTCCTCGCGGCGCCCGTCGCGCAGGCCGCACCCTCCCCCAACCCCGATGTGGTGGGCAAGACGTTCGCGATCGCCACCGACACCACCTTCGCGCCGTTCGAGTTCCGCGACACCAGCGGCGAGCTGACCGGCATCGACATGGACCTGATCCGCGAGGTGGCCGAGCGCGGTGGCTTCACCGTCGACATCAAGTCGGTGGGCTTTGACGCCGCCCTGCAGTCGTTGCAGTCCGGGCAGGTCGCCGGGGTCATTGCGGGCATGTCGATCACCGACGAGCGCAGACAGACGTTCGACTTCTCCGATCCGTACTTCGAGTCCGGCATCCAGATGGCGGTCAAGCAGGACTCCACCATCGCGTCCTACGAGGACCTCCGCGATCAGACTGTCGTCGCCAAGACCGGCTCGGAGGGCCTGAGGTTCGCCCAGTCCATCGCGGGTGAGTACGGGTTCACGGTCAAGGCGCTTCCTCAGGCAGACACCATGTACTCCGAGGTCAATGCCGGCACGGCAGCGGCAGTTTTCGATGACTACCCGGTTCTGGCCTACGGAATCAAGCAGGGCAACGGACTCAAGACCGTCACCGCCAAGGAGCCCGGAGGGTCCTACGGATTCGCGGTGAGCAAGGGTCAGAACGGGGCCCTGCTCGCCGAGTTCAACGCGCAGCTGGCTGCGATGAAAGAGGACGGCACCTACCAGCAGATCCTCGACGAGTACCTGGACGACGGCGGGGGCGGTGCCGGTGGCGAGCCCGCCTCCGGGATCGATCCGCTTGTCGCCGGCAAGACCTACGCGATCGCCACGGACACCACGTTCGCGCCCTTCGAGTTCAGAGACGCCAGCGGTGAGCTGACCGGTATCGACATCGATCTTCTCTACGCCATCGCCGAGCGCAAGGGGTTCGAGGTCGACGTGAAGTCGGTGGGGTTCGACGCGGCCCTCCAAGCCCTGCAGTCCAACCAGGTGGCGGGTGTCATCGCCGGCATGTCGATCACCGACGAGCGCAGGGAGATCTTCGACTTCTCCGATCCGTACTTCGATTCGGGCATCCAGATGGCGGTGAAGGGGGACTCTGCGATCGCAACGTATGAGGACCTCGAGGGTGAGACGGTCGTCGCCAAGACGGGCTCGGAGGGGTTGGCCTTCGCCGAATCAATCAAGGACCAGTACGGCTTCACAGTCAAGGCGCTGCCCCAGGCAGACACCATGTACTCCGAGGTCAACGCCGGCACCGCGGCCGCCGTCTTCGACGACTACCCGGTGTTGGCCTACGGCATCAAGCAGGGCAACGGGCTCAAGGCCGTGACGCCCAAGGAGCCCGGAGGCCAGTACGGGTTCGCCGTGAACAAGGGGATGAACCCCGAACTGCTCGCCGCGTTCAACGCCGGCCTCGCCGAGATGAAGGCCGACGGCTCCTACCAGGCCGTGCTCGACACCTACCTCCAGGCGCCGACGGAGACTGGTCGCCTGGGCTTCATCGACCTTCTCGTCACCAGCCTGCCCGCCCTGAGCAAGGGCATGCTGATGACCATCGCGGCCACCGCATTGTCCCTGCTGTTCGCGCTGATTCTCGGTCTGGTGCTCGGGTTCTTCAAGGTCGGCGGAAACGCGGTGCTCAATGCCATCGCGAGCGTCTACGTCGACATCTTCCGCGGGACGCCGCTGCTGGTTCAGGCGTTCTTCATCTACTTCGGGCTGCCGACGCTGACCGGGGTGAAACTCGACGTCCTTGTGGCCGGCATCCTGACGCTGGCCCTCAACGCCGGCGCGTACATGACAGAGATCGTCCGCGGCGGCATCCAGTCGGTGGATCCCGGCCAGCTCGAGGCGGCCCGTTCACTCGGGCTTCCGTGGATGACGTCCATGAAGAAGGTGGTGGTTCCCCAGGCGGTGAAGATCATGACGCCGTCGTTCATCAATCAGTTCGTCATCACGCTGAAGGACACGTCGCTGCTGGCGGTCCTTGGCCTGGCCGAGCTGACCTATCAGGGTCAGCAGATCATCGCCAACAACTTCCGATCCGCGGAGATCTGGCTGATCGTGGGTGCGCTCTATCTGATCGTCATCAAGGCCCTGACCATGCTGTCCAACGCCGTCGACCGGAGGTTCAACAAGTGACCACGCAGAACAGTCCACTTCTCGAGGTCAAGGACCTGCGCAAGTCATTCGGCACCCTTGAGGTGCTCAAGGGTCTGGACGTCTCGATCCGGGAGGGTGAGGTCGTCACCGTCATCGGGCCATCAGGCTCCGGCAAATCCACCTTCCTGCGCTGCCTCAACAAGCTGGAGGAGCCCACGAGTGGCCGGATCGTCTTCGAAGGCCAGGATCTGACGGACCCCAAGACCGACATCGACGTGGTCCGTCAGCGGATCGGCATGGTCTTCCAACACTTCAACCTGTTCCCGCACATGACGGTCGCGGAGAACATCATGCTTGCCCCGGTGCAGCTGAAGCGGATGTCCAAGGCTGAGGCCCATGACAGGGCGGTCGAGCTCCTCACCCGCGTTCAGCTGGCTGACAAGGTGGATGCCAGACCGGCACAGCTCTCAGGTGGGCAGAAGCAGCGCGTCGCGATCGCGCGGGCGTTGGCGATGCGGCCGGATGTGATGCTGTTCGACGAGGCCACCAGCGCCCTCGACCCCGAAATGGTGGGGGAGGTGCTCGCGGTCATCCGCACGTTGGCCGCGGAGGGCATGACGATGGTGATCGTGACCCACGAGATGGGATTCGCCCGCGAGGTGTGCGACAGGGTCCTGTTCATGGCGGAGGGCACCATTGTGGAGGAGGGGCCGCCGTCGGAGCTGTTCGGCTCCCCGAAGGAGCCACGGACGCAGGACTTCCTGAGCAAGGTTCTGTGACCCACTTCCGGCACGAAGGAGACGAGATGATTTCACGTTCGACCGCCGAACGGCTGGCCCGCGCCGGGGTGGCCTGGAAACCCGCGGAGGGGGACCGGTTCCTGGTTGAGGCGCTCGACCTCGAGGACGAGGTGTTCACGCTGGCCAACATGGTCGTCGAGGCCCGTGACCACGCCACGGGGACTCTGCTGGCGTTCAACGGCACCACCGAGTGGGCGTTGGATTCTGTGCCGGCAGACAAGGCGCTGTGGCTGCCGCGCGAGGACCAGTTGCGCGAGCTGCTGGGCGGCACGTTCCGTTCGCTCGGCAGGTCACAGACAGGCGAATATGCCGTCGTGATCGAGATCCCGAGCCAGCCCGCCCGTTCCTTCATCGCCGACGATCCCGCCGAGGCATACGCCGCCGCGCTGCTGGCGCTGGTGTCGGCCGCGCGCTGACTTCTACTGGGAGCGGAGGCTGCTCCACGGGGAGCGGCCTGACCTTGGGCGGGCCCCCAGCCAGGAAGCGGGGGTCGTAGGCTGGGCGCGTGATTCCTCCAGTGGTTGACCAGGGCTGGCTCGCCGCCCATCCCGACGCGATCGTCGCAGACGTGCGCCACTACCTCGACGGGCGCTCGGGCCGCGACGCCTACGCCGCCGGCCACCTCCCCGGGGCCGTGTTCGTCGCCATGGACGACGTGTTGGCGGACCCGCCGTCGAAGGCCCGCGGGCGTCACCCGCTCCCGGACCCGGCCACCTTCGCCGAAGGCTTGGCCCACCTGGGCATCAGCGACGCGGACACGATCGTGGCCTACGACGACGCCGGCGGGGCGATGGCCGCCCGCCTGGTGTGGCTGCTGCGCATCCTCGGCCACGACGCAGCCCTCCTCGACGGGGGCATCCAGGCCTGGGACGGCCCCCTCACCTCGGAGGTGCCGAAGCGACCCCATGGGGAGTTCTCCGTGAGGTCCTGGCCGGACTCCGCCCTGGCGGACATCGAGGAGACCGCGGCGGGTGAGTTCGTCATCGACGCCCGCGGACCCGAACGCTTCCGCGGTGAAGCGGAGCATCTGGACCCCAGGGCGGGCCACATCCCCGGGGCGCGCAACTATCCGATGACCGGCAACCTCACCGACGGCTGCCGATTCAAGACCCCCGGGGAGCTGCGCGAGCGCTTTGCCGCCGTCGACGACGCAGCCGCCGTCATCTCCACCTGCGGCTCGGGCATCACCGCTTGCCACAACCTGATCGCGATGGAATACGCCGGGCTCGGGAGGGGGCGGCTCTACCCCGGCTCCTGGTCCCAGTACAGCCACACGTCCCGTCCCCTCGCGACGGGGGAGTAGCCGCCGCGGACCCAGGTCGGCCGCGGACCGCCCGGGCGCGGAGACTGCCGGAGGGTACCCTTGGTGGGTACGTCGCCTGCCCTTGGAGGATCCTCATGCCGGCACTCCGGTCCCGCACCACCACCCACGGCCGCAACATGGCCGGCGCCCGCGCCCTCTGGCGCGCCACGGGCATCACGGACTCGGACTGGGGCAAGCCGATCGTCGCCGTGGCCAACTCATTCACGCAGTTCGTGCCGGGCCACGTCCACCTCCGCGACATGGGCAAGCTGGTCTCCGAGTCCATCGCCGAGGCGGGCGGCATCGGACGCGAGTTCAACACCATCGCCGTCGACGACGGCATCGCGATGGGCCACGGGGGCATGCTCTACTCGCTGCCCAGCCGCGAGCTGATCGCCGATTCGGTGGAGTTCATGGCCAACGCGCACTGCGCGGACGCTCTGGTGTGCATCTCCAACTGCGACAAGATCACCCCCGGCATGTTCCTGGCCGCCCTCCGGCTCAACATCCCCGCAGTCTTCGTCTCCGGCGGACCCATGGAGGCCGGAAAGGCCGTCGTGAAGGAGGGCGGCGTCGTGAAGTCCCTGGACCTCGTCGACGCCATGGTCTCCGCCGTGGACCCGAGCGTCACCGACGACGAGTTGGGCCGGATCGAGGCCAACGCCTGCCCCACCTGCGGTTCCTGCTCCGGCATGTTCACCGCCAACTCCATGAACTGCCTTCTTGAGGCGGTCGGCCTCGCGCTTCCCGGCAACGGGTCGACGCTGGCCACCGCGTCGGCCCGCAAGGGCCTGTTCCAGGAGGCCGGCCGCCTCATCGTCGAGCTGTGCCGCCGCTGGTACGACGAGGAGGACGCCTCCGTCCTGCCGCTGTCGATCGCCACCAAGGCGGCCTTCTCCAACGCCATGAAGCTGGATGTGGCGATGGGCGGCTCCACCAACACGGTGCTGCACCTGCTGGCCGCCGCGCAGGAGGCGGGCGTGGACTTCACCATGGACGACATCGACGCCATCTCCCGCGCCACGCCCTGCCTGGCCAAGGTGGCGCCCAACTCGCCGAAGTACTACATGGAGGACGTGCACCGCGCCGGCGGCGTCCCCGCCATCCTCGGTGAGCTGTACCGGGGAGGCAAGCTCGACGACACGGTCTCCACGGTCCACTCCCGGACGATGCAGGACTGGCTGGGCGACTGGGACATCCGCAGCGGCAAGGCCCGCCCTGAGGCTGTCGAGCTGTTCCACGCCGCCCCCGGAGGGGTCCGCACCACCGAGGCGTTCTCTTCGACCAACCGCTGGGAGAGCCTCGACACCGACGCCGAGGGTGGCTGCATCCGCTCCGTGGAGCACCCCTACACGCTCGACGGCGGGCTCGCGGTCCTCACCGGCAACCTGGCCCCGGACGGCGCCATCGTCAAGACCGCCGGCGTGCCGGAGGCCCAGTGGGAATTCACCGGGCGCGCCGTCGTCACCGAGTCCCAGGACGACGCCGTGGAGGCCATCCTGGGCAAGCGGATCCAGCCCGGCGACATCGTCATCGTCCGGTACGAGGGTCCCAAGGGCGGCCCCGGCATGCAGGAGATGCTGTACCCCACGGCGTATCTCAAGGCGCTCGGCCTCGGACCGCAATGCGCCCTGATCACCGATGGCCGGTTCTCAGGAGGCTCCTCGGGCCTGTCCATCGGCCACGTGTCGCCTGAGGCGGCCTCGGGCGGTGCCATCGGCCTCATCGAGGACGGCGACACCATCACCATCTCCATCCCCAACCGCTCCATCACGCTCAACGTGGACGACGCCACTCTCGTTGCGCGCCGCGCCGCGCAGGACGCCGCGGGGTGGGCGCCGCAGGCCCGCGAACGCGAGGTCTCCACGGCCCTGAAGATCTACGGCATGCTGGCGCAGTCCGCGGACAAGGGCGCGGCCCGCAAGCTCTCCTGAGGGCTGTGGAGGAGAGCGCTACAGCCAGCCCTTCAGCTTGAACACCGTGTACATCCCCACGCCGGTGACCAGCATCAGCGCCAAGGCGAACGGGTAGCCCCACACCCAGGCGAGCTCCGGCATGGTGTGGAAGTTCATGCCGTAGGTGCCGGTGACCAGGCTCGGCACGAAGAGCACACCCGCCCAGGCGGCGATCCGGCGCGTCTCCTCCGCCTGCTTGAGGCTGGCGGCGGTCATGTTGCTGATCTCCTCGTTCTGCCGCTGGGCCTGGAGCGAGATGTTGAGGTCCAGCGTGCCCTTCAGGGTCTCGCGGAGGGCGTCGATCCGCTCGATCATGGCGATGGCGTGGTCCTCGATGTCGCGGAGCTCCTGGCGTCTGCGCTCGCCGGCTGAGGCGAAGACCCGATCTCCCCGGACTCCCTCGATGATCTGTTTGAGGGGCCGAACCGCGCGCTGGAAGTCGATCACCTCGCGGGAGAGCTGATAGATGCGCCGCGACACCCGCGAGCTGCCCGTGAACACCTGCGTCTCGATCTCGTCGATGTCGTTCTCGATGCCCATCGCGACGGGGGTGTAGTCGTCGACGATCCCGTCCAGCAGCCGGAGCAGCACCACGCTGGGACCTTTGGCCAGCACCGACGGCGTGCCCTCCAGTTCCTGACGGACGCGGGTGAGGTCCGGGGTCTCCGAGTGCCGCACCGTGACCACGAACCGGTCGCCGACGAAGGCGTGGACCTCACCGAAGTCCACCGTCTCGCTGCGGTCGATGTACTGCGCGGCTCTCAGGACCAGGAACAGCACGTCCTCGTAGCGCTCGAACTTGGGCCGCTGATGCGCGGTGATGGTGTCTTCCACGGCCAGGGGGCTGAGCCGGAACTCCTCGGCCAGCAGCGACATGTCGGAGTGGCGCGGGCGGTAGAGCCCCATCCAGGCGAATCCCTCGGGATGCTCGTCGAGCAGGCGGAACGCCTCCTCGAACGTGCCCGGCGTGGCGATCCGCCGACCCGACACGTAGATCCCCGCGTCGACGATGCAGCTGGCCGCCGTGCGGGGCGCAGTATCGGGGGCGACCGGCTCCGGGGTGGGTCCGTCAGGGGACGGGACGGTGGGCCGCAGGCGCAGCGAGCGCAGGAGCCGATCCGTGCGACCCTGGTCCGCCATGACGCCTCCTGCCGCAGTGGTTCAACGGGGTGAGACTACTCCGCGGGAACCGCAGCCGGGACGCGATCGCGACGGGCGAGCGCCCAGATGATCCCCGCCGCGGCCAAGGCCACGAGGGCGAGCGTCAGCGCAGGGGAGCGACCCCACAGCGCTTCGATGGCCAGCCATCCGATGAACCCCACGGTGCCGTACATGAACGCCCACAGCACGCAGCCGACGGTGACCGCGGGAAGGTAGCGCCGCAGCGGCATCTGGGCCACCCCGGCGGCGAGGTTGACCATGGTCTGGATGCCGATGGTGAGGAACGACAGCGACACCGCCGGCGCGCCCCACCTGTTGAGCCACCGTGCCCCGGTGGCGTAGTGCTTCGATTCGAGGAGCCTCTCCCACCGGCTGCGCCGGGCCCCGGCCGCCAGCGCCCGCCCCAACCAGTAGGTGCCGTTGGCGCGCAGCATCACGATCACGAAGAGCGCCAAAACCACGACGGCGAACGGTGCATCCCATGTGGTGGGATCGAACATGGTGCTCCCAGGAGAATGGCCGGCGGAGCCGCCAGTCTACCGGCTCACCGCAAGAGGGCCCCGGCCGCGACGATCACGGGCACGCTGAGCAGCATGGACCAGAGCGTCGTGGCCTGCACAAGGCGCACTCCCACCCCGTAGCGCACGGCGTGCACGAAGACCACCTGTGCCGTGGGGAGCGCCGCCAACACGACGGCGGCACGCAGCGGGGTGCCAGACAGCCCGAGGGCGAGTCCGAGCAGCAACGCCACGGCGGGGACCACGAAGGACTTGGTGAGGATCGCCGCCACCGCTCTGCGTGACAGCTGACGCGGCAGCGGGCTCGAATGCAGCGACATGCCGAACGCCAACAGCATCGCCGGGATGCCGAGATCGGCCAACAGGCCCACGGGCGCCCACACCATGGCGGGAGGCTGCAGGCCGCTGAGGTTGAGGGCCAGCCCGCCTACGCCGCCGAGGACCAGTGGATGGGTGACGAAGCTGCGCACCACGGAGCGTCCCCGCCCTGAGGGGGACGACTCCAGCACGGCCACGGCGGTCGGCTGCAGCACCAACACCTGGAGCAGCATGGCGGGCGCCGCCCACGCCGGGTCGCCCAGGACGAAGGCGGCGATGGGGATGCCGAGATTGCCCGCGTTGACGTAGCTGGTGGCGAGGTACCCCATGGTGGCTTCGGCGCGGCCCGTGCGCCACCGTCGGGCCATGACAAGCGCGAACGTGAGCCCGGTGGCGATGCAGGCCCCGCCGAACGTCACCACGTGCCATCCGAACAGGAGCTCCAGGTCAGCCTCCGCGACCGCGACCAGCACCAGGGCGGGCTGGCCCACGAAGAATGCCACGTCCCCCAGGGCCCGCTGGGCCGAGCGTCCCACCAGGCGGGCGCGTGCCAGCACGAACCCCACGGCCATCACCAGGCCGATCGTGCTGAATCCCTCGAGCGCTGCCCACATGCCGCTCAGCCTAGGCACCAGCGCGGACGCTGGTGTTTGCTAGGTTGACGCAGGAGGAGGTGGAGTGACCACCATGGCCGACTATCAGGACTTCGATTTCGACGTCACCCAGAGGCACGCCTGGGCGGAGTTCACCCTCCGCCTCGACGAGGTGCTCTCGGTGATGGACGCCAGCGCAGACCTCACCATCTCCGTGGCCAACACCGACGCCGCCGCGCTGCGCCCCGGCCTGCGTTTTTCGATGACCTCACCCCTGGTGGTGACTGCTTACGTGATCGGCGCAGACGACGGTGCGCCCTCTCCGGCGGAGGCCGCCGCCCTGCGGGAGCTGGGTTGGGGCGCGCCGGATGAGAGCTCGGACAGCTACCACACGGAGGCGGACCAGGAGTCGTCCTCCACCCTCGCGGAACTGGCCACCCAGACGCTCACGGGGGTGTTCGGGGTGCTGCACCCCGTCTTCCTCGAACCGGACCAACTCGCCGAGATCCTTCAGGGCAACACCGCATGGGCGCCGCTGTCCCCACGGAAGCTGTCGCGGGAGGAGACCGCCGTCATGCCGGGGTCGCGGGCGGAGCTGGACTCGCTGGTCGACGAGGAGCTCCGTCGGACCTACCGGCACCCCACGCTGCGCAACGAGCTGGGCGACGTGGCCATCCGCGTGGGCTCCACCATGGTGTTCCTGCGCTCCACCCCCGACGGCGCCGAGCTGGTCCTCTTCTCGGCGCTGGTCCACGACGTCACGGGCCGGTCGAGGGCCTGCGAGGTGCTCAACGACCTCAACGTCGAGTCCCGGTACGGGCGGTTCGCGCTGCACCGGGACCGGGTCTTCGTCCAGCTGTCGGTGGCGGCCCAACCCTTCGTGCCGGCTCATCTCCACCAGGCCCTCTCCGCCCTGAGTCAGATCGCCGACGGCATCGACGACGAACTGGCCACCAAGCTGGGTGGCCGCACCACGTTCTGACGGCCGCAGCCGCCTCTGGTGAGCACTAGAGTGGAGTCATGACGACGGACCCCCAGGCAGTGACCTACTTCTCCCGGCTCGACGCCGATGAGTGCTGGGCGCTGGTCTCGGACGCGGTGGTCGGGCGCGTCGCGTGGAGCTCCCCCGAGGGGATCTCCGTGGTGCCGGTCAACTTCCGTGTCGTCGAGGGCGTCATCGTCTTCCACACCACGCACGAGTCGTTCCTTGCGGGCCTGGCGGCGCCCACGGAGGTGGCCTTCCAGGTCGACGAGATCGACCAGGAGACCGCAACGGGATGGTCCGTGCTCGTGCGCGGGATCAGCGGGCCGGCGGACGCCGCGGTCTCCAGCATCAGCTGGCTCGAGGGCGGCCTGACCGTAGGGCTGGCCATCACGGCAAGCACGATCGCCGGCCGCGTCGTCTCGGGAACCTTCAAGAGTTAGGAGTCCACCATGACTGAACGCACCTCACCGCTGGTGGTGGTCGGAGTCGACGGAAGCGACGACGGTCTGCGCGCCGTCCGGTTCGGCACCGGCACCGTGCTGCGTTACGGCGGGGAACTCCTGCTCGTCAACGCTGTCGACGACACCCTGATGGCAGGCGCCTGGGGCGTGGTCTACGACCCGGAGATCCTGCAGTCCGCCGGCGCCACCGCCAACGAACAGGCCAAGGATGTCGCCATGGAGATGGGCCTCGCCGAGGACAAGATCAAGACCGAGGTGGTGATGGGCTCGCCGGGCGGCGTGATGTCGCGGCTGAGCGAGGTCGCGGACCTCGTCGTGGTGGGCCGCCGGGCCGCCACCGGCCTGGAGCGCATGTTCGTGGGCTCCACCTCCGTGGCCGTGGTGGCTAACGCGGCATGCCCGGTCGTTGTCATCTCGGCAGCGGCCCACCCGAATCCGGTGGGCGGTAAGGGAGTCGTGGGCGTGGGCCTGCAGACGGATCCCGGCTCGGAGACGATCCTCGAGGCAGGCTTCCTTCAGGCCGAGCGGCTCGGCGCGAAGCTGGAGATCGTGCACGCCGTCCAGCCCCCCGTCGGCCTGTTCGCCCGCAAGCTGAGCCCCAACCAGCTCGACGAGCAGGTGCGCTTCGCGAAGGGCGGCATCGAGGCCATCGCCAAGACTGTCGCGGAGAAGCACCCCGGCGTCGCCTACGAGGTACTCGTGGCGGCGGACAGCCCCATCAACGAGCTCGTCAGCCGCAGCGCCGGCTACGACCTGCTGGTGCTCGGGGTGGGGGAGTCCCACATTCCGGGCTTCAGCCTCGGTGGGCTGATGCGAGGGCTGATGGCCCACGCTGAATGCCCGCTCTTCATCACTCGATGACGCTGCCGCCACCCACGGACCAGCCCGTCATCGAAGTCGTCGCGTCGCTGCCGATCGCGGCGGAGGCCGAACGCATCGCGGGGCTCATCCGCGACCATCAGGTGGTGGTGGTGGCCGGGGAGACCGGCTCCGGCAAGACCACTCAGCTGCCCAAGATCTGCCTCCTGGCGGGGAGGGAGCGGATCGCCCACACCCAGCCGAGGCGGATCGCGGCCCGCACCGTGGCGCAGCGGATCGCGGTGGAGTGCGGCGTCGAGCTGGGCGATTTCGTCGGCTACCAGGTGCGTTTCACCCGGAAGGTGACGGCGCAGACCAGGGTCAAGGTGATGACCGACGGCATCCTGCTCTCCGAGCTCACCCACGACCGCCTCCTCAGTCGCTACGACACGATCATCATCGACGAGGCCCACGAGCGCAGCCTCAACATCGACTTCCTGCTCGGCTACCTCAAGCAGCTGCTGCCGCGGCGGCCCGAGCTGAGAATCATCGTGACCTCGGCCACCATCGACACGGCCCGCTTCTCGGAGCATTTCGACGGCGCGCCCGTGGTCGAGGTGTCGGGGCGCACCTTCCCCGTCGAGACGCGCTACCGGCCGCTCGAGGAGGACCAGGACGAGATCGACGCGATCGCCTCCGCTGTGGAGGAGATCGTCACCGAGTCCGCGGTGGGCGACATCCTCGTCTTCCTCAGTGGGGAGCGGGAGATCCGCGACACCGCCGAGGCCATCGACAAGCTGGGCACCGGCCTCGACGTGTTGCCGCTGTACGCCCGGCTCTCGTCCGCCGAGCAGCAGCGCGTGTTCCACCCGCACAGCGGCCGGCGGGTGGTGCTCGCCACCAATGTGGCCGAGACCTCCATCACGGTGCCCGGTATCCGCTACGTGGTCGACGTCGGCACGGCCCGCATCTCGCGCTACTCCGCGCGCACGAAGGTTCAGCGGCTGCCCATCGAGCCGGTCTCGCAGGCCTCCGCCAACCAGCGCGCCGGCCGCTGCGGTCGCCTCGGCCCGGGCATCGCGATCAGGCTCTACAGCGAGGAGGACTACGAGTCGAGGCCGCTGTACTCGGAACCGGAGATCCTGCGCACCAACCTCGCCACCGTCATCCTCCTCATGGCGCAGGCCGGTCTGGGCGATGTCGAGTCGTTCCCGTTCGTCGAGGCGCCGGTGGTCTCCCAGATCAACGACGGTGTTCGGGTGCTCACCGAACTGGGCGCGCTCCATCCCCGCAAACGTCACGACCACGTCCGGCTCACCCGCACCGGACGCATGCTGGCCCGGCTGCCGGTGGACCCGCGCCTGGGCAGGATGCTGATCGAGGGGTCCAGGCGCCACACCCTCGGCACGGTCCTCGTGGTGGTGGCCGGTCTGACGGTCCCGGACGTCCGTGAGCGTCCCGCGGCCTTCCAGGCGCAGGCGGACCAGTCCCACCGTCGTTTCTGGGGCGTCGAGGACGCCGCCCAGCCGGCCACGGACGGCGCGCCCCTGCGCCACACCGCCCACAGCGGCACCCGCAAGGACAGCCCCGCCAAGCCCACCCTGGAGGGCGGCGACTTCGAGGTGCTGCTCAACATCTGGACCTATTTGAGAAAGCGTCGCCACGAGCTCTCCGGCAACGCGTTCCGGCGGATGTGCCGCGAGGAGTACCTCAGCTTCATCCGGTTCCGCGAATGGGAGGATCTGGTCTCGCAGCTGCGGGAGGCCGTCAAGGAGCTGGACCTGGACGCCTCAGGCCGGGGCCCGATGCCGGACGTGCTCACCTGCCTGCTGACCGGGCTGTTGTCCAACGTGGGGCTGGTGGAGCAGGAGAAGGCCAAGCCGCAGCCGGGCAAGCGCCGCCCGCTCACGCTGTATCAGGGCGCACGGGGGGCGCGGTTCGCCATCCAGCCCGGCTCGTCGCTGGCCCGCTCCACCCCGGCGCTGGTGATGGCCTTCGAGTTGGTGGAGACGTCTCAGCTCTGGGCGCGCACGGTGGCGGAGGTGCGGCCGGAGTGGATCGAGGAGGTGGGCGGGCACGTGCTCACCCGCACCCTGTCCGAGCCCCGATGGTCCTCTCGCTCCGCGAGCGTGGTGGCCAGCGAGCGGGTGACGCTGTTCGGGGTGCCGATCGTCGCGGGCCGTCGCGCGGACTACGCCTCCGAGCACCCGGTCGAGGCGCGTGAGATCTTCCTGCGCAGCGCCCTGGTCGAGGGGGACTGGGAGACGCGCCAGCCGCTGGTGGCGGCCAACAGGGCAGTCCTGGACGAGGCCACGAAGATGACCGACAGGATGCGGCGCCCGGACCTCCTCATCTCCGACGAGGCGCTCTACGAGTTCTACGACGCCCGCATCCCGCCAGACGTGGTCTCGGGCGCCACGCTGGACAAGTGGCTGCGCGGGATCCCGCGCGAGCAGTGGCCCACCCTCATGATCGACGACGCGGTGGTGGACGCCACCCAGCTTCGGCCATCGGACTTCCCGGACAGGTGGACCGTCGGTCAGCACAAGCTACCCATCCAGTACGTCTTCGATCCGGGAGCAGGCGGCGACGGTGTCACCATCACCGTGCGGCTGGAGCTCCTCAACCAGCTCGACGGCGCCCGCTTCAGCTGGCAGGTCTCCGGACTGAGAAGGGAGCTGGCCACCGAGCTGATCCGCTCCCTGCCCAAGGCCCTGCGGACCAGTTTCGTGCCCGCCCCGGACTTCGCGGCCAAGGCGCTGGCCTGGCTCGCCGGGCGCGAGGAGGTCGGACAGGGGAGCTTCACCGACGCGCTCGGGCGGGCCCTCACCGCCCTCACGGGCACCGTCGTCGACGGCGCGAACTTCCACCCGGAGCTGCTCGGCAGCCACCTGCGCCCCACGTTCGTGGTGATCGACAACGGCCGCGAGGTCACCCGCGGCGACGACCTGGACGCGTTGGCGGCCCGGCTGGCACCGAAGGTCGCGGCCAAGCTGACCGCCTCCGCGGGGGAGCGGGCCAGCACCGGCCAGCGGGCCTGGACCTTCGGGGCCATCTCCAAGGAGACCGCCGTGGGGAGGGGGGTGGTGGGGTACCCGGCCCTCGTCGATGAGGGCACCACCGTGGGGCTGCAGGTCCTGGACTCCCCGCAGAAGGCCGCACGCTCGCACACGCTGGGCGTCCGCCGGCTCCTCACCCTCACCAATCCTGACCCCACGAAGTGGGTGGTGGGACACCTGGGCAGGCAGGAGAAGCTGTCCCTGGCGGACTCGGCCTACCCGACGGTGCCCGAGCTTCTCGCCGACGCCTGGTTGAAGGCGGGGGAACAGCTCGCCGCGGAGCAGGGCCCCATCGTCGAGGTCCGGACCGAGGCGGACTACGCGCGGGTCGCCTTGGCTGTGCGTCAGGAGTGCCCCGGGCGCACCCGCCAGGTGGTCTCCACCGCAGCGCAGGCCTTGGCTGCGGCCACGCAGGCCCGGCTGCTGCTGCCAGGTTTCCCTGAGCAGGCCCCGGTGCGCCGCGATGTCGCCGCGCAGCTGGACAACCTCCTGTTCAACCGCTTCATCTCAGCCACACCGGACCCATGGTTTGCCCACCTTCCCCGCTACGCGCAGGCCGCGGTCGCCAGGCTGCGCGCGGCGGCCGAGCAACCGGAGCGCGACGCCCGGCTCCAGGCGGAGATCGACGAGGTGGAGGACGCCTACGCCGAGCTGACCGACTCCCTGCCCAGCGGCCCGCTGCCCCCGGCCGTCGAGGAGATCGCCTTCCTCCTGGAGGAGTTCCGGGTGAGCCTGTTCGCGCAGCAGCTGCGCACCGCGGTGCCCGTCTCCGCCAAACGCATCAGACAGGCCATCCGCCAGGCCCGATGAGTGGCACTCACGACTCCTGGCGGCCCCAGAATCCCTCACTTGAGAACAGGCCTTCCACTATTGCGTCGAGAAGACCGGCCTCGAAGACCACATCCAGGACCGTGTAGCGCTTCCGAATGGTCTGGGCGCGAAGGTACGTCTGGCGAAAGCGATCCCAGTCCAGGCCGATGTCTGCAGGATGAGCCGGCGCTCCGGCTGCCCTGAGCCGACGCTGCAACTCGTCAGCTGGCAGAAGTTGCTCGCGCAGCCGTGGCACGATCCGGTCCCAGCTCTCGACCAGCTTGATCAGCCGGGCCCTCAACTCGACCGGTGAGATCCACTTGGAGAGCGTCTGTTCCACCGTTTCGTCGACCAGTTTCGGGTTCGGGTTCAAGGTCCGCACGTACTCTTCGAGGTCACCGTGCGAACGCCACGCCGCCACCGCCGAGTCCACATCGAACTGTGACATGTCGAATCTGAGCAGCTCCTCGTAGAGGGCCGCGATCGCCACGGTTCCCAGGCCGACCTTGAAGCCGTGCGACAGCCGCGGCACCTGGTCGACGCCGTGCCCCTCCATCTCCCACAGATGGCTGAACTGGTGTTCGGCGCCGGAGGCCGGCCGTGAGGACTGGTGCGCCTGCATCGCAAGCCCGGACATGATCAGCCCCTCAGCCAGGCGGCCAACGGCGTCCGGTTCACCCATGGCCAGCGCCGCCGGTTGGGCGACGGCTGTTCGGAGGCTGCCCTGGACCTTCTCCCAGACAGCGGGATCAATCTGCTCAACCTCGAGGGCGTCGGCCAGAATCCAGTCTGCTCCCGAGGTCACCTTTCCCAGCAGGTCGCCGTAGCCAGAGGCCGTCATGACGCGGGGCGCCGCCGCCATGACGTCCAGATCGGCGATGCACGCTTGGGGCGCGGGGCAGGCCAGGGTCTGCTTGAACCCGTCGACGGCGATCGACGCGCCGAAGGCCGTGTACCCGTCCATCGACGCCGCGGTGCCGACGATGATGTAGCCACGCTGGAGCTCGAAAGTGGCCCGCTTCACGATGTCGTTGAGGGTTCCTGCACCCACCGCGATCGGAACCGCATCGACCTCGGCAAGACGGCCACGCAGGGCGGCGATGTTCTCATACTGGGCATAGAGCTCGGGCTCACCGGGGAACACGTGGGGTTCACGGCAGTCGATCCCGGATTTGGCGAGCACGCGAGCGACGGCTTCGCCGGCCACAGACATTGTCCGCTCGTCTGCGATGATGACGGCCGCACGTCCAGGGAAGAGGTCGGTGAAGACCTCCGCCACGCGGTCGATTGCGTTCGCGCCCAGAACGACACGCTTGGTGTCGTCAGCGTCAGCGAGGGCAGCCTGGATCAGATCGGACATGTGTTTCTCCTCTACTTCGAAGCTTCGTGGTCGACGACCTGGTGGGTGAGGTCGGCCAGTTGGGGGTACGACTCGCAATACCGGTCGACGTAGAACTGGTACTCCTCGTGACGCTCAAGGTCCGGCTCCAACCGTTCGACCTCGTGCACCATGTGATCGGACGCGTCCTGGATGTCGCGGTAGATCCCAGCGCCGACGGCGGCCAGCATGCACGTGCCAAGGACCACAGCGTCGCCGACCTCCGTGAGGGTGACCGGCACGCCGGTCACGTCCGCGTGCATCTGCATCCACTCCCGCGAGTTCGTGGCCCCGCCGCACGCGACGATCTCCGACACCTCGAATCCCTGGCTCTTCATGGCCCGAAGGTTGTGCGCCGTGCCGTAACACACCGACTCCTGGATGGCGTGGTAGAAGTGGGCCGGTGTGTGGTGCAGGGAGAGTCCCCACACGATGCCGCGTGCCTTCGAGTCCGTGTACGGGGTGCGGTTGCCCTGGAAGTACTCATTGATGATGAGCCCGTCAGAGCCAATAGGGATGTCGCGGGACTTGCGGTTGAGGATGTCGTAGGCGTTGAGACCGCTGGTCTCCGCGGCGGCGACCACGTCCTTTGCGAAGTTGTCCTTGAACCACTTCAACACAGAGCCGGTGGAGACCTGACCTCCTTCGACCGTGTATTGGCCCTTGATGACCCCATCGGTGTAGGCGCCGAAGAAGCCGGCCCCGTGGATCTCGGTGTCTGTCTGGCCGGTCAGCACATGGGACGATCCGGTGATCAGCGCCATCTTGCCCGGCGTCACCACGCCCAAGCCGATCTGGCCGGCCCAGGCGTCCGCCGGACCTTGCGCGACGGGGATCCCGGGCACGAGGCCGAGCGCCGAGGCGGCTGCGGGGGTGAGGCCTCCGACCGGAGTGCCGAGGTCAAGCACGCGATCCGGAATCTTGTCGAAGACATCCCCGCATCCGATGGTGTCGTAGAAGTCCTCAGGCCATCCGTTGTGAGCGCGGTTGTGGTACATGCGCAGGGCTGCGGAGTTGATGTTGACGCTCCACTCGCCTGTCAACTTGTGCGTGACCCAATCGGGTGCGTCTACCAAGCGGTGGGCCGCCCGGTAGATCTCCGGCTCGTTCTCCTTGATCCAGGCTGCCTTGAACGGGTACCACTCTGCGGTGGCCGGGGCTGTGCCCGCCCCGTTGTATAGACGGGCCACGGAGTCGGACAACTCTGCGCGGGCTGCCTGCTCAGTAGCGCGGACGTCCATCCACATGATCGCGGGCCGCAGCGCATCTCCGCGGGCGTCCATCGCCACCACGGTCATGGTGGTGGCGTCACAGGAGATGCCCGCGATGGATGCGGCCGGGATCCCGGAGTTGGCGAGCGCCTTTCGGGAGGATGCCTGAAGGGCCTCCCACCAGACATCGGGGTGCTGCTCAGCCCATCCCGGGCGGGGATGGTGGGTTCGGTAGGCGGTCGCGGCGAACGTCACGGGCCGCCCCGCCAGGTCGAAGATGGCGACCCGGCAGCTTTCGGTGCCGAAGTCGATACCCATCAGGTAGGGGCCGTCAGTGCTCATGGTCAAGAACCTTCCTCGTTGAGTGTTCAGGGTCAGTTGTGGTCGTTGTCCTCGGTCCACCCGAGCTCATCCCAGAGTTGGGCTGGAATGAGTCGGTCGATGCGGTCCAGGACGTAGGTGGGTCGTGTCGTCAAGGGGAGTGCCGCGACATCGTCGGCCGTGGCCTCTCCCGTCAGTACAAGGGCTGAGGGCATGCCGGCATCAAGGGCCATCTGGATGTCGGTGCCGAGTCGGTCGCCCACCATCACGGCGTCGGACAGGTCGACTCGCAGCCCGGCCATCGCCTCGTGCAGCATGATGGGCGACGGCTTGCCGAGGCTGACGGCGCATGTCACCCCGGTGCAGGCCTCGATGGCCGCCGTGATCGCGGCGCAATCGGGCTCCCCGCGTCCCTCGGGAAACGGACAGTACCGATCGGGGTTTGTCTGGATGAGGAAGGCGCGTTTGTGGTACCAGATGGCGTCGAACGCGATCTGGAGCTTGCGGTAGTCGAACGATCGATCGTAGGAGGCGATCACGATGTCGATCTCGGCTGGGTCTTCACTCAGCCGAAATCCCGCCTCCAACAGCGCTGCCCTCAGCGGCTCCTCACCGATACAGAAGAGAACGGCGAAGGGATGGTTCTCGGTCAACCAGCGGACCGTGGTGATCACCGTGTTGGCGATATCCTCGAGGGGTGTCTGGAGCCCGAGCCGGGCAAGCTTGCGCTGGTATTGCGTCGGGTCCTTCGTCGGATTGTTCGAGAGGAAACGAACCGGGATGCTTCGTCGACGTAGCTCACGGATCATCCGTGCGGCACCTGGCAGCAGGTGATCGCCGAGATAGATGGTCCCGTCGAGATCGAAGATGTAGGCACCCTTCAATGTCGTCGGAGTGGTGACACCTGTTGGCACTTCGGCCATGACTCTTTCCCCGTTCCGCTCAGCTGAAGATGCTGGCGAGCGTCAGCACGATCGTCGTGGAGACCCAGATCGCCATGGCGGGAGGGTCAATGTGGGTCGTGCCACGGACGTGCACGAGATTGGATTGGAACTCGGCGAGAAACGCCGACAGCATGCCGAACAGCGCTGCGACAAGCAGTGCGGCCACGGCAATCCAGCTGAGGCTCTCGCCCCACTCACCCCACTCGAATCCGGCACCGGCGAGGATGGGCATGAACCTCACTGCGGCGAGGCCACCGATGATGGTGATGTGGTGCTGTACCGGCATCTCGTGTCCCAGGATCAGAAACAGGATCACCACTGCCGAGAATCCGAAGGCGAAGGTGTGGGCCCATGCCTCTGCGCCGGGGAAGAACGTGGCCAGGGCGATGGACGAGCCCCCGCCCAGGATGCCGAAGAAGGCTCCGATCGTCAGGTACTGCGAGGGACGCTGCTGCCATTTCAGCCAGAAGTGCTCGTCGTTGGAGGCGATCCTTCCCCACAGGCCGGACGCGGTCCGGTTCATGCCTTCGGGGTTCACCAGGCTGCCGCCGCCGAAGATGAGACGAGCCGTGACGGCCGACACGACGACGGTCAATGCGACCGAGTCCGTGTGGGTGCCGAACCATGGCAGCTTGGAGATGCCGATCTGGGTGAGGTAGCCCAGAAGGCCGAAGGCCGCCCCCACCAGGAGCACGCTGGGTCGACCCAGGCGGGCAAGCGGTTCGGAGACGTCCCGGCCGTTGGCGTATCCGCGCTTGTGCGCGAAGGCCGCTGCGGCGACGCCACCGGCAAATGCGATGTGCGGACCCATGAATGGCCCGAAGGCGAGGAAGTCAAAGCCTGCGCCAGAACCCGTGGCGGCGAACAGGCCCCATGCGACGAAGACGCAGATACCAGTAACGGCGAACGCGTAGTTGGCCCCGATGGCCGCGCCGGCGAAACCTCCGGCGAGGGCGACCACCAGTCCGAGGAGGAAGACCCCCAGAGTTGCAGTGAACATCGTTGTTCTCCTAGAAGACCTGAAGTGACGTGGTGGACGAGGGTCAGGGGGCGGGCGGCTCGTAGGAGCACAGGGCGTCGACCTTGTCGGCAGAGGCCGATGTGGGGTCGAACTGGTAGCCGAGGAATTCGTTCGCCAGCCGCAGCGCCAGCTGCTCGCCGATGACGCGTTGCCCCAGGCAGAGGACCTGCCCGTTGTTGGAGAGCACTAGACGCTCCACAGAGAATGAATCGTGCGCAGTACTGGCGCGCACCCCGGGAACCTTGTTGGCAGCCATGGCGACACCCATGCCGGTCCCGCAGACGAAGATGCCCCGGTCGGCTTCACCATTGGCGATCTTCCTCGCCCCGGCCACGCCGAGATGGGGGTACGCCGTCGGGTCGGTATCGGCATTCACGCCTACGTCGATGACCTCATCGACGCGCGGGTCGTTGTGCAACATGTCTTTGATGGCGTCCTTGTAGGAGACGCCCGCCTGGTCGGCGGCCAGCACCACTCGCAGTCCCATAATCCAGCTCCTCAATCCCGCAGCTGCTCTGCCGCGTCTTTGAGAAGAGTATCACCAAAGATGATAGAAATACCACCCCGCGTGGTAAAATTTTCACAAGTGGTGTGAAGTGTGGGTTCAGCCCGCCTATGGGCTCGCGATCGTGACCTGAGCCCCCCACTCCGTAAGCCGTTGAAGGTCGGTGGGCTCGATTCCGGGGTCCACGATCACGTGGTCGAACTCGTCCAGGCGCGCGAACGTGTGCAGCGCCTTTCGCTGCAGCTTGGTGTGGTCGAGCGCCAACACTTTCGTCCGGGCCGACCGCATCATCGCCTTCTTCACCTGGACGACTGACTCGTAGGGATGGAAGCATCGGCCGTCGGATATCCCGGAGGCGGACAGCACGCAGAAGTCGACGTCGAGACCCGCAAGGGTGGAGATCGCTGTTGGGCCCAGGAGTGCGTCCGCCCAGCCCTCGTATGTGCCGCCTGTGACGAAGAGGTGCAGGTCCTGGGTCTGAGCGGCCTCGCGGGCCACCAACAGCGAGTTGGTGATCACCGTCATCGGGGCGGACCTGGCCAACTCCCGGATCACATAGACCCCGCTGGTTGAGTCATCGAGTGCCACCGAACTGCCAGTGGGGATGAGCTCCGCGACGCGTCGGGCAATCTTCGCCTTGCTCTCCGGCTCCTGGTCGAGCCTGAACACGGCGCTGGCCTCCTGCAGCCCGCTGGCGGCCGCCGAGACCTGGCCTCGATGCAGCTGCAACAACCCGGCCTCCTCGAGGGCCCGAACGTCGCGATAGGCGGTCATCGTGCTGACCCCGGTGTGTTTGACGATGTCGTCAATCGTGACCGATCCGTGCTTGATCACAAGCTCGGCGATCACGAGGTGACGGGCACGTTGTGGCGCGGAGCCCGGCTGCTTTGCTCTGCTGTCATCGACCATGGTGGGGCACTCCTGCGTAGGCACGCCTCGTGTGTATTGGGCAGTTGCACCCTACTCCGGGTGGCACGATGGTGACCGTGCCTAAGGACGTTGCCGAACTCATCGCGTTGTTCGACCTGCAGACCACCGGCGAGAACCGGTTCCGCGGGCCGCACCCCACCACGTTGCTGCAACGGCTCTTCGGCGGGCAGGTGCTGGGGCAGACGCTGGTGGCCGCCGCCCACACCGTGCCGCCGGACCGGCTCGTGCACTCCCTGAACGCCTACTTCCTACGCCCAGGGGCCATCGACCAGCCCCTGGACTTCGAGGTGGAGGTGATGCGCGACGGCAGCACCTTCAGCAACCGGCGCGTGGTGACCCGTCAGGGGGATTCGGTGATCTTCCAGATGACCGCCTCGTTCCAGAAGCCCGAGGAGGGCCTCAGCCATTCGGCGTCCCCGCCCGGCGACGTCGGCGTGCCGGAGTCCTGTCCCTCGCTGCACGAGGTGCTGGAGCGTCGCTTCGGTGCCAGCGTGCGGCTGGTCTCGGAGTGGGACGCCCTCGACGTGCGGCTCGCGGCCAGGCCGGACCTGGTTGAGGGCGGCGGCAATATGAAGGCGTGGATCCGGACGAAGGAGCCGATGCCGGAGGATCCGCTGCTGCACGCGGCGGTGCTGGCCTACCTCTCCGACATCACTCTGCTCAGCGTCTCGACCGTTCCCCATGCGGTGGAGTTCCTGTCCCCGTCGATGCAGGCCGCTTCGATCGACCACGCCATGTGGTTCCACCGCCCGGTGCGCGTCGACGAGTGGCTGCTCTACGACATGACCTCGCCGTCTGCGTCCCACGCGCGCGGCTTCGCGATGGGGCGGTTGTTTCAGGACGGGCAGGCGGTGGCGTCGTGCGCCCAGGAGGGGCTCATCCGGGTCCTGTCCTGAGCCCGGACGAACCGTGGCCCGCACCCCGGGGGAGGGGGTACGGGCCACGGCGTCTGGAGGAACCAGCTAGCGCAGGGTCAGGCAGCGAGTCCCTGGCCGGCGCGCAGGGTGGCCAGCGCCTGCCGCTCGATCTGTCGGACCCGCTCGGCGGTGATGCCCCAATGCACACCGATGTCGGCGAGCTTGGCTTGGCGGCCGTCGAGGAGGCCGTAGCGGCGGCGCACCACATCCTGGGACCGTTCGTCGAGGCTGGAGAGCATGCCCTCGAGCCGGGCACGGTCCTCGGCGTCCAGCACCATCTCGTCCGGACCGGGCGAGGTCTCGCGGGCGATCAGGTCTCCCAGAGCCGTGTCGCCGTCGGCCTCGACGGGGGCGTCGAGGGAGACGTGATCCCGCGAGTAGCGGATCAGGTCCACGATCTTGGACTCCTCGAGGCCCAGCTCATCGGCGATCTCAGCCAGCTCCGGCTCGCGGCCCAACTGGCGTTCGAGGTTGCGGCGCACGGCGGAGACCTGGTTGACCTGCTCGGCCACATGCACGGGAAGCCGCACGATCCGGCCCTGCTGGGCGATGCCCCGCGAGATGGCCTGACGCACCCACCATGTGGCGTAGGTGGAGAACTTGAAGCCCTTGGCGTAGTCGAACTTCTCCACAGCACGGATCAGGCCGGTGTTTCCCTCCTGGACAAGGTCCAGCATGGGCATCTGGGAGCGCCCGTACTTGCGGGCGACGGAGACCACGAGCCGCAGGTTGGCCTGGATGAAGCGCTGCATGGCGCGCTCGCCGAGCACGGCAAGCTCCTGCAGCTCGTCATCGGTGGCCTGCACCTCGGAGGTGGCAACCCCGTCGAGGATCTGCTGGGCATAGAGCCCCGCCTCGATCTCGCGGGCCAGGTCTACTTCCTCGAGGGCGTTGAGCAGGGGAGTCTTGGCGATGGCGTCGAGGTAGAGGCCCACCGCATCCTTGCCGTCGATGCCGTCGTTGGTTCGTGTACGCGCAGTCGTGATCATATCTCTGGTTACCTTTCGCACAGTCGTCACCCGGAACAACGCGCGAGAGGCCCCGAGGGTTCCCGCGCCGGGTAGTCGAACGAAGAACTGCGACCTGGGTCTGACCCGCGGGGGCCCGGACCCTGACCAGGGACGGGGGTTTCCCTGGTCGATCCGTTTGAGTGGCCGGTTTTCGCGTGCAAGAATGGAGCGCGTCACCCTTGACCAAAGCGGGGCGACGCACGCGCTGAAATCCCTAGTGGCCCGCGAGAGGACCAATGTGACCCAGGACGCTGAAGGAACCGGCAAGCCTACCCGCACACGCAGGCCCGCCGAAAGCGCGACGTCCGCAGTTCCGGCCACCCCTCGTCGCACACGGGCCGCTGCCAAGCCGGCCACCGCGGGCCAGGCCGCACCCAAGACCGCTACTCGCCGCGGGAGAACCGCGAAGGCCGAGGAGCCCACCATCGCCCAGGCCTCCACTGGTGAGGTCGAGGTCCAGTTCAAGCGCGAGGGGGAGGACGTGGTTCTCACGGTCGGCGGCAAGAAGCGTTCCCTCGACGAGGTGGACGACTCGTCGTTCAACGAAGCCAGCGAGGCGCCGCTCGTCAAGGAACTCGTCGAGGAGGAGGGCTTCGCGCTCTCTGATTCCGACGACGCCGACGAGCCCGAACAGCAGGTCGTGTCCGCGGGCGCCACGGCTGACCCCGTCAAGGACTACCTCAAGCAGATCGGCAAGGTGGCGCTCCTCAACGCCGTCGAGGAGGTGGAGCTCGCCAAGCGCATCGAGGCCGGCCTCTTCGCCGACGAGCGTCTGCACTCCGCCGAGACGAAGGTCAGCCCCGGAGACGTCGAGGATCTGGAATGGATCGCCGAAGACGGGCGCCGCGCCAAGAATCACCTCCTCGAGGCCAACCTCCGCCTCGTCGTCTCCCTCGCCAAGCGCTACACCGGCCGCGGGATGCTGTTCCTGGATCTCATCCAGGAGGGCAACCTCGGCCTCATCCGTGCGGTCGAGAAGTTCGATTACACCAAGGGCTACAAGTTCTCCACCTACGCCACCTGGTGGATCAAGCAGGCCATCACCCGCGCCATGGCGGACCAGGCCCGCACCATCCGCATCCCGGTGCACATGGTTGAGGTCATCAACAAGCTGGCGCGCGTGCAGCGGCAGATGCTGCAGGACCTCGGCCGCGAACCCACCCCCGAAGAGCTCGCCGTCGAGCTGGACATGACGCCCGAGAAGGTCGTCGAGGTGCAGAAGTACGGCCGCGAACCCATCTCGCTGCACACGCCCCTGGGCGAGGACGGGGACTCGGAGTTCGGCGACCTCATCGAGGACTCCGAGGCCGTGGTGCCCGCAGACGCGGTCAACTTCACGCTGCTCCAGGAGCAGCTCAACGACGTGCTGGACACGCTCAGCGAGCGGGAGGCCGGCGTGGTCTCGATGCGCTTCGGGCTGACCGACGGTCAGCCGAAGACCCTCGACGAGATCGGCAAGGTCTACGGCGTCACGCGCGAGCGCATCCGCCAGATCGAATCCAAGACCATGTCGAAACTGCGCCACCCGTCGCGCTCGCAGGTCCTCCGGGACTACCTGGACTGAGCCGCCAGCTCCACGAAGTTGCGCAGCATGCCGTGCACGGCGTGGGTGATCGTCGAGGACTCGGCGAACGCCACCAACTGCTCGGTGTCGGCCGGGTCGAAGTACCCCGCGTCGCGGTAGATGCGGATCCGGGCGGCAAGGCCGGCCGAATCCAGCTCCGGATGGAACTGGGTGGCATAGACCCGCCGCCCGATCCGGAACGCCTGGATCGGGCACGCCGCGCCGGTGGCGAGCACGGTGGATCCCGCAGCCGGGACCCGGCAACCCTCCTTGTGCGCGGTGAACGCATGAAAGGAGTGGGGGACGCCCTCGAAGAGGGGATCCTCGCGGCCGTGGGCGGTGAGTGTCGCGGTGACCACGCCCACGTCCTCGCCGACGCTGCGGTCCACCACGCCGCCCAGCTGCGCGGTGATCGCCCCGACGCCGTAGCAGAGGCCGAGGAACGGGAAGTCCCGCTCCACCACCTCGGCAATGACGCGGCTGAGGTCTGCTTCGACGCGCTGCTGCAGCGGTGACTTGTCGGTGTCGCTGGCGTTGTAGGGTCCACCGCCGAGGAACACCCCCGAGAACTCGTCCAGCCGCGGCGGCGCCATCGGGGCTTCCTCCACGCGGATCTGGAGCAGTTGGTCATCCCGGAGGCCGGCGAGGCGAGCGATGGCCTCCCACTCGCCCAGGGCGGCGTCGTCCTCCGGGCGGGTGCTGAGCAGCAGGAAGGGCTTCATGTGGGCTCCTTGAATGAGGGAGCGCCGGCGCGTAGCTCCTCTATGACCGCCCGGGTCACGGCCACAGGGTCGCCGCCGTTGGCCGCGGCGACCCGGCGCTGGCGCAGGTAGCTCGGGCCGAGACGGACCAGGTCAGCCACGTGGGCGAGGTTCTCGGCGCAACCCAGCTGGTCCGCGATCGGGGTCAGCTCCTCCACCCAGCGCAGGATGCCGTCGCTGATGTGGATGAGGTATTCATCCTTGCGGGGCGTGATGATGTCTGCCGCAAGGCCGTACCGGGCCGCGCGCCACTTGTTCTCGCGCATGAACCAGAACGGCAGGCGGTCGATGGGCTCGCCCGAGGCTATGGCCCGGGACATGCGCTCCACCAGGCACTGGTTGAAGGCGGTCAGCGCGCCGAGCTCCATCAGGGTGGGCACCGAGTCCATCGTGCGGTTCTCGACAGTGCCCCAGGTGGAGGGCCGCACGTCCCACCTGATTTCAGAGGGGTTCTGGATGAGGCCCACACCCTCGAGCTGCGAGGCGTACCGCTCCAACTCCTCCCAGTCGCTCATGTGGTAAGGAAGGCCGTTGGTGGGCAGCTGCTGGAAGACCATCGTGCGCTGGGACGCGAACCTGGTGTCCTCGCCGATCCAGAACGGCGACGAGGCGGACAGCGCGATGAAGTAGGGCGCGAACCGTGCCATGCCGTAGACGATGGGCAGCGCCTTGGCCCGCTGGTCGATGCCGGTGTGGATGTGGAGCCCGTTGATGGCCATCTGCCGGCCCCACCACGCGTTGCGCTCGGTCACCCGCCGGTACTGGGCCTTGTCTCCCGGCAGCTGTCGAGTGGGATCGCCGAACGGATGCGCACCCGCGCCCAGGAGCGTCAGCCCCTTCGGCTCCAGCAGCTCCAGCGCGAAGTCCAGGTGCTGGCGCATCTCACGCACCGCTGAGGGCACGGTCTCGTGCACTCCCGAGACCAGCTCGATCATGCTCGTGAGGTACTCGGAGCGGATCGGCCCGTCGACCGCGTCCTCGACCTTGGACAGCACCACATCAGCGGCCGGCACCTGCTCCATCGTGTGCGCGTCGACGACGGCGAGCTCCCATTCGATGCCGATCGTCGACTGCTTGGACTGCCCGAACTTGATCCTCATTGAGCCCCTCCTCGCTGCAGGCGCTGGTTGCAGCGACAGTCAGAGCCCCAAGTCTGACACCTCGGGCCCCCTCGCGGCGGGCGGTGTGCGGGGATCTGGACAGCAGGCCAGTTGCATTAGGCTGGCCACCGAGGAAAGAGGTGCCCACCATGAAGCTGTTCGATCGTGTCGAACTTGCCCCCGCTGACCCCATTCTCGGACTCACCGAGGCCTTCGTCGCCGATCAGCGCCCGGAGAAGGTCAACCTCGGGGTGGGTGTCTACCTCGACGAGACGGGCAAGATTCCGCTACTGGAGTGCGTGCGCACAGCCGAGCAGCGGATCGCGGCAGAGTCCAAGCCGAAGGGGTACCTGGGGATCGACGGGATGCCCGCGTACCGCGAGGCCGTCAGGTCGCTGGTGTTCGGCCCAGGGGCTGAGGCCGTGGCTGAGGGGCGCATCGCCACCGCGCAGACCCTGGGCGGGACGGGCGCGTTGAAGGTGGGCGCGGATCTCCTCAAGCAGATCGAGCCGTCGGCCACCGTCCTGATCTCCAACCCCAGCTGGGAGAACCATCGCGCCCTCTTCACGCGCGCCGGGTTCAGGGTGGACTCCTACCGCTACTACGAGGAGGCCCTGCACGGCATCGACTTCGACGGCATGCTGAACGATCTGCGCCTGGCGGACCCCGGCACCGTCGTGTTGCTCCACGCGTGCTGCCACAACCCCACCGGATACGACCTCTCAGCGGAGCAGTGGGACCAGGTCATCGAGGTGCTGCGCGAGCGAAACCTGATGCCCTTCCTGGACATGGCGTACCAGGGCTTCGGCTTCGGCATCGAGGAGGACGGCGCCGTCGTCGCCAAGTTCGTGGCCTCGGGGTTGGAGTTCTTCCTCGCCACGTCCTTCTCGAAGTCGTTCAGCCTGTACGGAGAGCGGATCGGATCGCTGTCGGTGATCACGTCCTCGCCGGACACGGCCCGCCGGGTCCTGTCGCAGCTGAAGATCTGCATCCGCACCAACTACTCCAACCCGGCCACCCACGGCGCCGCGTTGGTCACCACCGTGCTGGAGGACCCGGAGCTGCGGCGCGGATGGGAACACGAGCTGGCCGGGATGCGGGACCGCATCAAGCAACTGCGGCGCGGACTGGTGGGCGCGCTCGAGGCGCGCGGCGTCAACGACATGGGGTTCATCGCGGCACAGCTCGGCATGTTCAGCTACTCGGGCCTGACCAAGCCCCAGATGGTTGCCCTGCGCTCCGAGTACGGGATCTACGGCACCGACGCCGGGCGCATGTGCGTGGCCGCGCTCAACGACGGCAACCTCGCCTACGTTGCCGACGCCATCGCGGCGGTGCGCACTTCCGGGCGCTGATCGGTCCAGGCGGGTCAGTGTCGGGCCAGCCCGCTGGCCCGCCGCACCGGGGTGGCGATCGCCTCCTCGAGGCGTTCCCAACTGCCGTAGAGGCGGACCCGTCCCCGCGCCCTGGTGACCGCCGTGTAGAGCAGCTCGCGGGTCAGCAGGGCGGAGCCCGACGGCGGGATCACCACCGACACCGTACCGAACTGGCTGCCCTGAGACTTGTGGATGGTCATCGCGTGCAGGTCTGCCGCGTCGTCCAGCAGGGCCGGTGCCACCCACAGCGGCCCGTCCGGCCGGTCCACCACGGCCACGAGGTCGCCGTCGGCTCCCTGGAGCACCACCGCCGTGTCGCCGTTGTGGTAGAGGTCCGTGTTGCGCTGGATGAGCAACGGTTGCCCCCCGTAGGGCCTGCCGTCGAAGCCGTAGTCCGGCAGCTGGGTGGCGAGCCACGCCCGGGCGGAGCGCGCCCAGTGCCCCACGCCGAACGGGCCCTCGCGATGTCCACACAGGACCCGGTGGGTGCCGAGCGCCGTGAGTGCGCCCACCGCCTCGCCTCGGACGGCCGCGGCCACCACACCGGAGGCGGTGGCCAGCACGTCCTCGCGCACGGTGGGCAGGGAGACGGGGTCCGCCGTGCCGTCGAAGCCGATCAGCTCGATGCTGTGGGACTCCTGGATCACCTGACGGGCAGCCGCGGGGTCGCCGGCGAGAATGGCCTCCGCGAGGCGGTTGATCTCCTGGTTGGAGCGGAAATTCGTGCGCAGGCGGGCGATGTGGCCGCCGGGCTCTGTCACCAGCGTGCCGGCCTGTTCGATGTCTGCCAGGACAGCCCCGGCCTCAACCGAGCGCAGCTGGTGCGGATCCCCCAGCAGGATCAGGCGCGTCTCGGGGGCCAGTGCCGCCACCAGGTGCCCCATCAGCTCCAGCGACACCATCGAGGTCTCGTCGACCACCACCACGTCGAACGGCAGTGGGCTGGCCGGCCCGTACTCGAGATGCATGGAGCGGGGCCGCGCCCCGAGGAGTTTGTGCAGTGTGCCGCCCCAGAGGCGCAGGCTGCCCGTGAGCCGCTCCGCGACGGCCGACTGCAGCCTGGCCGCAGCCTTGCCGGTGGGGGCTGCCAGGGCCACCCGCGGATCTGAGGGGGCGAGCGAGTCCAGGATCCTGGCCACGATGCTGGTCTTGCCGGTGCCGGGCCCGCCGGTGATCACAGTGGTGCCGTGGGAGAGGGCGGCCGCGACGGCCGCCTCCTGGTACTCATCGGGGGTTTCGCCGGCCGCCGCCGCAACTGCGGCACAGGGGACCGCGGGGGCCTCCATCGAGCTCCGCAGCCTCAGCGCCCGCGACAATCGACGCTCCTGCTTCCAGTACCGGTCCAGGTAGAGGAGGGAGCCGTCCAGCCGGAACGGGCGCGTCTCGGCTTCCGGGACCCCGACGGCGGGGGAGGCCGCCACGCGGGTGACCCACCCGCCCGGTTCGGGCCAGGCCAGCACGGGGAGATCCCCAGGGGTGGCCTGACCGTCGAGGTCTGCCTCGGGGAGCAGGGCGAGCGATGCCGTGGACAGATCCACGCACACCGACCCCAGCCGCAGCTCGCGCGCGGCCATCGCGAAGGCCAGCTGCACCTCGGGGTCGGTCTCGCCGGCCAGCGTCGCGAGCCGGCGCGCCAGATGGAAGTCGATGGGTTTGAGCATGCCGGCGGCGCAGAAGCTGGCGAGCAGGCCGGTGGCCGCGACGGGAACCTCATGCATGAGTGCCTCCCAGCAGCTCCGAGGCGGCCACCACCAGGTCCGCCGACGGTCGCCACGCCATCACGCCGCAGGCCGTGCCGTCCACCACAGGGGTGGTCGGGCCGGCCATGCCACGTACGAACAGGTAGCCGACGCCGCCCAGGTGTCGCTCAGGGGTGTAGCCCGGAAGGCGGGTGGACAGGTAGCGGTGCAACGCCACGCAGTAGAGGATGGCCTGCAGCGGGTAGTGGGCCTGCATCATCGCCTCCGCCATCGCCGGGGCCACGTAGTGGCCCACCGTCACCTCGGCCTCGCCGGCGGGGGCGAGTCTGTTGGTCTTGTAGTCCACCACCAGGAAACGGCCGTCGGCGAGCTGGAGGACGGCGTCGATGGAGCCGGTGAGGAACCCGTTGAGCACGGAGTCCGCGGCGTCTGATGAGCGCAGGCGCTGCGGATACTCCGCCAGGGGGTCCGCGTTCGGAAGATGGACCGCCATGAGGTCCGCGAGCATGCGCAGCGTGGCGGGCGCGCCCCGGTCTGCCAGCGGAAGATCGAAGTCCAGCTCGGGGAGCCGTTGATCGGTGGGGATGTTTGCCAGCGCTGCGGCGCTCAGCGGCAGGAGCGGGGTGCGGCACACCGCCACCAAAGCGGCGCTGAGCGTGTTCTGCAGCCCCGGGTCCAGGGCGTGCTGCGGGCCGAGCTCCGCCACGACGGCGGCGGCAGAGGACTCCAGGGACTCCGGCCCCCAGTCCAGGCGTTCCAGGGCCTCGTGCGTCAGAGTGCCGAACGCGGCACCAGCTGGGAGCCCGTTCATGGGCGAGGGGGCGGCGAGCGTCTGCCCCGCGGGGGTGGGCAGCGCGACATCGACCACAGCAGCCTCATCCATCAGGACGTGCGCCGCCGCCTGCTCGTGGAGCCCCTGGGTCAGCCCCGAGTAGGACGTGCGCCGCCAGGTGGTGTCGATGTCGCGCTCGAGCACCGCAAGCTCCAAGGGAGGCGCAGAGCGCGGTGCCGGCGGGGATGACCGGGGCGTCTCCGGCAGTAGATCCATGTCGGTGCGGGACACCGCGGTGCCCGTCACTGCCCCGCGGCGCCGTCGTTCCCAGGCCCGCAGCAGAGTGCCCAGGGGCCCGCCCCGCTGTTTCCCGGAGGTCTCGACATGCCAGGCGACGCAGAAGTGCTGCGCCCTGGTGAAGCCGACGTAGAGGAGTCGTAGCTCCTCCGTCAGGCTCTGGTCGTCCAGGGTCCGCGCCAGGGGGTCGTCGAAGCGGGGCACCGGGCCGACGTAGAGATGACGGCGGCCCTCGTGCACGAGCGTGAACGGCTTGGACCGGCTCGCCTTCACCCCGTCGGTCTCCGGCAGGAGAACGATGGGGAACTCGAGGCCCTTCGCGGCGTGGATGGTCATCACACGCACGGCTTCCTCATCTGAGGCCACCCGAATCGCGTCCCCCGAGTCCTCATCGGCGGCCCGCTCGTCCAATACCGCCAGGAGGCCACTGAGCGACGTCGCGCCCTCCGCATCGAGTAGTTCGGCCACGTGGAGCAGGTCAGTCAACTCGCGTTCGCCGTCCGGCTCGGCCAGGAGACGCCCGTCGAGACCCTCCGCTGTGCGCAGGTGGCCCAGCACCGACGAGATGCCACCCTCGGCGAACCGTAGGCCGAGCGTGCGCACCAGGGTGGAGACGCGGGCCGGCTCTGAGGAAGCCGGGTCCAGCAGCGCACCCAGGTGCGAGCCGATGAGCGCGGTCAGGGCAGCCAGCCGGATCGTGGCCTGGGCCGGATCCGACATAGCGGTGAGGAGTGCTGCCCAGTCGCGGGCCGCGGGCTGGGTCCAGACTGACTGGCTCCCGGTCAACACGGCCGGGATCCCGGCATTCTCCAGCACGGCGCGAAGTTCGCGGGCGCGTGCCCCGCGGCGCACGAGGATGGCTATGTCGGAGTACCTGACCCGGGGCTCCGCCCGGCTCGTGAACTCCGCTCGGGAGATCAGGTTCTGCACCGTGACGACCAGATCCTGGTCGATGGCTGCCCCGGAGGAGTGCGTCCCGAGCTGCCGAGGGGTGGCGGTGCGTAGCCAAAGGCGGTGCGGTCCGGGCACCTGGAGCCGGGGTTGGGCCTCATGCGCGCTCACGGGGCCGACGGCGACCGACTCATGACCCAGGCTGACCCCCTCGAACAGCTCAAGGACGCCGTCGACGAGCGCCTTGTCGCTGCGGCGGTTGACCGCCAGGCTGTGCACGTCCGCCGCCTCCTTGGCATCGAGATAGCTCTGCAGGTCGGCACCGCGGAAGGCGTAGATGGACTGTTTGGGGTCCCCGATGAGGATGGTGGCGCGGCCATCGCTGACGAACGCCTGCTCGACGATGGCCCACTGCTCTGGATCCGTGTCCTGGAACTCGTCGATCAGCACCACGCTGAACCTGCGCCTCAACTCCGCGACGACGGCCTGCCCGCTGCCCTCCGCGCGGGTCAGCCGCAGAAGACGGGTGATGACGTCGTTGTAGGTGCACACGCCCTCGGCGGTCTTGCGCTCCTCGTACAGCCCGCGGACGGCCTGGGCGAAGTGGTGGTGGGGGCCCTCGGGGGGGAGCAGGTCCAGAGTGGTGGTGCAGGCTGCCTCACCGATCCGCAGCGCAGCCTGGGGGGGCAGCGGGGGCTGCGGATCTGTGCGATGCAGCCGCAGGTAGGTGTCTGCCGCGCACTGTCGCACGAGGTCCATCGGGTCTGCGCCCACATCTTCGGCCGGGTCCCAGTCCCCGAGTATGCCGAGCTCGTGCAGCATCGCCTGACAGAAGGAGTGGGTGGTGAGGATGGTCAGTTCGTTGAACCGCGCGACTGCATCCGCGAGACGGGAGCGGTGCAGCGCGACATCCCAGGAGGCCAGGTGCGCTGCGACGGCGTCCGTCGGGTCTGGGAGCCGGCCGCCCGCGAGGACCTCATCGAGGGCCCGCACGGTGCCGGTGAGGCGTTCGAACACGCGGGAGCGCAGCTCGCCGGTGGCGTGCCGGCCGAACGTGATGAGGAGCAGCTGCCCCGCGTCGAGTCCGTCCTCAGCGAGGTAGCGCGCCGCGAGAGCGGCGATGGCGTAGGTCTTGCCGGTCCCGGCGCTGGCCTCCAGCAAGGTGGTGCGCCGGGGGAGCGGCCCGGTGAGGGCGAAGGGTGATCCGCTCATGACTGTGTCCTCACGAGAGGGGTGTAGAGGGCGAGCGCCCATGAGGCGAAGGCCGAGGGGTGCGTGCCGGGATCCTGGGGCAGCGGGGGATCCTGGGGCAGCGGCGGGTCCTTGAACAGCTCGGACACGTCTGAGTCGAAGAAGAGGGTCCAGGACGGCCCCGGCCAACTCCACTTCTTGTGGTAGCTGCGGAACGGCCCGGCCCATTCAGCCTTGTTGAACGCGCCCTGGTGGACGTCCCGGGCGTAGGCGAGCGCGGCGGCGGCCGGCACCGCCAGGAGCCGCTGCTGACCGAGGACGTAGGCACCGGTGATCACCCCGAGATGGGCGAGGGCCTCCTCCGGATCCGTCGGCGCGAAGTCCTGCGACCGCGGCTTCAGCTGCCCGAAGTCTCGCTCCAAGCGGTGCAGCCGCGCGGGGGCGGTGTGTCCGGCTGCGGCGAGGGCGAGCGACTCCAGCCAGGGCCGGATGACCTGTTCCTCGCCGGTGCTCGCGCTGACGGTGACCGCGGTCCCGCCGCGGGTGCGGACCTCGTCGACCAGACGCAGCGTGCCCAGACCGGGGGCCTCCACCGGCAGGGAGATGGCGTGTTCGGTGAGCTCGGCGTCCCAGTCCTGCTGCGCGCAGGCCCACAGCGCGGCGGCATCGGTCCGGGCGGCTTGGAACGCGAGGCGACCGACCTCCAGCGGCGGGTGTAGCTCCCGCTGCCTGAGCTCCACTTCCACGGACTCCCCGCTGAGGCCGGACTTCCAGGCGTCAAGGAGGTTGTTGACGATGCCCCACCGGTCCAGGCCGCGCGTCTCCAACGGGATGTCGTCGGTCAGCTCCGGCGGCTGCCGGAAGTTGATCCCCGCCGCCGACTGGAGGAAGGCGCGCGCCGGGTCGGCGAGGAAACGGGCGAGCTGGGTCAGGCTCACCTGGGCCGGGATGGCGCCGACGGGCCGGCTGCGGGCCTCAGCTCGCCGTCGCTCATGGCGCCGGGGCAGCGGCTGGCGGCGGCGCCGGGCCAACGCCCCGGCGTAGGCGGCTGAGTCGAAGCTGGGCTCGGTGACGAAGTTGCCGGCCGAGGTGGCGGTGGGCGGGTGCTGCCGCGGCTCCGGGGTGGTTCCCACCCGCTCCAGCAGCCAGTCGACGGCCACCGGCAGGGCGGACGGGCCGTTCGTGCGCTCCGACCGGGCCTGGCGAACGATGAGGAGGCGTTCGGCGGACCGGGCGTGGCTGAGCAGCTGCTCGCGTCGCTGTGCCCGCGGATCAGGCATGTCCTCCGCGAGGTCCAGGCAGTCCGCCGGGGCGCCCGCCCGGCCGGGGACGGCGTCGTCGGTGACGCCGAGCAGCGCCACCACCCTGAACTCGACGTGTGGCAACTCCCCGAGCGGAACCACCGCCAGTGACCCGTTCCCGGCCGCCGGACGCCGCCGGTAGCCGGCCGCGTCGTCCGCCAGCAGGAGCGAGAACTCGTGGCGCGTCAAGGTGGTGTCATCCGCCGCGTGGTTGGTTTCCAGCCTCGTCAGCGCCCGCGCGGCGGCGGTCAGCTGCCACTCCTCGGTGCGCGGGAGGCCCACCAACGAGTCCAAAGCGGCCCGGCAACGCGCCACCCAGCCGGGGATGGTGGCCGGAGCTGTGGTGCCTGCGACGAGGAGACGGAGGCGCGACACGATCTCGCAGAGGGACCCCACCGTGTCCATGTCTGAGGCGGTGACCACCTCCGTGCCGCTGAGACCCACGCCGGCGTCCTCTCCGGGCGCCACGGCGAGCCCGACGAGCAGGCGGTCCAGGCCGCGGATCCACGTGTTCTGGCTGACGTCGCCGAGCCCGAACTGCGCGCGGTGCGCCGCGTCCATACCCCACCGGACGCCGGCGCCGCCGATCAGCTCGACCATCGTGGCCCGGTCTGTCAGCCGCCAGCGGTGGGCGATGGGCGGGCGGAGCAGCAGCTCGACCAGCCCGTTGGCGGTGGCGCGCGAGCCCCCCAACCGCATGAGGTCCACCAGGAGCAGGACCAGGGGATTGGGTGGGGTGAGGCCGACGGAGTGGACGCGGAGTGACCGTCCGGGATGGGACGCGCCCCGCACTCCGGGCGCGAAGGCGGCATCCAGCAGCGGGGCGAAACGCTCCGGCTGTGGACACACCACCACCACGTCCCGAGGCTCCAGCGTGGGATCCGCGGCGAACAACCGGGTGAGCTCGTCGCGCAGCACTTCCACCTGACGGGCCTCGCCGTGGGAATCGTGGAGCGCAACCAGAGGCGCAGGGGCTTCGTCACCGGGGAGTTGCAGCGTGCGGGTGGCAAGCGAGGCGGCCCAGTGAGCCCCGGGGGTACCGGCCTTCTGGATGAGCCGCACCTCCCGCCGCGAGGCCAGCGATTCGATGACGCGCAGCTCGGAGGCGCTCACGTGGTCGATGCCCACCAGCATCGTGGGCGTGGTGTCGCGACCCGCCGCGTCCCCGACTGCCGCCAGCACCGCGAGGGGATCCAGCTCCAGCCGGGCCACAGCCGCCCGCATCAGCTCAGGCTGCCATGCGGCCACCTCAGGCAGTTCGGCTCCGCCCGGACCCGTGGCACCGCCGTCGAGCCACGAGGCGACGAGCTCCGGCGCCAGCTCGACGTAGCTGCGCAGCAGCCGTGCGAGGCGGATGGCGGTGGCGCGCCGCCGGCCGGGGCGCCGGGCGTCTGCCTCGAGGGCCCCACGCAGCAGCGGATACCCGTCAGCCACTTCGTCGAGGGCCTTCTGGACCGCCAGGTCAAGCGGCGTGCCGAGCCACCTCCCGCGTTCGCGGTGAACCCCCGCGGCGTCGGCCAGCTGCCGGGTGAGATCCGCTGGCGTCAGGTAGTCGATGCCCGCGGAGATGCCCACTCGGGCCGCCACCTCCTGGCCGACGAGGCGGCCCGTCTCATGGGTGGCCACGAGGACGCGCGCAGCGTCGAACGGGCCGAGCGCCAGACCGTGCAGCGTCTCGACGAGATGGTCCATCAGCGCACCCCACCGAGCGCCCAGCACCGCCGTCACCGCCATCCCGAACTCCCCCTCATCCACCTCGCCAGTCACCTTAGCTGGCCCCACCGACAAGACCGGATCGGTGCCTCGACGCCATCGATGAAGTGCGGTTTGTCGGCGGCGCCCGCCAGAATGGGGGGATGCGCGACCATATCCTCGAAGCCCTGGACCCGGAGCAGCGCCGCGTGGCCACCCTCCTCGACGCTCCTGTGGTGGTGCTCGCAGGCGCGGGCACCGGGAAGACCCGCGCCATCACGCACCGGATCGCGCACGCCGTCAGCCAGGGCCGCTACCAGCCCTCCGCCACCCTGGCGGTGACCTTCACCACGCGCGCCGCGGGCGAGATGCGAGCCAGGCTCGCCTCGCTGGGGGTCCGCGGGGCCCAGGCCCGCACCATCCACTCGGCGGCGCTGCGCCAATGCCAGTTCTTCTGGCCCCAGGCGTACGGGGTGGAGTTCCCCCGCGTGGCGGAGAACACGTTCGGTCTCGTGGCACGCGCCGCCCATCAGGTGCTCGGCAAGTCGGACACGCCACTGGTCAGGGACCTGGACAGCGAAATCTCCTGGGCCAAGACCAGCAACGTCTCGGCGTCCCGGTACCCGGACGTGGCGCAGAGGCGCTCGGTGGCGGGCGCCTCCGCCGCCCAGGTGTCCGCCGTCATGGCTCTCTACGAGAAGCAGAAGGTTGCGGAGGGCAGCGTCGACTTCAACGACATCCTCATGTGCAACGCGGTCCTGCTGACCGAGCACGAGGAGATCGGCGCCACCATCCGCCAGACCTACCGCCACTTCGTCGTCGACGAGTACCAGGACGTCTCCGCCCTGCAACACCGCCTCATCACGCTCTGGGTCGACGGCAGGCAGGACGTGTGTGTGGTGGGGGATCCCAACCAGGCCATCCACTCCTTCGCCGGCGCGGATGCCTCGTACCTCCTCGGGTTCGCGGCGGGCATCGAGGGCGCCGAGACGCTCCGGCTGTTCCGTAACTACCGCTCCACGCCTGAGGTCATCTCCTCCGCCAACAAGGTGCTGCGCGTGCGGCCCGGCGGCCCGGGCGCGCTGACCCCGACGCGCGCCTCCGGACCGAAGCCCACCTTCAGCGGACACCCGGACGAGGCGTCTGAGGCAGCGGCAGTGGCGGACTGGCTCAAGCAGCGGCACGCGGCCGGCACCTCCTGGTCCGAGCTCGCCGTGCTCTACCGGATCAACGCGCAGTCCCCGGCGCTCGAGGCCGCCCTGAGTGAGAGGGCCATTCCCTACTCGGTGCGCGGCACGGAGAAGTTCTACGACCGGGCGGAGGTGCGCCAGGCGCTGCTGGAGTTCGGCAGGGCCGTCGAGCGTGGGGGTGAGGCCGCGGCTCCCGACGTGCTGGAGGCCGTGCTCGGCTCGCTGGGGTGGCGTCCCGAGGCGCCGGCCGGCCAGGGCCGGCAGCGCGAGCGCTGGGAGTCGCTGTCCGCCCTGAGGGGCATGGTCGTCGACGAGGCCGCCGCCAGGGGCACTTGGCCCGCCTCGGAGGCTGCGGAGTGGCTGCGCGAGCGCTCCGCCTGGCAGGCCGGCCCGGTGGCCGAGGCGGTGACGTTGGCCACCCTGCACGCCGCCAAGGGACTCGAGTGGGACGGTGTGGCCATCGTCGGCGTGCGCGAGGGCATGATCCCGTTCGTGTTGAGCCAGGAGGAGCCGAGCCTCTCCGAGGAACGAAGGTTGCTCTACGTCGGCTTCACGCGGGCGAAGCGCGAGCTGCGGGTCAGCTGGGCCGCCGGGAAGGGAAGCGCCACCCGATCGCGATTCATCGCCGATCAGGTCTCGGGACCCTCCACCGTCGCCCGGAAGCCCAAGGAGAAGGCCACCTCGGCCCGCTCCCGGACCTGTCGGGTCTGCGGCCTCCACCTCCATACCGCCGCGGAACGGAAGCTGAGCCGGCACCCGGACTGTGAGGTCAGCTACGACGAGGGTCTGTTCGAGGCGCTGCGGGCCTGGCGCAAAGCGGCCGCGGACGAAGCGTCCGTGCCGGCTTTCGTGGTGTTCACCGACGCCACACTGCAAGCCATCGCCGAGGCCGCCCCCGCCACGGAGGCGGATCTGCTGCGTCTTCCCGGCATCGGGCGGGTGAAGGTTGAGCGCTACGGGGGCGGCGCGCTGCAGGTGGTGCGCAGCCATCAGGGCTGAGCGCAGCCCACCGTCGGGCACCCCGCCTTCCTGGTCCACGCGGTGAGGCTCAGCCCCGGGTGCTCGAGCCGCCAGACCCAGCCGACCCCCACCAGGTCCGTGCTGCCGCGGAGTACGTCACGGACCTGGAGCGCGGCCAGGGAGCTGGCCCAGCTCACCAGCGCCCGGTGGGTTCCACCGCCCGCCGGTGAGCCGCCCTGGGCCAGGCAGCTCGGGCATGGGCCGTGGCCGGGGGCGACGAACGGCCCGACGAGCGCGCCAGAGGCATCCCAGGCGACATGCAGCGCGCCGACCTCCGCGGCGTAGACCTCCGCCTCAAGGGTGGGCTGCGTTCCGGGCGGGGAGCAGAAGACCGTGAGCGCGCAGCCGGAGATCAATCCGGGGGAGCGGAGAGCGGCCGCAGGCTCGACGGGGATACTCCGGAGCTGCGCCCGACGCAGGGCGGCCTCCAGTGGACGGGTGGCGGTGGGGATCCCCACGACGGCGATCTGCTGGGTGTGCATGGGCCAAGCCTCGCCGTCGAGGCTTCTCAGCAGCAGGCACCGCGGGGCGACGGACAACACATCGTCTGAGTCGGACAACACCGGGCCGGTTCCGGACAACACCGCGGCCGTTCGGGACAACACCTCGGGAGGGCCTGGGCCCGGAGGTGTGAGGGCAGCACAATGGGGCGGTGCCGACGGCTGCCGCCCCATTGAGTGCCCGCATCGGGCTCGATCCGGCCTTGCTCAGGCCTTACCGAGGATGCGGTTGAGGTTGGTGCCGCACTCGGGGCACTTGCCCTTAGCCATCTTGGTGCCCTTGGCGTTGACCACAACCTCGCCCTTGGCGTCGCGCTTTTCCTTGCACTTGACGCAGTAGAAAGAGCCTTCCCAGATCTCCGCCGTCATTTTTTCCTCCTTGTTTTGGGTGGTTGCTGCGGTCAGCAACCCCGTTCACTCTAGGCGCCGCCCGGAGCGCTCACAATGAGACACACCGTCCGGACGTGGTGGAGCCCGGCAGCTCGATCCGCCTTCCCCTGCGTAACGAGCTACCGGGACTCTCCCTGCAAGTTAAGCGTCACCGGATCCGCCACGTCAAGGTTGGGCGAGACACTCAGGCCCCTGAGCCTCCGAGGAGCTTGCGCAGCTCAGCGTCAAGGGCGTCCTCAACTGGCTCCGCGGGCGAGACTCCGGCGGCGAACGAGAGGGGATCCGCCAGGTGCGCCCGACTGGGAAGCAGGTCCGGGTGGCCCCAGACCTCGTCGCGGCCGTCAATCCCGCGGTGGTGCTCGACGGCGGCCCACAGGTTCTTCGCGTCTCGCACGAGCCGGGGCCGCAGGTCGAGGCCGAGCAGCTCCGCGAAGACGCTGGTGACCGGAGTGGCGGAGGCGCGGCGGCGGTGGATGACCTCCTCCAACTGAGGGGAGTTGGGCATCCATGGGGCCGTGGCCCGACCGACCACGTGGTCCACCCACCCTTCCACCAGGGCAAGCAGGACCTCAAGGCGCTGCAGGATCTCCACCTGGGTGGGGGTGCTCGCAGGCTGGAAGAACGAGCCCCGCACCGTCTCGCCGACCGCCACCACCTGCTCGATGGACAGGTTCTGCAGGTTCTCGGGCTGAAACTGGCTCGCGATGGCGTCGAAGTCGATGGTGATCTCGCGGGCGAAGTGGCCGAGCAGTGCGCTGAGCTGGGGAGAGAGCCAGGCGACGTGATGGAAGAGCCGCTGCCTGGCCGCCTCGCGCAGGAGGAGGAACAGGGTCACATCGCGGTCGCCGGCGGCCAGATCCTCGGTGAAGTGCGCCACGTTGGCGGGAATCATCACCACGTCAGCCGAGCCCAGCAGGTTGAATCCGATCTCGGTCCCGGTGAGGATGTCACCGGCCACCTTGGACAGTTCACGCTTGAGCCGGTCCCGGTAGATCAGCGACGCCGACTGCTTCATCATCGGCGCAAGGAACTTGCCCATCGGTTCCAGCTCACCGCCCGAGTCGTCGACGGTGCCGCGCTTGAGTGCCTCCGCCAGGCCGTCGATGATCGGTTCGATCACCGCTCGCCACCCGTCCCCCGTCTCGTCGAGCCATGCTCCGCGGGTGATGGCACGCGCAGGCCGACCGGTCTCGGGGAAGGCTGTCTGCGGGGTGAGCCACGCCTGGGCGAGCCGCTCGGCATCGACGATGGCGGCCTTCTCTTCCGGCTTGAGCAGCGGATCAGCGCCGGCGGCCGACGCGAGTTGCTTGGCCGCGGTCAACGTGGTGCGCCACGCGGCGTCCGGGTCCAGATCGGCGTTGGTCATCCCGAACATTCCGGATCCCGACTGCTGCATCCGCTGGACGTGGGCGAGCAACTCCTCAAGGTTCAGCTGGTCTGCGTCGGCGAATCCCATCGACTCCAGCATTTTGCGTAGTTGCTCGAAGTCGAACGCTCCGAACGGGTCAGGGTTTGACATCAGGAGACCTCCTTGATGCCCATTCTTCCCCATCGTGCAAGCGCCGCGCGACGGCTTGCCGCCGGTTGCTAGGGTGAAGCGGAAGACGATGAAGGGAGTCTCGGTGTCGCGCAACGCAATGGCGATCGTTTCCTCCCTGCTTTTCGTGATGCTGGCGGCGGCTCTGGTCGTGATTCCGGTCCCCTATGTGGCGTGGCGCCCGGGGCAGACCGTCGACGTCCTGGAGACCACCGAGGAGGGTGGCGCCGTCATCGAGATCTCCGGCCTTCCCACGTTCGACACCGCCGGTCAACTGCTCATGACCACCGTGTCCACCACCCGGGTGGACTCCACTCTCAGCCTTCCCGAGGTTGTCTTCGTTTTCACAGCCAACGATTCGGACGCGATGCCCAGGGAGGTCATCTACCCGCCTGGCAAGTCGTCGTCGCAGGTGCAGGACGAGGCGGTGGCGATGATGGACAAGTCGCGCATCAACGCCACCGTCGCGGCACTGCGGGCGGCCGGCGTAGCCGTGACCGAACTGCCCCGGGTGGAAAGCGTGGTGCTCTCGGGCCCCAGTGTCGACCGTCTTCAGCCCGGGGATCTGATCACCGCCGTTGACGACATCGAGATGAAGACCCGCGAGAATGTGATCGCCCAGGTGGCCACTCACGCCGTCGGCGACGTGATCGTCTTCACGCTGCTCCGCGACGGGCAGGAACTCACAGAGAGCGTCACCTCCAGCGCCAGCAACACCGACGCCCGCCGTCCAGTGGTGGGGATCTCCCTGGACACGGGCTTCCAGTACGCGCCCCAGGTGGACTTCGGCGTGGACCAGGGCGTCACCGGCCCGAGTGCGGGGCTGGTGTTCGCGTTGGGTCTCTATGACCGGATCACCGAAGGACACCTGATCGCCGACGGGGTGGTGGCCGGCACCGGAGAGATCGATCCCGATGGGCGGGTCTCGAGGATCGGGGCCGTGCGGGAAAAGATCAAGGGGGCGGAGCGCGACGGAGCCACCATCTTCCTCGTGCCCGAGGACAACTGCTCGGACGTCGGCAACCTGGCCACAGACGTCATGCTGGTCAGGGTAGGCACCCTGAAGGACTCCATTGCGGCGCTCCAGCTCATCAACGAAGGAAAGACTGCGGAGGTGCCCACCTGTGGCTGACTCGTCGAAGCTCATCGCCGCCCTCATGGACGTGGAGCGACACGTCTCATCTTCAGGGTGGGACCAGCCGGCCCGCCTGTTCGCCCTGGTCACCACCCGCACGCTGCTCGATGTCGAGCCGCAGCTGCGCGGCCGGGTGCCGGAGAGCAGCCCAGACGCGCTCACCGCCATCGAGCAGGACGAGTTCCACGCCACGGAGAACGTCGTCGAGCGCCTGGCCGGCATCTTCTGGCCGGACACGGTCGAGGGCTGCGCGCTGGCGATGGAACGCGCCTTCCTTCCCCCCGAGCACGAGGCCGAGCTGCCTCAGGAGCCTGAGGCTGCTGCCGAGTTCGTGGCCGCCCATCCGGAGAAGACTGATGTACGCATCGTCGTCGGGGTCCTCCGCGATGGCACCCGCCACGGCCTGGCCCGGCTGGTGAGCAACCCCGATGATCTGCTGGGAGCCGAGGACCTCGTCCCCGGCCTGGCAGACGCCCTCGTCAATACCTTCAGGAGTGAGTTGTGAGCGCCACCACCGCCAACCCCGAGGCCCCGGCCGGGCGCGGGCCCATCCTGTGGACCGTCATGATCGTGGGCGGCCTACTGCTGGTGGCCGTCATCGCCTCCCGGGCCGTCACCGACTATCTGTGGTTCCGCAGCATCAACTTCCAGACGGTTTTCACCACCCAACTTGCGGCGCGGGCCGGTTTGTTCGCCGTGTTCGGGCTGCTGATGTTCTCGGTGGTCTTCTTCAACATGGTGATCGCCTACCGGCTGCGCCCCAAGGTGCGGCGGGCGAACCTGGACTCGGAGTTCCTCATCCAGTTGAGGGACGCGTTGGACCGCAGGTCGAAGGTCCTCATGGCCGTGCCCTCCGTGGTGCTCGGGCTCCTCGGTGGGATGGCGGCCGCCGGCGTGATCGAGGTGTTCCTCGCCTGGTGGAACGCGACCCCGTTCGGATGGGCCGATCCCTACTTCGATCTGGACGCCAGCTTCTACGTCTTCACGCTGCCCTGGCTGGGGTTCGTGGTCGGGTTCCTCCTGTTCACCATGATCGTCGGGATGGTCGCGGCGGCCGCCGTGCACTTCATGACCGGGGCGCTCACCTCGTCGGCACTGAGGGGCCGGGGCAACACCGCCGCCGGGCTGGGCGCCCAGCGGCACCTGTCCATCCTCCTGGGCATCGTCATGCTGCTCATCGCCGCCAGCACACTGCTGGACCGCTACGCGCTGAGCATCACCGCCAATAGGATCTTCACCGGGCTCTCCTACACCGACGTGACCACGCGCGTGCCTGTGGCCGCCATCATCGCCGCCATCTGCGTGATCACGGCGATCCTGGCGTTCATCAACGCCTGGAAGGTCAGGTGGAGTGTTCCTGGCGCCTCAATCGCGCTGCTGGTGGTGTCCACTCTTCTGCTCTCCATGCTGTACCCGTGGATCGTGCAGAGCTTCGAAGTGATCCCGGACGAGCAGGAGAAGGAGCGCCCCTATATCGCCAACAACCTCGCGGCCACCAGGTACGCCTACGGCATCGAGGACGTGGAGATCGAGGACTACGAGGCCACCACCACGGCCGGCGCGGGGCAGCTGCGGCAGGACGCCGAGGCGCTGCCCGCCATCCGCCTCATCGACCCCGCGGTGGTGCCGGCAGCGTTCGAGCAGCTCCAGCAGGTGCGCGGCTACTACACCTTCCCCGACACCCTGGATATCGACCGCTACGTCATCGACGGCAAGGCAACGGACTCGGTGGTGGCCGTCCGGGAACTGGACCTCGACTCCGTCGAGTCCGGCGACACGTGGAACAACCGTCGCACCGTCTACACCCACGGCTACGGCATGGTGGCGGCGTACGGCAACCAGCGCGAGGCCAACGGCGAGCCGGTGTTCTTCTCCGGCGGGATCCCCACTGTGGGGACGCTGCCGGAGCACGAGCCCCGCATCTACTTCGGCGAGAAGACCGACTACTACGTTGTGGTCGGAGCGCCGGAGGGCATGGACCCGGTTGAGCTGGACACCCCGTCGGGCGGAGAGGGCCGCACGGAATCGCTCTACACCTACAGCGGCGACGGAGGCGTGGGCATCGGCAACATCGCGGTGCGCGCTGCCTACGCGCTGCGGTTCGGCGACATCAACCTCATGCTCTCGGACCGGGTCAACGAGGAGTCGAAGATCCTCTACGACCGCCTGCCGGTGCAGCGCGTCCAGGAGGCGGCGCCGTGGCTGACGGTGGACTCGGATCCCTTCCCCAGCGTGGTCGACGGGCGGGTGGTCTGGATCATCGACGCCTACACCACCACGGACAACTTCCCCAACTCGATGCGCAGCGACTGGACCCAGTCCATCTCGGACTCGCGCACCTCGGCCGACAGGCTGCTGATGGGTCAGCAGGTCAACTACGTGCGCAACTCGATCAAGGCCACCGTGGACGCCTACGACGGCACCGTCACGTTGTACGAGTGGGACGAGACAGATCCCATCCTGAAGACCTGGGAGAAGGTCTACCCGGGTGTGGTCACGCCGAAGTCGGAGATCTCGCAGGAGCTCCTTGAACACCTCCGCTATCCTCAGGACCTGTTCAAGGCGCAGCGCGAGATCCTGGGGCGCTACCACACCATCAGCCCAGACACGTGGTACCGGCAGACCGACATCTGGCAGGTGCCCAACGACCCGGTCCGTGCCGGGCAGCAGGGCCTCAAGGAGCCGCCGTACTTCCTCACGATCCGTTGGCCCGGCGACGAATCACCCCACTTCGCCAACACCACCGTGTTCGTGCCGAAGGACCGCGAGAACCTCAGCGTCTACATGTCGGTCAACGCGGACGCCACGACCGAGGATTACGGCCGGATGAGGGTGCTGAAGCTCTCGGACGCCGAACAGATCGCCGGCCCCGGACAGACGTACAACTTCATCGCCACCAACCCGTTGGTCGCGGACAAGCTGTTGCCCTTCAACCGTCAGGGAGCCTCGGCCGCCGCCATTTACGGCAATCTGCTGACCCTGCCACTGGGCGGCGGGCTGCTGTACGTGCAGCCCATCTTCACCCAGACCACCGGGACAACCGGCGCCTACCCGGCGCTGCGATTCATCGTGGTGCGCTTCGGTGAGCAGATCGGTATCGGCGAGACGTTGCAGTCGGCGCTTGATCAGGTCTTCCAAGGAGACGCAGGTGCGGACACCGGCGAACAGCCCACGGAGGAGCAACCCACCGTCGATCCGTCACAACCGACGGTTCCCGCGGACGTCCAACAGCGCGCCCGGAATATGCTGGATGAGGCTCAGTCCCTGTTCGAGGCGGCGGAGCAGGCGCTCCGCGACGGCGACCTCGCCGACTATCAGGCCCAGGTCAAGGCCGCGGAGGCGAAGATCGCGGAGGCCGCGGAGGCGCTCGGCTGAGCCGGCGCCTCAGCGGCGCAGGTCTACAACCTCCGCGACCAACCCGACGGCGGCAAGGGCCGGAAGCAACGCGGAGGCGTCTCCCATCACCGCGACAGTCACGTTCCGCGGCGACACCAGCGTCCTGAAGGCGGCCGTCGCGTCGGCGGGAGTGACCGCCGCCAGGTCTGAGAAGTGGCGGTTCATGTAGCCGGGGTCCAGACCCGCCGCGGCCAGGGCGGAGGCCTGCGCGACGATGTCGGCGGAGGTTTCGGTGGCAAGGGGTGCCACGCCGATCAGGTACCTCCGCGCGTCGTCGATCTCGTCGTCGCCGAACGCCTCTGGCAGCGCAACGCCCTCCAGCAGTCGGGCGACGGCGTCGGCCGCGACCTCGGTGCGGACGCTGCCGCCGACGGTGAAGAGTCCCTCGTCCGGGCCGGGGGAGAAGCCGCCACCGATGCCGTAGCTGTAGCCGAGGCGCTCCCGGAGTTCGAGATTGAGCCTGCTCGCGAAGGCCCCCGCGACCGCGTGGCCGGCCAGCCGCAGGGAGGCCCAGCGCGGGTCGGATCGGGTGACGGTCCGTCGGCCCACCACCACCGTCGCCTGAACTGCCCCCGGCTGGTCCACCACGACGATCCGGGGCTCCCGCGCCGGGGCTGCCGCCAGCAGGGTGGGCTGAGGTGGCGGAGCCGTCCAGGGTCCAAGCGCGGCCTCGGCCTGCGTCACCGTGAGGTTCCCCGCGACCACCAGGGTCGCCCCTTGGGGGGAGAAGTGCGCCCGGTGCCAGCCGTGGGCATCTGCCGGTGTCACGGCGGCGAGGGTGGCCGGGGTGCCTGCGGCGGGGCGCCCACCGCGATCCCCGGTCCCGAACAGCTCGCGGCGAAGCGCCATCCTCACCGCGGAGGAGGGGGAGGCGAGCGTGGACTCGTAGCCGGCCACCTGCGCCTCGACGTGGTGGGCCACGTCGCGATCGTCGAAGGTGGGCTCGCTGAGCACCTCCGTGAAGAGCGGCAGCACCTGGGGGAGCCGACGGGATGGTGCCTGCCCGCCGAGGGTGGTGTAGCGCTGGCGGGCGGTGCCGTGCAGGGTGGCGCCCTGGTCCTCGAGCAGCTCGCCGATGGCGCCGTCCGGATGGGTGCGGGTGCCCTCGTCGATGGCGTGCAGCGCCACGGTGCCCACGCCCTCCCGATCGGCGGGTTCCGCGGCCAGCGGTGCAGGAATCATCACCTCGAAGGTGGCGATGTGCTGCCCGGGGAGCTCGAAGTGCCACATCGTGAGCCCCGAGCCGAGCGTGCTGACGGTGGGGGTGGGGAAGTGCCAGGGAATGCCGAGGGTGACGTCGGGGCGGTTCATCGGGTTTCCTCGGCTGCGTAGTGGAGCTGGTGGGCCGACGATGGTGCCAGCCAACGTCCGGCGGCGGTGGCGATGTGTTCCGGGGTGAGCGCCAGCACGTCCGCGAGGTGGGTGTTGATCTGGTGCGGCGATCCGTGCATCAGCCAGGCCTCGTTGATGGCGTCGGCCCGGCCGCTGGTGGTGGCCAGTTCCCAGAGCCAGTCGCTCTCGTACTGGGCGACGGCGCGGGCCAACTCTGCATCGGTGGGGCCATCGGCGGCGAGACGGCCCACGCCCTCGAGGATGGCCGCCGACATTGCCTCGAGCGAGATTCCGTCGGCGGGGCGGCCCAGGATGGCGGCGATCGACGCCGCCGAGCGGTGGGTGAGCGAGGCGCTGTGCACCTCGTTGGCCACGTCGGCGTGTTTGACCAGGGCGCGGTGCAGCCGGGAGGAGTGGCCGTCGGCGAGGATCGACAGGGCCAGGTCGATGGCGGGCTGATCCGCGTGTGAGGCGGGGGGAGTGGGCCAGGAGAGGTAGGCAAGGGAGTGGGGGACCTGCCGGCTCACCGCGACAGTCGAGGCCTGCGCGACGGGGCGCTCCGTCATGGGCAGGCGCTCCGGCTTGGGGAGGGCGGGAAGGTCTGCGAAGTAGCGCCCGGCGAGATCGAGCGCCTCGTCCGGGCCGACCGGGCCACACACCACCAGGCGCAGGTTGCACGCCCGGTACCAGGCGTCGAAGAACTCGGACACGTCCTGCAGTGAGGCGGCATCCAGGTCCGCCATCGACCCGATGGTGAGGTGCCCGTAGGGGTGGGTCTCCGGGAAGTGCTGCGCAGTCAGCAGCTGCAGGAGGTCGCCGTAGGGCTGATTGTCGTAGCGCTGGCGCTTCTCCTCCTTCACCACCTGGCGCTGAGCCTCGAAGTTCTCCGGGGTGATGGCCAGGGACGAGAACCGGTCCGCTTCCATCCAGAGCGCGAGCTCCAGCGCGCCGCGGGGGACCGTCTCGAAGTAGTTGGTGCGGTCCGTGGAGGTCGTGGCGTTCACGGTGCCGCCGAGGGACTCGACGGTGGCCATGTGCTCGCCGCTGGCCAGGTGGGCCGAGCCCTGGAACATGAGGTGTTCGAAGAGGTGCGCGAACCCGGTCCGGCCGGGGGCCTCGTCGGCCGATCCCACCTCCACCCACAGGTTCACCGCGACACCCGGCGCGTCCGGATCAGGCGCCACCACCACTTGGAGGCCGTTGTCGAGGCGCGCTTGGGTGAGCTCGTACTGGAGGGCCTCGGTCATGCGCGCAAGGGTAGCCGACGCCGTCGAGGGGTCAGTGCAGCGTGGAATCGGCTGGTCCCGTGGTCCATTCGTGGAATCGGACGACAAGCCCGGAACGCGTGGGGGCGCAGGTGAACGGCCCTGCGGCGGCGCGTGCGTCGCGGGGGAACGGGGCGAGGCGGACGAGGCTGAGGGGGTCGCCGTCGAGGCCGGCGCGGATGGTGAGCGCGTCGCCGGAGCGCGAGACGCGCACCCGGACCCGGCGTCCGTGCCAGGCGTCGACGGGGGCGGATGACCAGTCGGAGAGCGGGTTGGTCACCACCGCACCCAGCTGCGGATGGCCGTCGGCGAACTCGACGCCCGCCTTGACCCAGCAGTCGGCCGCGGACACGACGAACAGGCCGGCCTGATCGAACTGCTCGGAGTATCCGGCGGTGAACACCACCTCCATGGCGCTGTCCGTCGGGAAGGGGGCGACGAGAGCGTGCTCCGTGTCGTGGGTGAAGCCGTAGGACGTGACACGCCACGCATCCGAGCCCTCCTCGGCGGTGACCACGAGATCGGGTCCGTCCTCGTGGACGTCGACGGGTTGGGTGGTCCAGGTGCCGGAGGTCCACGGCAGTGGCAAGGTGTCCATGGCGATGACGCTATCGGTGGGCTGGCCGACCGGAGTAGGTTTTGTTGTATGAAGTATCGCTATCTGGGCAATTCTGGACTCAAGATCACCGAACTCACCTACGGGAACTGGCTGACCCACGGCTCGCAGGTGGAGGCCGACACCGCGACAGCCTGCGTGCGCGCGGCGCTGGACCACGGCATCACGTCGTTCGACACGGCTGACGTCTACGCCAACACCGCCGCCGAGGTGGTGCTGGGGGAGGCTCTCAAGGGTGAGCGTCGGGAATCCTTGGAAATCTTCACCAAGGTCTACTGGCCGGTCGGGCCCAAGGGCGCCAACGACGTCGGGCTCTCACGCAAGCACATCATGGAGGGCATCAACGGCTCGCTGCAACGGCTGCAGACGGACTACGTGGACCTGTACCAGGCCCATCGCTACGACGTCGAGACGCCGCTGGAGGAGACGATGGTGGCCTTCGCCGACGTCGTCCGGCAGGGCAAGGCCCTCTACATCGGCGTGTCGGAGTGGCCGGCTGACAAGATCCGCGAGGCTGCGCGCTACGCCAAGGAGCTCAGGATCCCGTTCGTGTCCAACCAGCCGCAGTACTCCATGCTGTGGCGGGTGATCGAGGACCAGGTGGTGCCCGCATCCGAGGAGGTGGGCGTCTCGCAGATCGTGTGGTCGCCCGTCGCGCAGGGCGTGCTCACCGGCAAGTACCTGCCGGGGCAGCCGGCGCCGGAGGGGTCGCGGGCCACCGACACCAAGGGCGGCCAGGGCATGATCAGCCGCTGGATGCGCGACGACGTGCTGACCAAGGTGCAGAACCTGAGCCCGATCGCCGACGAGCTGGGCCTCACCATGGCGCAACTGGCTGTGGCGTGGGTGCTGCAGAACGACAATGTCGCGGCGGCCATCATCGGGGCCTCGCGCCCGGAGCAGATCGCCGAGAACGTCAAGGCCAGCGGGGTGGAGATCCCCGATGAGCTGATGGCGCGCATCGACGAGGCGCTTGAGGGCATCGTCGAGCGCGATCCCGCGAAGACCACCGTGCCGGAGGGGCGCCCCTGATCCCCCCCCGCGTCGCTCGTCGATTTGGATTGTCCGCGGACAATCCCTATAGTTATCAGAGCGACGCGGGGTGGAGCAGCTCGGTAGCTCGCTGGGCTCATAACCCAGAGGTCACAGGTTCAAATCCTGTCCCCGCTACGAAAAGTGGCCCTGACAAGCAGAAATGCTGTCAGGGCCACTGGCTTTTCCAGGCTTGTTCCCTACTTGTTCCCCACCGGCGACGCGAAGACGCCCTCCGGCTGGCACGGACCTGGAGTCCGGGCGTGAGCGTGCCGACGGCGGCAAGGCCAGTAGCGGCAACCGGACACGGCTTCTCCTTCCTCGCGCCATCGCTCCATGCCTCGTCGGGCAGGGCTACGCTCCCCGCAAGGTGCGGAAACAATCTCAGCAAAGAAGCAGAGGTGACTTCATGTCAGAGGCCAGCAACAGGGCCAGCGAATACCCGCCCGTCGTCACGATGTTCGAGTTGTACGGCGCGGGCGCCGTCACGATCGGCGAGAGGGTCTCCCAGAGACTCGGCCTGCCGTTCCACGGGCAGGCGTTCACCTCCGGTGCGATCGCCGGACAGGCAACCGGCGACGACGAGGAGAACCGTGCGGTGCTCGCGAATGTGCTCGCCCTCCTCGGGGGTGCCTACAGTGCGCTGGAGGACCGCGAGATCGTGCGCACCCAAGGTGACAAGTACTCGCTCATCGAGGACAACACCCGGAACGTGAAGCAGTTCGCCCAGGAGGGCGGAGTCATCGTGGGTCGCAACGCCACCGTGATCCTGGCCGACCGTCCCAATACCCTGCACGTCCTGCTCACCGGCGACGTCGCGGACCGGGTCAAGCGGGCTGCCCAGAGCCTGGGCATCTCGGAGGCCGAGTCAGCGAAGCGCCGAGCCCACGAGGAGGACCTTCGTCGGCAGATGTCAAGGACCCTGTACGGCTGGGACCCTGCGCTCCCAGACCGCTACGACATGCTGCTCAACACCAGCCGTGTCTCCGTCGATGCAGCAGTGAACGCCATCGTCGACGCGATCCAGCACCAGACCGCCTGACCGGCGCCTGAACAGAACGGAATCGACACCATGTCTGCAAGCTCAGTCTCGGCGCCGGCTGTCACGGCCCAGCCCCTCAGCATGAAGAACTACCTCGCCTACGCGGCGGGTGACGCGGCCAACAACGTGTCTTTCACCATGGCGGGCATGTTCCTCATCCTCTACTACACCAACGTGGTCGGTATCGAGGGTGGCGTCATCGGCACCATGTTCCTGGTGCTGCGCTTCATCGACGCCATCACGGATGTCTTCATGGGCCGCATCATCGACATGAAGAAGCCCGGCAGACTCGGCAAGTTCCGTCCGATCATCCTGTGGTTCTCGGTCCCGCTGCTTGTCTCGAGCTGGATGCTCTACGCCGCGAAGTGGATCATGCCCGACGCGAGCACCACGGCCTACACCATCTACATGTACGCCTTCTACATCCTGATGGGTTCGGTGTTCTATACCGCCGTCAACATCGCGTACGGCTCCATGGCCCCCTCGTTGACGCAGGTCCCCACGGAGCGGGCGAAGCTGGCCAGCTTCCGGATGTACGGCGCGGCCCTCATGATCCTGGCGCTGTCCTGGGTCATCGCACCGCAGATCCGGGCGAACGTGGGCAACGCCGACGCGCTGCAGAACTCGATCGCGATCTCCGTCGGCATCCTGTCGATCATCGGCGCCGGGCTGTACCTGTTCACGGTGTGGGGGACGAAGGAGCAGGTCGCCCGCGACCCGCGTCCGGTGACGATGAAGGAGAGCTTCGGCTCCCTCGCCGTCAACCGTCCGCTGCAGGTCCTCTCCGTCGCCGCGGTCTTCTTCCTGCTCGGGACCACCGTGATGGGCACCCTGGGCGCCTACATCGCGATCTACGTGCAGAACGACGCCAACTACATCGCCATCAACCAGACGGCCCAGGTGGCGGCGCTGTTCCTTGTCGGCCCCATCATCCCGGTGCTCGTCCGCACCATGGGCAAGCGCCTGGGCTACGTCGTCCTCGCGTCCTTCATGTACATCGGCGCCCTCATCCTGTGGCTCGCCCCCCTCGGTACCTACCCGTGGCTCGGGTCGGTGGCGTTCTTCGTTATGGGCATCGCCATGTTCGGCGTCAACACGCTCATGTGGGCTCTCGAGGCGGACTGTGTGGAGTTCGGCGAGTGGAAGATCGGGCAGCGCACCGAGGGCACCACCTACGCGGTGTTCTCATTCACCCGCAAGATGGGCCAGGCGCTGGGTGGATTCGTCGGCGGCTGGGCGCTCGGGTGGGCGGGCTTCGTCGCAGCCGAGGTCGCGGCGGGTGGCGAGGTCTCCGACGAGGTGGCCGGCAACATCCGCATGTGGGCCGCGGTCTTCCTGATCGGCTCCACCCTCCTGACCCAGCTCGCGATGTTCTTCTATCCGTTGACGGAGAAGAAGTACCTCGAGATCGTCGGCGAGATCGCCGCGCGGCGCGCGGCCAGGGTCGACGCGTAGGGCTGACCCCTCGGCGAGCGTCCTCCACTGCGGGAGCAGCCATGTGCAAAGTGTCGGCGCAGGATGGGAGGGTGGTGGCATGACGCAGCCGCCCGCATGGTTGGACGAGCCACCACCAGACCCGGAGACCCTCCCGCCGGACGACCTCGACGAGGCGTGGGCGCGTGAGCCCGTGGCGCCCACCCGACGGCGGCCTGACACGGTTCGCAGGGAGCCCGCCCGGGCGGTGCAACGATCGGCGGCCGGTCTTCGTGACGAGGCTCTGCAGATCCTGAAGGCCCTCACCGGGAGCGCGGAGGCCGATTTCCACCCCGGGCAGTACGAGGCGATCGAAGCCCTGGTGGCGGATCACCGTCGGGCCTTAGTGGTCCAGCGCACGGGATGGGGCAAGTCGGCGGTCTACTTCATCTCCGCCCTGCTGCAGCGCAGGGCCGGGTCGGGGCCGGCGCTGATCGTGTCTCCCCTCCTGGCGCTGATGCGTGACCAGGTCGCGGCCGCTGAACGGGCCGGCGTCCGAGCCTCGGCGATCAACTCGGCCAACGTGACCGAGTGGCGCGACATCGAGGAGTTGCTGGCCGCAGACTCGATCGACGTGCTCTTCGTCTCACCCGAGCGCCTCGTCAACCCGATTTTCCGGGCGGAACAGCTGCCCCGGCTCGTCGCGACCTGTGGCCTTCTGGTGATCGACGAGGCACACTGCATCAGCGACTGGGGTCACGACTTCAGGCCGGACTACCGGCGCATCCGCGACCTCATCGCCGACCTGCCCGATGGCGTCCCCGTCCTGGCCACCACCGCGACAGCCAACGCCCGGGTTGTCGACGATGTGGCCGAGCAGATGGCCGCCGGTGGGCGGGAGGTGTTCACCCTCCGTGGCGCGCTGGGCCGCGACTCGCTGCGGCTCGGCGTCCTCGATCTCGGCACGCCCTGGCGCCGCCTGGCCTGGCTCAGCGAGCATCTCGCGGCGCTCCCGGGGAGCGGGATCGTGTACTGCCTCACCGTCGCTGCCGCCGAGGACACGGCCGCGCTGCTCGCGAAGGCAGGCCACCGCGTCCTCGCCTACACCGGTCGGACGGATCCGGCTGAGCGACTGGTTGCCGAGGAGGCGTTGAAGCGCAACGAGGTCAAGGCGCTGATCGCCACCTCGGCCCTCGGGATGGGCTTCGACAAGCCTGATCTCGGCTTCGTCGTCCACCTCGGCGCTCCGAGCTCGCCTGTGGCGTACTACCAACAGGTCGGCCGGGCCGGCCGCGCCACCGAGAGCGCTGACGTGCTGCTGCTGCCTGGCGCCGAGGATCAGGCGATCTGGCACTACTTCGCGACGAACGCGATGCCAACCCAGCGCAAGGCCGACGCGGCACTGGCGGCCCTCGCCGACGCTGACCGCCCGCTGTCAGTGGCTGCCCTGGAGGCCCGCGTGGACATCAAGCGGGGTCCGCTCGAGCTGCTGCTCAAGGTGCTGGCGGTCGACGGTGCGGTGGAATCGGTCAAGGGCGGGTGGGTCTCGACGGGGGCCCCGTGGACCTACGATGCCGACCGCTACGGGCGCATCGCCGCGGCCCGCCAGCAGGAGCAACGCGCCATGCTCGCCTACGAGCAGCTCGACGAATGCCGGATGGCGTTCCTGACCGCGGAGCTGGATGACCCGCACGCCGCGGCCTGCGGTCGCTGCGACTCCTGTGCCGGTCCGTGGTACCCGACGGGGGTGACGCTGGCCGCCGGCCAGGGCGCCCAGACGGCACTGGACCGGGTCGGAGTCCCGCTGGCGCCGCGCGTGCTGTGGCCCACCGGGCTCGACAGGCTGAGCGTCCGCATCGACGGTCGTCCGGTCAAGGGCAAGATCCCGCCCGAGGAGCAGCTCGCGGCGGGGCGGGCGGTCGCGCGTCTCTCGGATCTGGGATGGGGCGGGCCGCTGCGTGAGCTGTTCGCGGCCGACCGCGACGGCAACCCTATGGACGCCGAGGTGCCGCCCGAGCTGGGCAGGGCGTGTCTTCGCGTCCTCAAGGAGTGGGGATGGGACGCGCGTCCGGTTGCGGTGGCGTGGGTGCCGAGCCTCGGGCGTCCTCGTCTGGTTGAGTCGGTCGCCACGGGCATCGCGGCAGCCGGACGTCTGGAGGTCCTCGGCCCGCTCGGGCTCAGCCCAGGCGCTGAACGGCTTCGGGGCTCCACCAACAGTGCCTACCGCGTCCGCGATCTCTGGGACCGCTTCGTCGTGCCTCCGGCCATGACAGAGCGGCTCGCGAGTCTCGACGGCCCGATCCTCCTGGTGGACGACCTCGTCGATTCGCGCTGGACCATGACGGTGGCCGGGCGGCTCCTTCGCCGGGCGGGGGCCACTGCGGTGCTCCCGCTGGCGCTCGGGTCGGTGGGCTGACGGAAGGGCTGATCCCACGCTGAGCCCGCCCAGTGGTTCCGGGGCGGCCCGGCAGAGACGGATCGACGGCCCCATCGGGGCCGCGCCGGCGAACTTGCCAAGGCCGGACCGGAGCCGTGGCGATGGTCGTACGCTGGAAGGATCCCGACTTCAGGAGGATCCATGGACCTACTCAACCGCTCGGACATCCAGTCGCTCGTCGCGTCCGAGGCCGACGGAATCCACGTGTCGCTGATGCTGCCCACCCACCGCTTCGGCAGTGGAATCCAAGCTGATCAGGTGCAGTGGAAGAACCTCGTGCACGGTGCTGAGGCCGTCTTGCTCGAGGAGATGCGTCGGCCAGACGTCGAGGCCCTCCTGGCCCCAGCGCGCGAACTGCTCAACAACAACCTGGCCTGGCAGTACATGAGCGACGGCCTGGCGATGTTCCTCACCCCGGCCGGTTCCCAGATGGTCCGTATCCCGGCGTCCCTACCCACCCTCGCCGCCGTCGGTGAGCACTTCGTGACCGCCCCCCTGATGCGGCTGCTCTCCGGCGACGCGCACTTCCTGCTGCTGGCCATCAGCCAGGGCTCCGTGCGACTCATGGACGGCAGCCGGCACACTGTGCGCCAGATCGAACTCGACGACGTTCCCACGAGCCTCAGAGACGTGGTGGAGCCCAGCGGACGCTCAGACTCCATGGCCCGGTCGTTGACCGCTGGGCGCGGGGGCAGGGCCGTCTTCTACGGCCACGGCGTGGGCGCGGACGAAGCGAAGAAGGACGATGTGATGCGGTTCTTCCGCGAGGTGGAGGCAGGCCTCCGCGAGGTGCTCGCCGGCCAGACGGCCCCGCTGGTGCTAGTTGGCCTGGAACAGAACGTGTCCGCCTACCGGGAGCTCAACACCTATGCCGAGGTGCTCGACGAGGCAGTGCTCCGCAGCCCCGACGAGCTGTCGGCCGACGAGCTGCACCAGGTGGCGTGGCCGCTGGTCGAGGGCCGGCTTCGAGCCGATCGGACCCGGCTCATTTCGCGCTTCCACGACCTGAAGGGCACCGGCGGCCAGGTGTCCAGTGATGTGGATGCCGTGAGCGACGCTGCGGAGCAGGGCCGGGTCGAGACGCTGTTCATCCGCTCGGATCCGTGGTGCTGGGAGCGGGTCGAGGACGGTGGCGACCCTCCCGTCGTCCGTCTCGGGACCGACGACCGCTTCGCCGCGTGCGAGGAGGTGGAGTCCGCGGCCAGGCACACGCTCGCGTACGGGGGCATGGTCCACGCCACGTCGCAGGAGGTGGTGGCCGACAGCGAGTTGGCCGCGATCCTGCGCTACTGAGCCCGGCGGGTCACTCCTCGCGCCCGTCGGCCATGAGGGCCGCCCTGGCGAGCCGGAAACCTGAGGGTCCCGTCGCCAGGCCCGAAATGCGCTGACGGAGCGTGGGGGAGTCACCCAAGTTCAGCAGCACCGGTGAGAGCTCCTGGTAGAGGTGGTGACCCAGGATGGGTCCATGGTCACCGATCTGCCAGCCCAGCCGGGTCAGCATCGAGGCGACCTTGTCGACGGGGACGGCGCCCATCTCATCGGTGGCCGCGTAGGCCAACATGAGGAGGGCCGCGTCGCGTTCGAAGCCCTCGGCCGACGGGATGACCAGTCCCGCCAGGCCCGCCCACAGTGCGGCCGGGTCCTTCTGAAGCTTCTTCCCCAGCCTCGTGGACTTCAGCCTGCCGTTGTGCACCCTCAGCAGCCCCAGGCGCTGCAGCGTGAGACGGAAGCGCAACAGGGGGAGGGCCGAGCCCTCCCGGTTCACCGCACCGATCCATCCACTCATGCCGGGAAGCATGGCCGCGGCCTCCGAGACGCGCGCCGGCTTCAGGTAGCCGGCGCTCGTCATCTCCAACCCGTTGCCCGCCGCGGCGTCGAGGAACCACTGGATCGGGGCCAACGCCTCGACCGGGACCGGGTCGTCGTCCATCTCCGGCAGATCGATGAGGCGTTCGAGCAATTGAAGCGCCGCCTCGTCGTGCGACAAGCTCATCAGCATGATCACCAACCGGTGCGGCAGCGAGGTCATCGTGGCCCTGAATCCGGGATCGAGCAGCCAGGCGTTGAGTTCGGCGGCGTCGAAGAGTTCGGGGTCGTAGAGAAACTCGGCCAGCGCCTCAGCGTCGCGCAGCCCGCCGCAGTCCTCGGGCGGGGCTGCTCGCGCACCGTCGACCACCAGCGCGGGGGCATCGCCCGGCAGCATCGGCAGAACCTGCTCCAGGCGGAGGGTGATGTCCCAGTGGTCGCCGTAGTCGTACACGTAGTTCAGGACGTCGCCCGGCTGCTGGAGGACCTCGTCCAACCTGACGTCGGCGGCGGCCGCGGATTCGCCGTCGGCCGGATCCTCCTCCTCAACGTCGAACTCGCACAGGAAGATCTGGGCCGAGCGATCGAAAGGATCGCCGCCGAGCGAGAACCGATACAGGTGGGCGCCACTCCACACAAACGCCATCTGCAGCGTGTGATGGACCATCTCAAGAGGCAGATCTGAGCGGAGCGCGAGGGTTCGCCAGATCGGCGGGTTCGAATCGCGAAGCTCGGCGCGGACGTGATAGATCATTGGCCCCGCGAGCCGCGGCCGCCGGAGTTCCGGGCGCACAGGCGTGGCGAGATCGCTGGTCAGGACCGTGGCGAGCCGTCGTAGGTCGGCCAGCTCGGTTCCTGAGACCGCCTGCTCGAATCGACGGCGAAACTCGGCTTCTGCTGGGTCGGTTCCGGTCATGGCTCAACGCTAGCGGCTCGTGGAAGCTCCTCCGATCCGGAATGGGCAGCCACCAGCGCCCTGAAGCCCACGTGGGGCCTCTTCTCGGCCGACGCTCAGCGAGAGACCGTCGTCTCGCCCGACGAACCGAGGTGGTGCTACCTCACGTGCGTAGGCTACTGATGTGAGAGCAGGAAGGGACGCTTCAGCGATGATGGCGCCTGCACGATCTCACGCGTGGGCCGTGGCGGCAATCGGCTCAGCTCTGCTGGGCGCGGCAATCGTCGCGGCATGCCTCTTGGCCGTAAGGCTGGAGCTGACAGGGCTCGGGCGCCCGCGGGACACTGCGCCGCGGCTCGGATATCTCCTCCTTCTGGGCATGGGAATCGCCAGCAGTCTTGGGATCCCCGCGTGGCTGGCCTGGAGAGGCCTGGGGAAATGGTGGCCGATCGTCCCAGTGGTCATGATCCTGGCCACCACCGCCACCTGGCGGGTTCTGGGCGTGTGAAGTACGCGACGGGTGGTCCCCGTCGCCGTGCTGGTGGTTGCTCGTGGCCGAGCGAGTCGTCCCGCCGTTAGGCGAGCATGCGGGTGCCGCTGGGGGTGACTTCGTAGCGGTAGCCCAGGGGACTGGACCAGTAGAGCTGACCTGGTCTGGGTTGGTCGGCGCGCCAGGTGCGGGCGGTGCCGGTGAGGTGGCCGAGGGCGTCGGTGTGGAGGTGGACGGCGAGCTCCAGCTTTTCTAGTGGCCGGTCCTTTCCCGGTCCCTGACCGGTCCTTTCCCGGTCCCTGAGGAGGGCCGCCCGCGGAGCGGCGTGGCCCGTCTCGAAGGGTCGTGACTACCACCTTCACGGGATCTGGTGGTCGGGTGCGGTGAGCCGGGAGACGATGCCCGGTCGGCCGTGATCCAGAGTCTGGTTGTGGGCTACTGGTCACACCGTGGTCGGGTGGTTGAGGCCGACCGGGCATCGTCTCCCGTCTCCCCGCACTCGTCGTGCCTGTGGCGTGGTCTTGTCCGGGTGCGGGCCGGAAGGGCGGCGTTGGGGTTGGGTCTGCTTGAGCGGGATGCCAGCGGGGTGATCGTCGGGTTGGGCACCGCGGCGCGGTGCCGCCCTGCCGTCCCTCACCCTTGCGTTTGGCCGCGGGTTCTCGATCCTTGGAGACGTCCTGCGGTTGCTTCGCGACGCGGGCGAGGGCCGTCCCCTCTCCAGTTGCCTCAGGTGACGGCGTCGGCCCCCTCGGCGGGTAGCTCGCGGCACAGGTCGGCCGCCTTACAGGCCCTGGCCGCCTCGATCCGGCCCTCCTGCACCGCCCCATACAGCCGCGGGTGACGATGCTTCAAGCTCAAAGCATCAGCCAGCTTCGAGGCAGCCACGATCGGTGGGCAGCGCAGCAACCCGGCCAGTTCCAAGCCGATGAACTCCGACACCGCCGGGGTCCCGATACCCCCGACCACCACCCTGCGCTCAGCGAGCACCTCCAGCACCTGGTCGTAGTCCACCTCGTAGTGTTCCGCCAGATCACACAGCAGGGTCAGGGTCTGGGCCTCGGCGAAACGACGCAACTCGTCGGCGGAGCGCAACTGCTCCGCGATCTGACGCGCCTTGTCCTTCATGGGTTCCACGCTATGTCCGACCACTGACATTTTCTGCTCCCAGCAGGGGCGCCGGGCAGAAATTCTTTGAGAAGTTTTTCTGGGGGTTGCGGTGGGGTCGGCGACGGTGTCGAGGCCTCGACGCGTCGGGCGAGTTGGCTTGCCAGCTAGCGTTTCTTAGGCTTCGAGGCCGCTGCGCGGCACCTCAGCCAACGGTGAATGCCCTCGCCGCCGATCGGCGGCTCCTCAGCCAGCGGGAAGGGCTCCAGCCCGCTTCGCGGCACCTCAGCCGTCGGGGAGGGCTCGAGCCCGCTTCGCGGCACCTCAGCCGTCGGGGAGGGCTCGAGGCCGCTGCGCGGCTCCTCAGCCAACGGGAAGGGTTCCAGTTCCTTCGCGGCACCTCAGCCAACGGTTGATCGCCACCTTCTCGGCCAGCAGTGCGTGACGGTCACTGCGAGTGTGGGGTGGCAGGACCAGGTGCCTGACGGCATCGTCGGTGGGTGTCAGAACGGTAACGATTCGGCCGTTGTCGTTGACACCCGAGCGGCGGGGGTTGGAGCATGGCGGCACCTTGAACGATCAACGGAGGCCCAATGAAGAAGCCGACGCTCGCCAGCCTGGCCGCGGAGCTGAGGGTCTCACGCCAGACCATCTCGAACGTCATCAACTTCCCTGACCGAGTCAGGGCCGAAACCAGGGCCCGGGTCCAGGCCGCGATCGACAACTCCGGCTACCGGCCCTCCGCCGCCGCCCGAGCGCTGCGCAACCAGCGCGCCATGGCCGTGGGCATCCGGCTCAGCCCGCCCCGCAACGGCATCTCGGGTGCCTTCATGGACGACTTCCTCCGCGCACTCGTCACCGTCGCGGACGAGCGCGGTTACCGCGTCGTCGTGTTTCCGGCCGAGTCCAGGGACGAGGAGGTGGAGCGGCTGGTGGAGTTGCGCGCCAGCCTCGCCATCGACGGGGGGATCCTCACCGACACCTGGACAGGCGACGATCGCCCCGCCTGCCTGGCCGAGGCCGGTGTGGCGTTCGTGGCGTTCGGACGGCCGTGGGGCGCAGAGGACCACGGCCAGTGGGTGGACGTCGACGGTCGCGCCGGGGCGGAGGAGGCCGTGCGCTTCCTGCAGGCCCGCGGGCACGAGCGGATCGGATTCATCGGCTGGTCCGACGGGTCGCCGGTGGGGGCCGATCGCCACGCCGGCTGGCAGGCGGCCATGGAGCTGAGCGACGACGAAGCCCGTCAGCTCACCGTCGAGGGCGAGGATTCGGTGGATGCGGGGGGCGCGGGCATGGCCGAGCTGCTGGCACGCGGGGCAACTGCCGCGGTGTGCGCCTCGGACGCGCTGGCGCTGGGGGCCTTCATCGCGAATCAGGGCGTGACGCGGACGCACGTGGTGGGCTTCGACGACAGCCCTGTGGCTCGGGCAATCGGAATCCCGAGCCTTCGGCAGCCCGTCGACGAACTGGCCCGGCTGGTCTTCGAGAGGGCCTTGGCGCAGATGACCGGGGTGGATGGCGAGGCGGGCGGGGTCCTGCTCAAGCCGGTCCTGGAGACCCGCGGGAACTGAGGCGAAGCTGCGTCAGTCCATGTCAGGGACGGCGTCCCTGGCGTCGGTGTAGTCCTCCCCACACAACTCCAAGAGGTCCACCAGCATCGAGCGGACCTGGGCCAGCACCACGGTGGAGGAGAGCTTCGGCAGGATCGGCACGTGGGCCGACCGCTCGGCCAGCGCGCGCAGCGCGTCCAGCTTGGCTGTGGGGAGCCTGCGGGCGAACAGCTCTGCCGCGCACTCGTCGATCACCTGCGCGAACTCGGCCAAGAGCTCCAGGTATTCCTCCGGCACGGTCTCACCCCGGTGCGCGGCCACCGCACACCGGCGCGCCAGCACCCGCAGGTTGCGGATGAACCGGTCCAGCGGGACGACGAGGTCCGCCACCTGCAGCGCGGCGTCACGATGCCGCCGGAGGAAGGGTGAGGTGCGGACCACGGCCATGCCCTCCGACGACGCGGCAAGCAGCGCGGACAGCTCACCCTCCGTGGCGCGTGCCCGGGTCAGAAGCTGCTCCGCCGCGTCGACGTCGTGCCTCTGCAGGGCGCCCACCATCGCGCGCACCGTGATGGCCGCCTCGTGGAGCACCTTGGCCGCGATCATCCTCGGACGATCGATCGGTGAGGTGGGCGCCACCGTGGCGAACAGGAGCGCCACGGCGCATCCCACCAGAGCGTCCTGCCACCGGGAGATGCCGGCGTCGACGCCGGGGAGCACCGTGAGGACCGCCGCCGCCTGGACCGCCGACTGCGTCACCATCAGGGTGCGCGCCCCCAGCCAGGTGGTGATGGACATCGCTACGGCTACCACCAGGATGATCTGCCAGACGCCGGTGCCGAAGTAGTGCACGAACACGTCGCCCACGAACACCCCGATGGTGACCCCAACGGCCACCTCGACCACGCGGCCCAGACGCTGGCCGAAGGAGAAACCCAGACATATGATGGCGGCCACCGTGGCGAGGAACGGTTCCTCATGGCCCAGAAGACGCCGGGCGATCCACCACGATGCTCCGGCCGCCAGCGAGATCTGCAGGATCATGAACAGCCGCGACCGCCACCGTCCCACGCGCCGCTGCTGAGAGCGCCACCCCCGCCTGGCGGTGCGCTCCGACACGTCGAAGGCCCTGATCGAGGCCCGTTGCAGCGCGCGCCCCGTGTCATGCCACGAGAACCCGTGCCCCTGCTCCTCCGCCATGGCGCCTATCCTGCCGTCTCGGCCATGTTTGCGCCCGTGGAGAGCGTCGCGGGTGTGAGAGGTGCCCGGTGGGTAGACTGAACCAGCCGTTGACCGTTGCCGGAAGGGAACCCAAGAAATGCGCCGAGCCCGCACCCTGGGGATCGTCATGGTCCTTCTGCTGTCGACGGCACTGGGGGCCTGCACGCGCCCGCCCATCGAGGAAGAGGAGGAGGCGCGCACCCTCACCATCGGGGCCACCGGTGAGCCCGCCGGTCTGGACATGATCACCGTCTCGGGCGCGGGCACGCCCTTCGTGCTCCTCTACAACGTCTACGAGACCCTGGTGAAGCTCGACGGCGAGGGAACGATCCGGCCGCTGCTCGCCTCAGAGTGGCTCACCTCCGAGGACAACACGGTCTACACCTTCACCATCGACTCGGGCGCCCGCTTCGCCTCCGGCACGGACGTCACCGCTGAGGCGGTCGTCGAGAGCTTCGAACGAAACCGGGGCGCCGCGGCCACCGACCAGATCAAGGGCAAGTGGGCCGCAGTGGACACCATCGAAGCCCTCGACGAGGACACCGTCGAGGTCACGCTCAACCAGCCGTCGAACCAGTGGCTCTACGAGATGACCGGCCCGGCCGGGATCGTCACGGACCCCACCGGCGCCGCCAACCTGGACACCACCCCCGCCGGCTCCGGCCCGTTCCAGTTCGTGGCGTGGGAGGAGGGATCCTCTGTGGAGCTCAAGGCCAACCCCAGCTACTGGGCCACACCCAGCAGGTTCGGATCGGTCATCTTCCGCTACTACGCAGACCCCAATGCCATGAACACCGCGATGCTCGCCGGGCAGCTGGACATCATCTCCAACCTGACGGTGCCCCAGGCCATCGGCCAGTTCGACGACGAGGAGCGCTTCACCGTCCACGAGGGCACCACCGACGGCGAGGTGGTGCTCGGGTTCAACCACCGCACCCCCGCGCTGCAGGACCTCAAGGTGCGCCAGGCCATCAACCACGCCATCGACCGTGAGGCCCTCATCGACGCCGCATGGGGCGGCAAGGGCACCCTGATCGGCTCCATGGTGCCGCCCACGGACCCCTGGTTCGAGGACCTGTCCGACACCTACCCCTTCGACCAGGCCAAGGCGCGCGAGCTCCTCGCAGAGGCGGGCTACGCCACCGGCCTCACCCTGCGGCTGCGGGTGCCGAACCTTCCCTACGGGCCCCCGGCCGGCCGCTACATCGCGGCCAAGCTGCAGGAGGTGGGGATCACCGTCGAGCTCGACGAGCTGGAGTTCCCCGCCCGCTGGCTGGATCTGGTCTACACCGCGCACGACTACGACATGACCATCGTGGCCCATGTCGAACCCCGCGACATCGGCGCCTTCGCCAACCCCGAGTACTACTGGGGCTACGACAACCCTGAGTTCCAGGAACTCGTCACCGAGGCGGACGCCGGCACACCCGAGGAGCAGGTGGCCAAGCTCAGGCAGGCCGCCCGCATTCTCGCCGACGACGCGGCGGCAAGCTGGCTGTTCCTGCTGCCGAACCTCATCATCACCACCCCCGAGATCTCCGGCATCCAGGCCAACCAGATCAGCCTCGCCTTCGATCTCACCACGATTGCCGCCAGGAGCTAGCCCATGGCCCTTCGCCGGGCGGCCACGCGGGTGGCGTGGCTGCTCGCGAGCCTCCTGCTCGCCTCCCTGCTGATCTTCGCCGCCACCAACGCGCTGCCCGGCGACATCGCCCAGGTGATCCTCGGCACCAACGCCTCACCCGGCGAGGCGGAGCGGCTGCGGGCCGAGTTGGGCCTCGACCGCCCCTTCCTCACCAGGTATCTCGAGTGGCTCTGGGGGGCGGTGCGGTTCGACTTCGGGGTGTCCTACTTCAGCCGCCGACCCATTGCACCGCTGATCGCGTCGCGACTGGAGGTGTCGGCGTGGCTGATCCTCTTCGGCATGCTGGCGGCCATCCTCATCGCGCTCCCCGTGGGCGCCTATGCCGCCGTCCGTCGCCGCCACGCCGACGGGGTGGTGGTCTCGGCCCTCTCCCAGGTGGGTCTCGCGGTGCCCGCCTTCTGGGCCGGTATCTGGCTCGTGGTCCTCTTCGCGGTACAACTCCGCTGGCTCCCGGCCGGCGGATACGTCTCCTACTGGGATTCGGTGGGGGAGTGGATCCGGCACCTGATCCTGCCCGTCACATCCCTGGCCATCGTGCAGGCCAGCGTCATCTCCCGCTACGTCCGCAGCTCGGTCCTGGAGGTGATCCATGAGGACTACTTCCGCACGGCCCGCGCCGTCGGGTGGTCATACACCGGAGCGCTGTGGCGCCACGGGCTGCGCAACGCGGCCATCTCGCTACTGACCGTCATCGGGCTGCAACTCGCGACACTCCTGGTGGGAGCGATCATCATCGAGCAGGTGTTCGCGCTGCCCGGGCTTGGATCCTCCCTCCTGTTGGCGGTCTCGCAGCGCGACCTCGGCGTGGTTCAGGCAATCGTCCTGCTGCTGGTCTGGGCGGTACTGGTGATCAACTTCCTCGTCGACATCGCCTACCAGATCATCGACCCGCGGCTGCGGCGAAGCGGTGACGCCCGATGAAGCGCGGCACGCTCTACCTGGGGGCCATGCTCATCGGGATCGTGGTCGTGATGGCCGCCGTCGGCCTGGTCTGGACCCCGTTCCCACCCGACGCGGTGGTGTCCACGGGGCTGCAGCCCCCCGGCTGGCCGTACTTGCTGGGCACCGACGGCCTGGGTGGGGACATCCTCTCCCGGCTCCTCAGCGGCGCCAAGATATGCCTGCTCGTCGGCATCGTCTCTGTGGCGGTGGCGGCCGGGATCGGCGTGCCGTTGGGCATCGTCTCCGGCATGGTCCGCGGCTGGCAGGGAGAGATCCCCGCGCGCCTCGCCGACATCCTGTACGGGTTCCCCGCACTGCTGCTGGCCATCCTCTTCGCCGCGGCGCTGGGGGGCTCCACCTGGACCGCGATGATGGCCATCGCGCTCGCCTCCGTCCCCGCATTCGTGCGCATCGCGCGGGCGGCCACGCTGCAGGTGATGAGCCAGGGCTACGTGGAGGCGGCCAGGCTCAGCGGCACCCCGCACCTCGCCGTCGCGTGGCGGCACGTGCTGCCCAACATCGCCCCCATCGTCGGCGTGCAGGTCTCGGTGAGCATCGGCATCGCGATCCTCGCCGAGGCGGGCCTGTCCTACCTCGGTCTCGGCTCAGGTCCCGAGGCCCCCACCTGGGGGCGGATGCTGCGGGAGGCGCAGGGCTACATCTTCAACGCCCCGCTGCTGGCGCTGTGGCCAGGGCTGGCCATCGCGGTGGCCACCATGGGGTTCAACCTGCTGGGAGACGGGCTGCGGGACCTGCTGGACCCGAGGCTGAGGGAGATCCGATGAGCTACCTCGAGGTCACAGACCTCCGCGTCGAATTCGGCGGAAGCCGGCAGCCGGCGCTGCGTGGGATCAGCTTCGCCGTCGACGAGCGTGAGCGGCTGGGCATCATCGGCCAGTCGGGCTCCGGGAAGTCCGTGACGGCGCTCGCCATCATGGGCCTGCTGCCAGCCCACGCCCGGATCACCGGCAGCATCAAGCTCGACGGGCGCGAGCTCGTGGGCCTCCCCGAGCGCGAGCTCCAGAAGCTGCGCGGCGACGAGATCTCCATGATCTTCCAGGAACCGATGACGGCGCTGGACCCCACCATGAAGGTGGGTCGTCAGGTGGGCGAGGTGGTGGCGCTGCACCACGGCGAGCGTCGCGGCGCCATCCACGACGAGGTGCTCACCTGGCTGGGCCGCGTCGGCATCACCGAGCCCGACCGCATCGCCGACTCCTATCCTCACGAGCTCTCCGGAGGGCAGCGGCAACGGGCGCTGATCGCGATGGCGCTGGCCAACCAGCCCGGCCTGGTGCTCTGCGACGAGCCCACCACAGCCCTCGACGTGCTGGTGCAGCGCCAGATCCTGCTCCTCCTCGCCGAGCAGCTCGCGGACCGGGCCGCGGTGTTCGTCTCGCACGACCTGGCCGTGGTGCGGCAGGTGTGCCAACGGGTGGCGGTAATGCTGCAGGGCGAGATCGTGGAGCAGGGCACCATCGACGAGGTCATCGCCCAGCCCCGTCACCCCTACACGCAGGGGCTCATCGCGTCGGCGAGAATAGACCGGGTGCAGCCGGGGCAGCCGCTGCCCAACGTCGAGGACTACTACCCTGGAGTCACCTCATGAGCCTGGTGGAGCTGCGTGACGCCGAGGTCACCTACCGCAGGGCGGGCAGGCCGTTCGTCGCGCTCCACGGCATCGACCTCGAGGTCGGTCGGGGGGAGCGCATCGGCATCGTCGGCGGCTCCGGATCCGGCAAGACGACAATGGCGCGCCTGATGCTGGGGTTGCAGCCGCCGTCGCACGGCGACGTTCTGTTCGACGGCCGATCCATCGTCGGGTTGAAGGAGAGGGACCGTGGCTTCATGCGGTCGGCGGCGTCGATGGTGTTCCAGGACCCGAACTCCTCCCTGAACCCGAGGATGCGCCTGGGCGACATCGTGGCCGAACCGCTGCGGTCTCCCGTCCTCCGCGGTCGCGGCGACGTGCCGGAGCCCACCCGGGACGTCGTCGCTGGGGCGCTGCTCGGCGTGGGGCTGACGGAGGAGATGATGGACCGTTTCCCACACCAGCTCTCCGGCGGGCAGCGGCAGCGGGTGGCCATCGCGCGGGCATTGATCAGCGACCCGTCACTCCTGGTGGCCGACGAGCCGGTCTCGGCGCTCGACGTCTCGGTCCGGGCGCAGGTGCTGAACCTGCTCACCGCGGAGGTCCAGGAGCGCTCGCTCACTTTGGTGCTCGTCTCCCACGATCTGTCGATCGTGCGGCACCTGTGCGAGCGGGTGGTGGTGGTCAACGCTGGACGGATCGTCGAGCAGGGCACCGTCGCCGATGTGCTGGGCGCGCCCAGGCACCCCTACACCGCGGCCCTGGTGGACGCCACCCTGACCCTCTGACTTCAGGGAACCACTGATCAATCATGTCCTGGCTGCGGCGCACCGGATCGGGCGATCTGGCGCCCCTCCACCTGGATATGGACGTCAAGTACACGCACCAGCCGGAGTGGTGCCACCTCATCCCGCCCGGCACGTCCTCGCCGAGAACAGCATTGACCAGTGCTTCCCTACGCCGCGAGCGGACGGGTTCGGGGCACCGGGGCGCGCGGGCCTAGAATGCCCAGCGTGAAGGCACTGCTACTTGAGAACATCCACGCCGACGCCGTCAAGGCTCTCCAGGCCAAGGGCTACGAGGTCGACTCCCGGCCCGGGGCGCTGGCCGAGCGGGACCTGATGGCCGCCCTCAAGGGGGTGGACTACCTCGGCATCCGATCGCGCACCTACGTCACGCGCGCCGCCCTCGAGTCGGCGCCGCAGCTCAGCGCCATCGGCGCCTTCTGCATCGGCACCAACCAGATCGACCTGGAGGCGGCCACGGACCATGGTGTCGCGGTGTTCAACGCGCCCTACTCCAACACGCGCTCCGTCGTGGAGCTGGCCATCGCCGAGATCATCTCCATGGCCCGCCGGCTCACGGACCGCAACCGCGATATGCACGCAGGGATCTGGGACAAGTCCGCAGTCGGCTCGCACGAGGTGCGCGGCCGTACCCTCGGCATCATCGGGTACGGCAACATCGGCTCCCAGCTGTCTGTGGTGGCGGAGTCGCTGGGGATGCGCGTGATCTTCTACGACCTGGTGGACCGTCTGGCGCTCGGCAATGCGCGCCGCGTCGATACCCTCGAGGAGCTGCTCGGAGAGGCGGAGACGGTGTCTCTGCACGTGGACGGTCGCCCGGAGAACAAGGACATGTTCGGCGCCGAGCAGTTCGCCGCCATGCGGCCACGGTCGCTCTTCCTCAACCTGTGTCGCGGGGCCGTGGTGGACCTTGACGCGCTCTACGACAACCTCGTCTCCGGCCACGTCGCCGGCGCCGCGATCGACGTGTTCCCCTCGGAGCCGAAGGCCAAGGACGAGCCGTTCGTCTCCAAGCTGCAGGGACTCAGCAACGTGATCCTCACCCCTCACGTTGGAGGCTCGACGCAGGAGGCCCAGGTGGATATCGGCCGCTTCGTCGCAGGCAAGCTCAACGACTACGAGACCCTCGGATCGACATCGATGAGCGTCAACCTCCCCGAGGTGCCGGCCGGCCCCACGTCGACGGCGCGCGTGGTGCACCTGCACCACAACGTGCCCGGCGTCCTGGCGCGGCTGAACCAGCTGTTCGCCACGCACAACATGAACATCGGTTCCCAGACGCTGGCCACCCGCGGCCAGTTGGGCTACGTGGTCACCGACGTGCAGGGCGAGAAGTACGACGGGCTGCTGGCGGACCTTGAGGCGCTCGACGAGACGGTGCGCGTCCGCGTCCTCTGACGCCTCTGGGTCGCTTGTCAGGTTGCGATTCGACCCTTCGAGACGGCCGACGGTCGCTTCGCGACGTAGGCCTCCTCAGGGATCGGTGGACTGAGCTGCGGGGCTCGTGCCTTCGTTCCCGAGGAGAGCCGTCCGCGGAGCGGCGGGGCTCGTGCCTTTCGTTCCCTGAGGAGAGCCGCCCGCGGAGCGGCGGGGCTCGTGCCTTTCGTTCCCTGAGGAGAGCCGCCCGCGGAGCGGCGGGGCTCGTCTCGAAGGGTTGTGACGCGACCGTCCAGCGGAGCGCATGGGTTATCCACAGCCACCCGTTGACCCCTTGAAGACTCGCGGGGCCGCTGGTCTGATCGCTACATGGCATGGACATACATCCTCGAGTGCGCCGACGGGTTCTTCTACGTCGGGTCGACGCGCAATATCGAACAGCGCGCCTGGGAGCACGGCTTCGGCGGGTCCCGATTCACATCGAAGCGGCTACCGGTGAAGATGGTGTGGGCGCAGGAGTTCGAGAACATCGGTGAGGCCTATGACATGGAACGTAGGCTCCACGGCTGGAGTCGAGCGAAGAAGCAGGCGCTGATCGACGGGCGATTCGAGGATCTGCCGCGGCTGGCGCGTCGAGGAGGTCCGGCCGACAGTGGCCCCGCCGGAACAACTGCGAGCTGACATTTCTCACGGGGCTCGTGCCTTTCGTTCCCTGAGGAGAGCCGTCCGCGGAGCGGCGGGGCTCGTGCCTTTCGTTCCCTGAGGAGAGCCGTCCGCGGAGCGGCGGGGCTCGTGCCTTTCGTTCCCTGAGGAGAGCCGTCCGCGGAGCGGCGGGGCTCGTGCCTTCGTTCCCTGAGGAGAGCCGTCCGCGGAGCGGCGGGGCTCGTGCCTTCGTTCCCTGAGGAGAGCCGTCCGCGGAGCGGCGGGGCTCGTCTCGAAGGGTTGTGTCTGGCCCTTGGGTGGGGTCGCTTGCCAGGTTGCGATTCGACCCTTCGAGACGGCCGACGGTCGCTTCGCGACGTGGGCCTCCTCAGGGAGCGAGGGGGAGGGGCCGAGGGGTCGCTTCGCGACGTGGGCCCTCAGGAGTCGGTGGACTAAGCGACGGGAGCGCGCAGGAACTCCATGGCGGCGTGGTGGAGCAGACCGTTGGTGGCCAGAGCCCCCGGGCCGCCCACGCCGTCGACGCCGTCGAGGTTGCTGAACCGGCCGCCCGCCTCGCGGACGATGACCTCGAGCGCAGCCATGTCGTACAACTCCAGGTCCGGCTCGCACGCCACGTCCACGGAGCCTTCGGCCACCAGCATGTAGCTCCAGAAATCGCCGTAGGCCCGCGTCCGCCACGAGCTGCGCATCAGGTCGATGAAGCCCTGGCCGCGGCCGGTGTCCACCCATTCAGCGATGTCCGAGTAGGACAGCGACGCGTCACCGATGGTTTCGACGCGGCTCACCCGAAGCTCGGTTGAGCTGAGCAGGGAGCGTCCCGTGTAGGCGCCGCCGCCGGTGCTCGCCCACCACCGCCTGTTCAGCGCGGGGGCCGACACCACGGAGGCGGCGATCTCACCATCCACCTCCAGGGCGATCAGCGTGGCCCAGACCGGCACGCCCCTCAGATAGTTCTTGGTGCCGTCGATGGGGTCGATGATCCAGCGCCGCGACGACTTTCCGGTGTCACTGAACTCCTCGCCGTGGACCGCATCGCGGGGGCGGGTGCGGGCAAGGGTGCGGCGGATGGACTCCTCGACGGCGGTGTCGGCCTCCGTCACCGGGGTGTTGTCCGGCTTGCTGGTGAACCTCAGATCCTGAGCCTTGAACTTGCTCATCGACAGCGAATCCGCGTCGTCTGCCATGAGGTGCGCCAGGCGCAGATCGTCCGTGAGGTCCTTCGAGACAGCCATGCGCCAAACCTAGCGCGTCGGGCGCTCGATTCAGGTGAACGCCCGGCCCATCCTGCGGAACGAGGCGAGCCGCTCGGGGGCCAGCGTCCCCGCCGCGACCGCGTCGTCGAGAGCGCACTCGATCACGCCGGTGAGGTGGCTGCAGCCACGGGGGCAGTCCTCGGCGAACTCCGCCAGGTCCGGGAAGGCGCCCAGGATCGAGGCGGTCTGCACGTGGCTGATCCCGAACGAGCGCACCCCGGGGGTGTCGATGATCCAGCCGCCGCCTGGAAGCTCCATCGCGATGGCCGACGTGGAGGTGTGCCGACCCTTGCCGGTCAGCTCGCTCACCTCCGCTGTTGCCCGCCCCGCCCCGGGGATCAGGCGGTTGACCAGCGTGGACTTGCCCACCCCGGAGTGACCGACGAACACCGTCACCCGGTCCTTGAGCGCCTCCCTCACGGCGCTCAGGTCTGCCTCCGGGTCGGTCACCAGGATGGGGACCCCCAACGGCTCGTAGGCGTGCCGCAGCTCGACGGGGCTGGCCAGGTCCGCTTTGGTGAGGCACAGCACAGGCGCGATGCGGGCGTCGAAGGCCGCCACCAGGATCCGGTCGATCATGCCCATCCGTGGGGGAGGATCCGCGAGGGCCGTCACGATGAACAGTTGATCCGCGTTGGCGACGATGGGCCGTTCGAAGGTGTCGGCGTCGTCTGCCGAGCGGCGAAGTACCGTGGTGCGCTCCAGCACCTCCACGATGCGCGACAGCGTGCCCTCCTCGCCGGTGGAGTCCCCGTCCAGCCGGACGTTGTCTCCGACGAGCACGCCGCCCTTGCGGTCGATCAGCCGTCCACGCACCGCCGTGACGTCGTTGCCGTTGAGGGTGCAGCGGTAGCGGCCGCGGTCCACGGAGATGACGCGGGCCACGGGGAGCTCCGAGTAGTCAGGCCGTTCCTTGGTACGGGGCCTCGAGCGACGGCGGGGCCGGTCGAAGCCGCTGTGGTCGTCCTCCCGCAGGGACTTCACCGCTGCCTCACGCGTGGACCAGCCCGTTCCAGTCCCGCGCGAAGTGCGGCATCGTCTTGGAGACGCACTCGATGTCCGTGACCTCGATCCCGCGCACCGTGAGGGCCAGGAGCGCGGCGAAGTGCGCCATCCTATGGTCGGCGTAGGTGTGCAGCACGGCCGGCCGAAGCTCACCGCCGCCGACGATCCTGAGCCCGTCCTCGGTCTCCTCAGCCTGGGCGCCCAACCGGCGCAGCTCGGTGACCAGGGCCGCGAGCCGGTCCGTCTCGTGCCCACGGATGTGGGCGACCCCGCGGATGGTGGTGGTGCCCTCGGCGAGCGCCCCCAGCGCCGCCACCACGGGGGTGAGCTCGGAGGCGGTGGTGAGGTCCACGTCGATGCCCGTGAGCCGACCCGTCCCGGCGACCGTCGCGGTGCCCGCGGAGCGTTCGACCGTCGCACCCATCGCCGTGATCACGTCGAGGAACACGGCACCCGGCTGCAGGCTGCGCCTCGGCCAGCCGGGGACGGTGACCCTTCCTCCGGTGACCGCAGCGGCCGCGAGGAACACCGCGGCATTGGTGAGATCCGGCTCGATGGTGCGACTGCGGGCCGCGATCCTGCCGGGGAACACCTGCCAGGTCCGGTCGTCCTGCTCCACGACCTGCACCCCGACGTCGCGCAGCATGCTGGCCGTCATCTCGATGTGCGGCCGCGACGGCAACCGGTCTCCCGTGTGTCTCAGCGTCAGGCCGCGGGGAAGCCGGGCGCCGACGAGCAGCAGACCGGAGATGAACTGGCTGGAACCTGAGGCGTCGATGTTGGCCGTCGAACGCGGCTCAACGGGGGGGCTGAGGGTGAAGGGAAGGGCATCGCCGGAGATCACCGCGCCCAACTGCCGCAGCCCGTCCAGGAGCGGGCCCATGGGGCGCTGGCTGGCGTGCGGGTCACCGACGAAGGATGACGGGCCCTCTGCCAGCAGGGCCAACGGCGGCACGAATCTCATCACAGTGCCGGCGAGCCCGCAGTCGATGAGCGCTGCGCCCTTGAACCGCTGAGGAGGTGACACGACCAACGTCTCCCCACGGTCCTCGACGCGCACGCCCAGGGCCCGGAGCGCCCCGATCATCAGCGCGGAGTCCCGCGACTCCAACGCTCCGGTGAGGGTGCTGGACCCGTCCGCGAGGGCGGCCAGCACGAGGGCCCGGTTGGTCTCCGACTTCGAGCCGGGCACGAGCACCTCCCCCTCGACGGGGGTCAGGGCACGGGGGAGCGGGTACGTCATCAGCTGACGGTGGCCTCGATCTTCCTGCTGAACGCCTTGGCCGACCTGCGGGCCCGCTTCGCGAGCTGCTTCGCCCGCTTCTCCGCGCGATCGGCGGCCTTCTGGGCGGACCGGCTCACGTCACCGCCGAGGGCGGCGGCTTTCTTCTCGGTGACCTTCGCGGCGTGATCAGCCCGCCACGACAGGCTGGGCTTGCCCTCGGTGTCCTGTGCGGCGAGCACAGCGGCGCCCAGGAGTGCAGCGTTGCGCAGCACCTCCGGCCGGGCGGCGTCCTTGGCCACCTTCGTGGCGTCCTTGTCCGGCAGGGCGATGGCGAGATTGAGCACCGACGCCTTGGCCAGAAGCAGCGCCCCCAGACGGCGGCCGATCCCAGTGGCGTACATCGCGCCGCCGGCGATCTGAGCCATGCCCGCGAGGCGCACCCACGTCTCAGCCTTCTCGGGCACGTACGAGGCGACGTCTGCCGGCACCACACGCTGGAGGAGCGGCGAGACGGCGGAGGTGAAGCGTTCGGCGTCCGGCGCGAGCTCAGCGGGCCTGGTGACAGCCTTCACCCCCTCGGCGATGAAGTAGCTGGCGAACAGACTCCGGGCAACAAATCGCAGCAGACTCATGCGGCCACACTACTACTAGGCTTCGAGCATGTGCGGACGTTACGCGGCCACCGCGAATCCCGACGAGCTGGTCGAGGAGTTCGAGATCTCCTTCGTGGCCGACGAGATGGCGGAGGTGTGCGCCCCCCGCTACAACATCGCCCCCACGGACCTGGTGCCGGGCGTCCTGGACCGGGCCTCCGACGGGCAGGTGACGCGCAAGCTGGTGCCGCTCCGATGGGGGCTGGTGCCCAGCTGGGCCAAGGCTCCGGGCTCCACCATGATCAACGCCCGCGTGGAGACCGTCACCGAGAAGCCGGCCTACCGCAAGGCGGCGGCGGCCCGCCGCTGCCTGCTGCCCGCCGTCGGCTACTACGAGTGGCGCTCTGAGACGCCCGAGGGCGCAGCCAAGCCGGTCAAGCAGCCATACTTCCTGCGTCCGTCGTCAGGCCTTCTGGTGATGGCCGGCCTCTATGAGTTCTGGAGGGGGCCCGACGGATGGCTGACCTCCACCACCATCCTCACGACGGAGGCCACCGACGAGCTCGGCTGGGTGCACGACCGGATGCCCATGACGGTTCCTCGCGAGGCCTGGGAGCACTGGTTGGATCCAGGGCTGACGGACGCGCGGACGGCGGTGTCGCTGTTGCGGGCGCCGACGTCGCTGGCCCATCTGAAGGTGTCGCGGGCGGTCAACACGGTGGGTACCGACGGCCCGCAGCTGATCGAGGCACTGCCCGACTGACCTGATTGGCACCGCCGGGAATAGACCCCCGGGGGTGTGCGTTGTGGTGCTACATGAACGTCAAGCCCCTGGTGCCCCGTCGCGCCCGGCCCGCAGCCGGCGCCGTTGTGGTGGCTGAGGCGGAGGCGATTGTCGCGGGGGCGCTATTCTCTCTTCTGATGGACAGCGAGCTCGCCGCGGCCCCCGGGGACGCAGACACCCTCGACGCCGAAGCAGAGGCGTTCGAGGAGGAAGCGCTGAGCCATGTTGACCGGCTCTACGCCGCCGCGATGCGGATGACCCGCAACCCTGCCGACGCCGAGGACATCGTCCAGGAGACCTACGCCAAGGCGTTCGCTTCGCGCCGCACCTTCACGCCGGGCACCAACCTCAAGGCCTGGCTGTACAGGATCCTGACCAACACCTACATCAACGCCTACCGCAAGGCGCAGCGATCCCCACAATCCAGCAGCGACGAGGCGGTCTCGGACTGGCAACTCGCCCGCGCAGCCTCGCATGATTCGGCCGGACTGCGCAGCGCCGAGATGGAGGCCCTGGATCAAACCCCGGACGGGGCCGTGGCCGAGGCCATCGCACAGCTGCCTGAGAACTTCCGGATGGCGGTGCTGCTCAGCGATGTGGAGGGCTTCTCCTACAAGGAGATCGCCGAGATCATGGGCACACCCATCGGCACGGTGATGAGCAGGCTCAACAGGGGTCGCTCACAGCTGCGGGATCTGCTGGCAGATTACGCGCGCGACAACGGCATCGGGCGCAGGAGCGGGGGACGGTGATGGCGGATCCGGACATGTACTCGCACGAGCACGACGAGATGGACGAGTGCGTGCAGGCGCTCTCGCAGGTCCATTCGTTCCTGCGCAACGAACTCCTCGAGGGTGACGCAGACCTGATCCGGCTGCACCTGCACGCCTGTGAGCGATGTATGGAGAACTTCGAGATCGAATCCACGATCACCGAGATGATCCAGCGCAGTCAGCTGGCGGCCAAGGCGCCGGCCACGCTGAGTGCGCGGATCCAGACGATGCGAGCGACCCGCAGCCACTGACGGCAAGGATGACGCAACAGCCCCCGCAGGGATCCGCGGGGGCTTATTGGTTTTTCGGGCCTCGGCTCAGGTGTTGGGACGCTTGCCGTGGTTGGCCTTGTTCTTGCGGCGAGCGCGACGCTTGCGTCCGGTCTTACCCATGAGAGTCTCCTTGTATTTCAGTAGCTGTAGGACACCACATTGTGCCAGATCGACCCCCGCGCATGCTAAAGCCCATCCATGGCAAGCTGGGTCCGTGATGCGAGACCTGGGACAGTTGACCGACGACGAGTGGCTGGACGCCTTCGTCTCCCAGTGGCATCTGCTGGCAGACCTCAGTTTCTCGGACCTGGTGCTGTGGAAGCCCCTCACCGAGGAGGGCGACGTGTTCTCGTGCACCGCGCAGGTGCGGCCGGTGACCGGGCCGACCGCCCTGGAGGAGGACATCGTCGGGGAGACGATCGAGTTCGAGCCCGATCATCAGGTGACGGTCGCGTTCATGACGCACGCCATCGCCGAGACCAGCGACAACGAGCTGGGCGCCGGGATCCCGGTGGACGTGTGGGCCATCCCCGTGCTGCGGCACGACCGCCCCATCGCGGTCATCGAACGCCACACCAACCAGATGGGGATGCGCGCCACCGGCGCGCTGGAGGAGAACTTCATCGAGGCCGCTGAGATCCTCACCCAGATGCTGATGCGCGGCGAGTTCCCGCTGGTCACGCCGTCGGACAAGGCGTTGGCGCCGCGCGCGGCCGACGGTGTCCTCAGGGTGATGCCGGACGGCGTGATCTCGTACGCCAGCCCCAACGCCGTGACCGGCTTCCGTCGCCTCGGTGCCGTCGGCGACATCGAGGGGGAGCACTTCCGCGACCTGACGCGCCAGCTGCGCGACCGCGTCGAATCGATGGGGCAGACCGTGGACGCCGACCTCGACGGCCGGCTCACGCTGGAGTTCGATGTCGAGTCGCGGGGCGCCTCGATGCGCTTCGTGCTGCTCCCGCTGTGGCTCGAATACACCTCCGCCGGCATGCTGGTGCTCTGCCGTGACACGACAGACCTCCGCCGCCGCGACCGGATGCTCGTCACCAAGGACGCCACCATCCGCGAGATCCACCACCGCGTGAAGAACAACCTGCAGACTGTAGCCGCGCTGCTGCGGATGCAGTCGCGCCGGCTGTCGTCGCCGGAGGGCAAGGAGGCGCTGCGCGACGCGATGCGGAGGGTGTCCTCCATCGCGATGGTGCACGAGACGCTGAGCTACAGCCTGGGCGAGGCGGTGGCCTTCGACGAGGTGTGCGACAAGATCCTGGACATGGTGGGGGACCTGGCTGCCTCCCACGGCATCGTCAAGGCCGTGCGGCGTGGATCGTTCGGGGTGATCCCGGCGGAGATGGCCACCTCGCTGTCCATGGTGGTGACCGAGCTCTGCCAGAATGCCGTCGAGCACGGCCTGGACGGCGCTTCCGGTTACGTCGAGGTGCTCCCCGAGCGGGTCGGTGGTGCTCTGACGATCCGGATCGTCGATGCGGGCCATGGACTGCCTGAGGGCTTCATCCTGGGCAATCAGACGTCGCTCGGGTTGGCGATCATCTCCACCCTGATCAAGGACCTGCACGGCACGCTGACCATCGAGAACCGGCACGACACGCAGGGGGCGGTGGCCACGATCGCCCTTCAGGTGCCCGCCGTCGTCGCCTGACCGGTCAGCGCAGAGGAACGAAGCTGAACAGGCCCTTGGCCCGACGCCGACGGACGGCCCCGTCGGGGCGCCTGTGCACCACCACCATCTCCCGGTCCGCCGGGAGGACCATGCGCCCGCCGGGCGCGAGCTGGTCCTCGAGTTCGGCGGGGACCCGGCCCCCATCGGCCGACACCAGGATCCGGTCGAACGGCGCCTCAGCGGGCCACCCCAGCACACTTGGTTGCGCCAGCTCGACGCGGGCCCACGGCCGCCCGCCGCCCAGGTTCGTGCGGCCCATCGACACCAGCTCAGGGGTAATGTCGACGCCGATCACCAGCCCATCGGCGCCCACGAGCTCCGCGAGCAGCGCGGTGGTCCACCCGGAACCGCTGCCGACGTCAAGCACGCGTTGCCCGGGCTGCGCGTCCAGGAGTTCGAGCATGAAGCGCACTGTGGACGGCTGCGAGTTGGTGGCTCCGTGGCCGATGGCCAGCGGGGCGTCGAGGTCACTGAGGTGGCGCTGATCCGCAGGGAGGAACTGCCTCCGAGGGGCTGCGTCGAAGGCTTTCTGAAGCCTGTCGGTCATCCCACAAGTGTGCCGCGCAGCGACGGCTCAGGAGTTACGCAACCGCGAGCGTGCGGCGCGCCGCTTGATGGCTCGACGCTCGTCCTCGCTCAGACCGCCCCACACCCCGTGATCCTGACCCGCCTCCAGCGCCCATGAGAGGCACTGTTCCCGGACGACGCAACGCATGCAGATCTTCTTGGCTTCCTCGATCTGCTGGAGCGCCGGGCCCGTGTTTCCGACGGGAAAGAACAACTCCGGATCCTCCGTGAGGCAGGCGGCCTTGTGGCGCCAATCCATAGTGGGGGCTCCTTCGTGTTGGGGATGATCGAGGGCAAGGATAGCCGTCAAGCTCAAGCAGGCTACCCCCGCGACCTACGATAGGCAATAGCTGCTGGCCACGCGGTGATCCACACCCAATGGCCGGGCAACTTGTGGTATTTCGTCCGAGTCGGGCAGGCTCGGGGCGTGAACTCCGTCTTCCGAAGCCCCCTGCTCGCGATCTGCGTGATCCTGACCGCCGCGGCGGGGGTGGCCACCATCGGCATCGGGGTGGCCACCGTGGCGGCCAACGCGAGGCTGTTCGGCGTCGGGATCGCGGCGGTGCTGATCGCCTACGGGGCGGGGCTGCTGCTGATCGCCTGGCTGGTGGTCAAGCGTGTTCCGTGGGCGCTCGGACTGATCGTGGCCTCGTCGCTGCTGCACCTGATGGTGGTGGGCAGCTTCCTCACCACCGCGGACCGGGCCCAGTTCGTCGGCAGCCTGATCGTGGCCCCGTTCGTGCTCGCGACGGCGGTCACAGCGGTGCTCGCCGTGGGCCGTCGAGAGCTTGAACGGCGCCCCTGACCTGGTGTGAGGCCCCTGTCAGTGGCCCGGGAGCCGCCCGGCTCCGGGCGCCGGGGTGGCTGAGAACCACTCCGGGGTCCCGTAGCCGGCCTCGGCGAAGGCCCCCGCGACAGCCCTGCCGATCCCATCGGCCTCGCCCGCGTGCGTCAGGGCGATGATGCAGCCACCGAAGCCGCCACCGGTCATCCGGGCTCCGAGGGCGCCGGCGGCCCGTGCCGCCTCCACGGCGAGGTCGACGGTGGGCACCGTGATCTCGTAGTCGTCGCGCATCGAGGCGTGGGAGGCGTCCAGGAGGGGCGCGAGGCCGGGCAGGTCTCCGCGCTTGGCCAGCTCGAAGGCCTGCAGCACCCGCTCGTTCTCCGTGACGACGTGGCGGACGCGCTTGCGCAGCGTCTCATCCTCCAGCTGGGACAGGGCCTCCTCGAGGTCCGTCACGTCCCGCAGGGCGGGGACCCCGAGGATGGCCGAGGCCTCCTCGCAGGAGGCACGACGGGACCCGTACTCGCCGTCGACGTGGCTGTGCGGGGTCTTGGTGTCCAACACGAGGATCTCGTAGCCCTGCTCTGCCATCGGCAGCGGAACGTGCTGGGTCTCCAGCGTCCGGCAGTCCAGGAACAGGCCGGAATCCGCCTCGCACAAGGTGCTGGCCGCCTGATCCAGCAGGCCGGTGGGGGCGCCGACGTAGGCGTTCTCCGCCACCCGGGCGAGCTTGGCCCGGTCCATCTTGGGGATGTCGAGCCCGTACAGGTCCGCCAGGGTGGCGACGGTGGCGCACTCGATGGCGGCAGAGCTGGAGAGGCCCGCACCCAGGGGCACGTCCGAGGTCATCACCAGGGTGGCCCCGCCCACGTCGTGGCCCGCCTCGCGAAGGGCCCACGCCACGCCGGCCAGGTAGGAGGCCCACCCCTCGGTGCCGGGGGCCAGGTCAGCGAGCGCGACACCCACCTCGTCGTCGAGCTCGAGGGAGACCATCACCAGGCGGTCGTCGTCGCGGCGTCCGCCGGCGATGACGGCTTTGCGCTCCAGGGCGAACGGCAGCACGAATCCGTCGTTGTAGTCGGTGTGCTCGCCGATCAGGTTCACCCTGCCCGGGGCGAACCACAGGCCCTCGGGATCCGCCCCGGCCACGGTGCGGTAGCGCGCGATGAGCGCTTCCAGGTTCAACATCAGTCGTCCTCCTCGTCGTCCAGCCTTGCCAGCCAGGAGGCCAGGCGCTCAACCGGAGTCTCGAACTCCGGGTTCAGATCCACGAATGTGCGCAGCTGGTCGGCGAGCCACTCGAAGGTGAACTCCTCGTGGCCGCGCCGATGAGCGAGCTCCTCGAGCCCGCGGTCGGTGAAGTACACCGGATCAGCCTAGCGCCGCGTCCAGGAGTATTTCCTCCTGGGCCTTGTGGACCTTCAGCGACCCCACCGACGGTGCCGATGACCACTCCCGCGACACCAGCTGCATCCGCAGCTCGTAGTCCGGCAGGTGCCGTTTGACGCCCCTCGGGAGGTGCGCGGACAGGAACGGCCAGCCGCCCTGGTTCTCCGGCTCGTCCTGCACGAAGCGGACGTCCTCCACATGCCGGTAGCGCTGCAGCACGGCCGCCAGCTCTTCGCTGGGCAGCGGGTAGAGCCGCTCCAGCGCGACGATGGCCACCTTCCCCTGGAGGCCCATCTTGTCGCGACGAGCCACGAGGTCCCAGCGGACCTTGCCCGAGCAGAGGACGACCCGTTGTACGCCGGCGGGATCCTCGACGGTGGGATCGTCCAGGACGGGGTGCCAGGCGCCTGAGGTGAAGTCCTCCGGCATCGAGGTGGCCAGCTTGCTGCGCAGCATGGACTTCGGCGTGGCGATCACCACGGGCCGGTGGAAGTTGACGTAGGCGTGCTGGCGCAGCAGGTGGAAGTAGCTGGCGGGCGTCGACGGCTGACACACGGCAAGCGCGTTCTCGGCGCAGAGCTGGAGCCACCTCTCGAGCCGCGCCGAGCTGTGATCCGGTCCCTGGCCCTCGAAGCCGTGGGGGAGCAGGAGCACGACGCCGGACTTCTGGGTCCACTTCGCGTTGCCGGAGGCGACGAACTCGTCCGAGATGATCTGCGCGCCGTTGACGAAATCACCGAACTGCGCCTCCCACAGGACCAGCGCATCCGGGCGCGCCACCGAATAGCCGTACTCGAAACCGAGCGCGGCGTACTCGCTGAGCAGGGAATCGAACACATCGAAGGTGCCCTGGTCCCCGGTGAGGTGCTTCAGGGGCACCCATGCCTCGTTGGTGACCCGGTCCACGATGGCGGCGAACCGCTGCGAGAACGTGCCACGCCGCGAGTCCTGGCCAGCCAACCGAACGGGTCGGCGCTCCATCAGGAGCGAGCCGATGGCGATCATCTCCGCGGTGGCCCAGTCGATGGGGCCCTCCAGGATGGCCTGCGCCCTCCGCTCCAGCTGGGGCATCACCTTCGGGTGCACCATGAACCCGTCCGGGAACTGGGTGTGCACGTCTGCGATGGTCCGCAGCATCTCGGGGGTGATCTCCGTGAGCCGGGCATCGGGCTTTGTGGGGTAGTAGGGCACCTTGCGGTAGTCGTCGTCGGTCTCGGTGCTCTCGCGCACCTCGCGGAACACGTTCTCCAACCGGGAGCGGAACCGGTTCATGACGTCCTCGGCGTCGGCGAGGGAGATGTCGCCACGGCCGATCAGCGACTCGGTGTAGAGGCGCCTGGTGGAGCGCTTCTGCTCGATCAGGTCGTACATGTTGGGCTGCGTGAAGCTGGGGTCGTCGCCCTCGTTGTGACCACGCCGACGGTAGGACACGAGGTCGATGACCACGTCCCTGTTGAACTTCTGACGGTAATCGAACGCCACCCGCGCAGCCCGGATGCAGGAGTCCGGATCGTCGCCGTTGACATGCAGCACGGGCGCCGAGATGGACTTGGCGACATCGGTGCAGTACGTGGAGCTGCGGGACTCGGTGGGAGCCGTGGTGAACCCGACCTGGTTGTTGACCACCACGTGGATGGTGCCGCCCGTCTTGTAGCCGCGCAACTGACTCATCTGCAGGGTCTCGAAGACCACCCCCTGGCCCGCGAACGACGCGTCGCCGTGCAGGGTCAACGGGAGCACCGGGTAGTCGTCGGCGTCCAGGGTGTCCTGCTTCGCGCGGGCGATGCCCTGCAGCACGGGATTGACCGCCTCCAGGTGAGACGGGTTGGCGGCGACGGAGGCCTTGATGGTGGCGCCGTTGGCCGCGACGAACGTGCCCTCGGCGCCTAGGTGGTACTTCACGTCGCCCGTGCCGCTGCGGTCCACCTGGCCGTCGAACTCCTTGAAGATCGACGCGTACTTCTTGCCCACGACGTTGGCCAGCACGTTGAGCCGCCCGCGGTGGGGCATGCCGATGCAGACTTCGTCCAGCGAGTCGTTGGCGGCCTGCTGGGCGATCTCGTCGAGCAGCACGATCAGCGACTCGCCGCCCTCCAGCGAGAAGCGCTTCTGGCCCACGAACTTCGTCTGGAGGAACGTCTCGAAGACCTCGGCCTCGTTCAGCTTGTCCAGGGCGTGCATGTGTTCCTCGTGCGCCAGCGGCGTGTGCGGCCGCTCGGTGCGTTGCTGGAACCATGCCCGCTGGCGAGGATCGGCGATGTGCATGTACTCCACGCCGATCGTGCGGCAGTAGGAGTCCTGCAGGATTCCGATGATGTCGCGCAGCGGGAGGTACGCACGGTCCTGACCGCCGAACACCCCGACGGCGAACTCCCGATCCAGGTCCCAGATGGAGAGGCCGTGGGTCTCGAGACGCAGGTCCTCGTGGGAGCGCTGCCGGTACTCCAGGGGGTCGGTGTCTGCCACGAGGTGGCCGAAGGTGCGGTAGGCGTTGACCAGCTCCAGCACGCGGGCGGTCTTGCTGACCTGAGAGTCGCGGTGCGCCGACACATCCGGTGACCAGCGCAGCGGCTCGTAGGGGATGCGCAGGGCCTCGAAGATCTCGTCGTAGAAGCGGTCCTGCCCCAGCAGCAGCTCGTGCATCTTCTTGAGGAACTCGCCCGAGGTGGCGCCCTGGATGACACGGTGGTCGTAGGTGCTGGTGAGGGTGGTCACCTTGGACACGCCCAGGTCCGTCAGCCGGGAGGGGCTCATCCCCTGGAACTCGGCCGGGTAGTCGATGTTGCCGACACCCAGGATCACGCCCTGCCCGCTCATCAGGCGCGGCACGGAGTGGTTGGTGCCGATGCCTCCGGGGTTGGTCAAGGAGGCGGTGGTCCCGGCGAAGTCGCTGACCTGAAGGTCACCGGCGCGGGTCTTCTGCACCACCTGCTCGTAGGCGGACCAGAACTGGAAGAAGTTGAGGTTCTCGCAGCCCTTGATGTTGGGCACCAGGAGTTGGCGGGTCTCGCCCTTCCTGACGTCGATGGCGATGCCCAGGTTGATCCCGGGATTCTCGATCAGCGTGGGCTTGCCGTCGACCACGTCGTAGGCGTTGTTCATGTCCGGCAGCGCGCGCAGGGCCTTGATCATGGCGTAGCCGACGAGATGGGTGAAGGAGACCTTCCCGCCCTTGGAGGTGCGCAGGAAGTTGTTGATGACGGTGCGCTGGTCGATGACCAGCTTCATCGGCACCGAACGCACCGACGTGGCCGTGGGGACGGCCAGCGACGACTCCATATTCTTGGCGGTGCGCATGGGCGCCCCGCGCAGCACCGTGTACTTGGGCTCCACCACCGACGGCGCCGGGCGCAGCGCCGGGTTGGGCGCGTTGGCAGACAGCGTGGAGCCGGTACCCGGATTCGCGGGGGAGCCGGTGCCCTTGCGGACCTGTTCGACCTGACTCTTGGAGGACTTCGACGGCGCGGGGGCGGCGGCCGGCGTTGCTGGAGCGGGCGTCGTTGCCGGTGCCGGGGCCGGCTTGGGGGTGGGGTCCGGCGGTGTTGAGGGGGGCGCCTGAGGTGCGGGAGCCTCGTCTGCGGCGAAGAGCTCGCGCCATTCGGCGGCCACCGAGTGGGGATCAGCCTCGTAGGCCTCCCGCATCTCGTCGATCAGCCAAGAATTTGCCCCGAAAGCGTCCAGTGAGTCAGGTGCTGACATGTGTGAGTGGCCGTGGCCACGATCCCCTCTGTGAGTCCTGGTGGCCGCAGACGTCTGCGGCTGCTGCTTACGGGCAGCTTACCCACATCAGAGGGGCGTTGCGGATCTCTGACCAGCGGGGAGGATGGACGCGCCCGGTGCTTCGGAGACGTCCGGAGCAGGCCGGCTGGCCATGATGGTGAGGGCGAACGAGTACCCGGTCAACACCACAAGGGCGAGGTTGCGCAGCAGCAGGATGGAGGTCTCCGGCCCTGACCCCAGGGGGATCGCCATGATCCCGTAGGCGCCCCACGGGTACGTCAGCTGGGTGAGCAGGCCCACGATCACCAACGAGACGGCCAACACGATGAGGGGACGACGCAGCCAGTGACTCGTCCGGGCCACCAGGAGCGCGGCCACCGGACCGCCCAGCCACAGGATGTACTGCGGAGAGAGCGTCTTGTTGGCCACGATCGTGGCGAGCACGATGGTGAGGATGGCCAGCAGGATGGCCTCATGCAGGCGCTCGTCGTCGTCGTGCATGTGACGCATCAGCCGGTAGCTCAGGTAGCCGGCGAGGATCAACGACAGTGCGGTCAACACCGTGGACACGGTGAGGAGGCCCCCCACGTATGGACCCTGGAGCTCAAGGGCGTTGTAGGGGGACAGGAAGATGTTCCACGACGGGTTGTCGGTGAAGGTTCTGAGGAACATCAGCGGCGAGGCGGGTACCGACTCGATCTGCAGACCGCGCTCGCCCTGCCACGTGACAGGGGAGGCGGAGCGGGCCCACCCGCTGGTGAGCAACGACGCCAGCGCAAGCCCGAAGCCCACGACGGCGAAGCCGATCACCCTGCCGCGCGCCCGGGCCGACCGCCAGGGGTGCGGGGCCAGCATCGGTCCGATGAGGAGCGCCGGCCACAGCTTGATCGCCGCCCCCAGACCCACGAGGCCGCCGGCCAGCCTCGGGAACCGGGTCACGAAGACGCACGCCCAGGCCACCAGCGCCGCTGGGATCAGGTCGAAACGGAACCACACGATGGGTCCCTGGATGCCGGTGAACAGGATCCAGAAGAGCGCTCCGGCAGCGTTGTCGCGGCGGTACAGCGTCAGCGCGACGGCGGCGTCCAGCAGGACGAACACACCCACGTAGACCGCCGTCCAGGTCTGCCACCCTCCGCCCAGTCGGTAGACGGCCTGCAGTATCCACACCGCGGGCACGGGGTACTCGGTCATCACCCCCGACTCGCCCTCATCCAGGCGGAAGAGGTGGTAGCCGTAGTAGGAGACGTCGTTGGCGACGAAAGCAACAGCGTCCAGGCCCAGCAGGAGGTGTGAAACGAAGCGGGTGAGGATGAACGTCGCGATGAGCGCGAGGGCCACCGGCCACCTGGTGAACGGGCCGGCGGGTGCCGGCGACCGCGTGTGGGTCATCTCGGAACTCCTGCCAGCCGGCGCTGAGCGCCCCCGCGAGGATTCGAACCTCGGCTCCCGCCTCCGGAGGGCGGTGCTCTATCCCCTGAGCTACGGGGGCTGGACCACGAAAGGTTAGCACCTCCTCAGTGGGGCTGTAAGTTCCGGCTACGGTGGCCGGGTGCGCACGATCCTCTCCGTATCCTTGACGGTCCTGATCCTGACCGCGTGCGTGGCGCGCCCAGACCCTGCCCCGGCGGTGCTCCGGGAGACGGCTCCGCCGTGGGACGCCCCGCGTGACGCCGTCTCCTACATCCGTGCGGCCGGCCTCCCGGAACAACCGTTGGGCACTGACACAGACCCGTGGGTGCTCGACCTCACGGTCACCGTGGACGGCGAGCCGGTGGACATCCCGGCCTTCATCGGAGCCGACCGGCTGCGCGCGGTCCAGGCGCCCGTCCACACCCACGACCCCGGCGGCGAGGTGTGGCTCGAAGGCGACGGCAACCGCGACATCACGCTGGGGGAGTTCTTCACGCTCTGGGGGGTGCGGTTCGACGACGAGTGCCTGGGCGCCGCGTGCGGAGACCTCATGGTGACCGCGGACGGTCGCCGGGTGGAGGCCCCCGCGGAGCTGGTGCTCCGCGGCCTCACGAGCGTCTCAGTCACGGCCTGAGGCGCGCGGATGGCGGCGGGGCGCGGCGCTCTGGCAGGCTTGGCGCCATGACGCACATGCACATCGCCGGGTCCATCCACGCGGACGCCGCGCACGGGGGGCCGCAATGGCTCGACGTGCCCGCGGATCTCAACGCGTTGGAGACCAAGCTCTGGCCGCGCGGGACCCACCGCGACGACCGGGGCCGCATCGTCGTCGCCGGCGTGGCCCTGACGGAGGTGGCCGAGGAGCACGGCACGCCCGTCTACGTCATCGACGAGGCGGACTTCCGCTCCCGCGCCGCGGACTTTCGCACCGCGTTCCCAGGGTGGGACGTCTACTACGCGGGCAAGGCCCTGCTCACCCGCACGGTGGCGCGCTGGGCGGCCGAGGAGGGCCTCAACCTGGACGTCACGACGATGGGCGAGATGCGCATCGCGCTGGCCGGCGGCATGCCGGCGGCCCGCCTGGGCCTGCACGGCAACAACAAGTCCGACGAGGAGATCGTGTTCGCCCTCGCCCAAGGCGTGGGCCGCATCATCGTGGACTCCTTCGACGAGATCGCCCGCCTGGAACGCGCCTGCGCCGACGGTGGTCACCGGGCGAAGGTGATGGTCCGGGTCACCACGGGCGTGGAGGCACACACGCACGAGTACATCGCCACCGCCCACGAGGACCAGAAGTTCGGCCTCTCGATCACCGGGGGCCAGGCCCTCACCGCGCTGGTGCGCTGCCACAGCTCGCAGTACCTGGATCTGGCCGGCATCCACAGCCACATCGGGTCGCAGATCTTCGACACCCACGGCTTCGAGGTGGCGATCCGCCGCACCATGCGGCTCGCCTCCCAGTTCCGCACCGCCACCGGCGTCGAACTGGCCGAGCTGGACCTGGGTGGCGGGTTCGGCATCGCCTACACCTCCGCCGACACCCCCGCGGCGACGGCGGACATCGCCGCCGGATTCGAAGAGATGATCGACCTCGAATGCCGGGGATTCGGGTTGAAGCGCCCCCACCTGTCCATCGAGCCGGGGCGCGCGATCTGCGGCCCGGCAGGGGTGGCGGTCTACCGTGTCGGCACCGTCAAGGTGGTGGATCTGGAGGGCGGCCGGTCCCGCGTCTACGTCAGCGTCGACGGCGGGATGAGCGACAACATCCGCCCGGCCCTCTACGCGGCCGAATACTCCGCGGCGATCGCCAACCGCACCTCCAGCGCGGGGCCGGTGCTGAGCCGGGTGGTCGGGAAGCACTGCGAGGGCGGCGACATCCTGATCCGCGACGTCTTCCTTCCCTCAGATGTCTCCATCGGCGACCTCATCGCGGTCCCGGGCTCGGGCGCCTACGCGCGCAGCATGGCCAGTAACTACAATCAGATCCCGAAGCCCCCCGTCGTCTCGGCACTGGACGGCGTCACCCGGGTGATGCTGCGTCGCGAGACACTTGAGGACCTGATGAGATTGGACGTGGGAGAGTGAGCAAGCCGCTCAAGGTGGCGCTGTTGGGCGCCGGCGTGGTGGGGTCCCAGGTGGCCCGCATCATCCTCAGCGAGGGCGCCACGTTGGAGTCCCGGATCGGGCGTCGGCTGGAACTGGTCGGCATCGGCGTGCGGCGGCTGGACGCGGAGCGTCCCGGCATCGACCCCGCGCTGCTCACCACAGACCTCGAGTCGCTGGTTGCGCGCACGGATCTCGACATCGTCATCGAGTTGATCGGCGGGATCGAGCCCGCCCGCTCCCTGCTGCTGACCGCGATCTCCAACGGAGCCTCGGTGGTCTCGGCCAACAAGGCGCTGCTCGCCGACGACCTGGGGGAGCTCTCCCGCGCGGCCGAGGCCAAGGGCGTGGACCTGTACTACGAGGCCGCTGTCGCTGGGGCCATCCCGATCGTGCGGCCGCTGCGTGAGTCGCTCGTGGGGGACGACATCACGGCCGTGATGGGGATCGTCAACGGCACCACCAACTTCATCCTGGACAAGATGGTCACCGACGGCAGCAGCTTCGAGGCGGCGCTCGCGGAGGCCCAGGCGCTCGGATACGCGGAGGCGGACCCGACGGCGGACGTGGAGGGCCACGACGCCGCGGCCAAAGCGGCGATCCTGGCCGGGCTCGCCTTCCACACGGAGGTCAAGCGCGACGAGGTGTTCTGCGAGGGGATCGCGGACGTCACCGAGGCTGACATCGCGGCAGCGGAGCAGATGGGCTGCACCATCAAGCTGCTCGCCATCGCCAAGCTCACCGACGACGATCGCGTGATCGTCAAGGTCCATCCCGCGATGGTGGCCAACAAGCACCCCCTCGCCAGCGTGTCCGGCGCCTACAACGCCATCTTCGTCAAGTCACGCGAGGCGGGCGAGTTGATGTTCCTCGGCCAGGGCGCCGGCGGCGCCCCCACCGCCAGCGCCGTCATGGGCGACGTGGTCACGGCGGCCCGCAACCGGCACCGCGGCACCGCCGCCCACGGAGGCTCCAGGTACGCCCGCCGCCCCGTCGCGCCGATCGGCGAGTCCCAGGCACAGTTCTACGTCAGCTTCGACGTGGTGGACCGGCCCGGGGTCCTCGCCCGGTGCGCCGCCATCTTCGGCGAGCACGACGTGTCGCTGCGCATCGTGCAGCAGAGCTACCGCGAGGGGGGAGACCACGAGGCCGGCTTCGCGGCGAGCCTCGGGGTGATGACGCACCTCACCAGGGAGAGCGACCTCGCCGTCGTCACCGACGAGCTGCGGAGGGCGGACTTCGTCGGCTCGGACGTGCGCGTGATGCGCGTCGAGGGCTTCTGATCCATGACACGGCTCACCGTCCGGGTCCCGGCCACCACCGCGAACCTCGGCTCGGGGTTCGACTGCGTCGGCATGGCCTTCGACTGGTTCGACGAGCTCACGCTCGACCTGGTGGAGAGCCCGGTCCTGGAGGTGGTCGTCACCGGTGAGGGCGCCGACGGCGTGCCCCTGGACGACAGCCACCTGGTGATCAGCTCCCTGCTCGACGGGTTGGCGGAGTTCGGTGTCGAGCGCCCCGCGGGGATGCGTCTGACCTGCCGCAACACCATCCCCCATTCGCGCGGGCTCGGTTCCTCCGCCGCTGCGATCGTGGCCGGGCTCACCCTGGCGTGGGGGATCGCCCGTCCGGGCGAGCCGGTGGACCGCGCGGCGATCACCAGGCTGGCCACCTTCGCGGAGGGGCACCCGGACAACGCCGGGGCCGCCGTGTGGGGCGGGGCGATCCTGGCCTGGGCGCGGGAGGGTCGGGTGTCGCTGGTGCAGCTTCCGCTGCCGGAGGGGTTCGAGGCGGTGGCCTTCGTGCCAGACTTCGAGTGCCGCACCGACGACGCGCGCCGGGTCCTGCCCGAGACCGTGGCCCGGGCGGACGCCGTCGCCCAGGCCATCGCGGCGGCGGCGCTGCCGCTGGCGCTCACCCTCCGGCCGGACCTGCTGCTGGACGCCACCGCGGACCTGTTGCATCAGCAGTACCGGGCCGATCTGATGCGCCCCGCCCACGAGCTGATGCTCCGGTTGCGCGCCGCCGGAGTGCCGGCGGCCATCTCCGGGGCGGGGCCCACCGTCATCGCCGTGGGTCTGCCCGAACAGTTGGCGGGCATCGCGGGGGTCGCGGCGGACGGGTTCGAGGTTCGTCGACTGGTGCCGGCGGGCGGCGTCGAGCTCACCACCGGGTGAGGCCGCACGCCGCAGATCCCGGGTTTCTTTGGTTGTGGCCCTCGCAGTTGCTAGGCTGAGGAACGGTTTACCCGAAGGCGCCGCCGTGGACTTCTTTTCACACCGGCTCGTTGGCGCCCAGTACTCCACCACTTTGACGCTGTCGGCGCGCCTCCTCAGGTGCCCCCACGGCTCCATGGAAGGAACCATTCGTTGAGCGAATCCAATGACCTTGCCGCTTTGAAGCTGGTCGAGCTCAAATCCGTCGCCGCAGGCCTGGGGATCAAGGGCGTCTCCGCCATGCGGAAGGGGGACCTTGTCAACGCCATCCAGACCGCCGGCGGACAGGGTGCTCCCGCCGCCCAGGGCGCCCCCTCGGACGCGCCAGCCGCGCCCAGTCAACGTCGCCCCCGCAACGAGAAGCCGGCCGAGCAGCCGGAGGCCGCGCCCCAGCAGCGCGAGCCCCAAGCCCAGACCCAGGCGCCCGTCGAGGCGTCCAGTCAGCAGGGCGAGCAGCAGGAGGGCGGACGGAACCGCCGTCGTCGTAACCGCGAACGAGGGCCCCAGCAGGAGACCCTCAACGAGGTGGGCGAGCTGTTGGAGGCCGCCATGGGGGGCGGAAAGCCGGCCACCGCGCCCCAGCAGCAGGCCCCGGCCCCTGCGTCGACCTCGGTCACCATCGAGCCAGGTGGCTACGACGAGGATCAGGGCGGATCGCGCCGCAGCAGCCGCCGTCGCCGCAACCGCGAGCGCCCCACCAACCGCCGCCCCGCACGCGGATCCCAGGGCATGGAGCGCATGGAGGCCGAGCCGACGGTGGGGGAGGGCGACGTCCTGGCCAACATCTCCGGCATCGTCGACATCCTGGACAACTACGCCTTCGTCCGCACCACCGGCTACCTGCCGGGACCCAGCGACGCCTACCTCTCGACCTCCACCCTGCGACGCTACGGGCTGCGCCGCGGTGACGTGATCACCGGCGCCATCAAGACCACGCGCGAGGGTGAACGCAAGGAGAAGTTCAATCCCCTCGTGCGCCTGGACACCATCAACGGCGACGACCCGGAGAAGGCCAAGGCCCGCCCCGAGTTCGCCAAGCTGACACCCCTCTACCCGCAGGAACGGCTGCGCCTGGAGACGGTCCAGACCAACATCGCCGGGCGGATCATCGACCTGATCGCCCCCATCGGCAAGGGCCAGCGTGGGCTGATCGTCTCGCCGCCCAAGGCCGGCAAGACGATGGTGATGCAGGCGATCGCCAACGCGATCGCGGCCAACAACCCGGAGGTCCACCTCATGGTGGTTCTCGTCGACGAACGTCCCGAGGAGGTCACGGACTTCCAGCGGACAGTCTCCGGCGAGGTCATCGCCTCCACGTTCGACAGGCCCGCGGAAGACCACACCATGGTCGCCGAGCTGGCCATCGAGCGGGCGAAGCGACTCGTCGAGCTGGGCCACGACGTCGTCGTGCTCCTCGACGGCATCACCCGCCTTGGCCGCGCGTACAACCTGGCGGCCCCGGCCTCTGGTCGGATCCTGTCCGGTGGCGTGGACTCCGCGGCGCTGTACCCGCCGAAGAAGTTCTTCGGCGCGGCCCGCAACATCGAGAACGGCGGCTCGCTCACCATCCTCGCCACCGCTCTCATCGAGACCGGCTCCAGGATGGACGAGGTCATCTTCGAGGAGTTCAAGGGCACCGGCAACATGGAGCTGCGGCTGCGCCGCGAACTGGCGGACAAGCGCATCTTCCCGGCCATCGACGTTGACGCCTCCGGCACACGGCGCGAGGACCTGCTCCTCGGCCGCGACGAGCTCAACATCATCTGGAAGCTGCGGCGGGCGCTCTCGGGCCTCGACGATCAGCAGGCGCTGGAGACCCTCAAGTCCCGGATGATCAAGACGGCCAGCAACCACGAGTTCCTGCTGAGCGTCCTCAAGACCACTCCCGCTGCCGACGGCTGATCGGCCGACTTGGAAATGCTGGACCGGCGGGGCACAATTGGGGGTCGCGCCGGTTCACGCATCCTCCAGGCCCATCGGGCCAGCGACCCGGCCACCGGATAACAAGGAGTCCATCATGAAGCAGGGAATCCACCCTGACTACGTCGAGACCCAGGTTCACTGCACCTGCGGTAACGCGTTCACCACGCGCAGCACCAGCAAGAAGCCGTTGAGCGCTGACGTGTGCGCCGAGTGCCACCCGTTCTACACCGGCAAGCAGAAGATCCTCGACACCGGTGGCCGCGTGGCCCGCTTCGAGAAGCGCTACGCCAAGAAGTAGTTCCACGCTCGGGCGTCGGGAGGGTAATACCCGCCCGGCGCCCGTTTCGTTTGCCGCCCCGGAAGGAGCCGTCATGTTCGACAACGCCCAGCCCCTGGTGGACGAGTTCCGAGACCTGGAGCGGCAGCTCGGGGAGCCGGAACTCCACTCGGACATGGCGCGCTCCCGCAAGGTGGGCAGGCGCTACGCGGCGCTGCGCCCCATCGTCGAGGGAATCGAGGCGTTCCGGAGGCTCTCGGAGGACCGCGGCGCCGCGGCCGAGCTCGCCGCCGACGACGCCTCCTTCGCTGACGAGGTGGCGGACCTGGACGCCCAGCTGGAGGTGGCCACGCAGCGCCTCACCAAGCTTCTCGCTCCGCGGGACCCCAACGACGACACCGACGCTCTGATGGAGATCAAGTCCGGCGAGGGCGGAGACGAGTCCGCGCTGTTCGCCGGCGACCTGCTCAAGATGTACTCCAAGTACGCCGAACAGGTGGGCTGGAAGATCGAGGTGCTGGACTCCCAGGAGACCGATCTCGGGGGCTACAAGTCGGTCACGGTGGCGGTCAAGGCGGGCACCGGCACCGAGTTCGGGCCCTACGGCCGGCTCAAGTTCGAGGGCGGCGTGCATCGCGTCCAGCGCGTTCCCGTCACCGAATCCCAGGGCCGCATCCACACCTCGGCTGCCGGCGTGCTCGTGTCGCCGGACGTGGAGGCCGACGAGGTGGAGATCAACGACGACGATCTACGCATCGACGTCTACCGCTCCTCGGGCCCCGGGGGTCAGGGCGTCAACACCACCGACTCCGCGGTGCGGATCACCCACCTCCCCACCGGCACCGTGGTGTCCTGCCAGAACGAACGTTCGCAGCTGCAGAACCGCGAGTCCGCCATGCGGATCCTCCGCGCGCGGCTCATCGCCCTGGCCGAGGCGGAGGCCGCGACAGCGGCGTCGGCGGTCAGGAAGTCACAGGTGCGCACCGTCGACAGGTCGGAGCGCATCCGCACCTACAACTACCCGGAGAACCGGATCACGGATCACCGGATCGGCTACAAGGCCCACAACCTGGACCAGGTGCTGGAGGGGGCGCTGACGCCGCTGCTCGACGCGCTGGCGGAGCAGGACCTCGCCGAGCGGCTCGCAGGAGTGGGTGGGTGACCGAGGTCGCCCACCGGGTCGCCCAGCGGCTTTCCAAGGCCGGCTCGCCCAGCCCGGGGCCCGAGGCGAGGCTGTTGGTGGCCCACGTGCTGGGCGTGGAGCCGTCCCAGCTGGTCCGCGTCGACGCCGTCACCGACGAGCAGCGGTCGGCCATCGACGAGCTCGTCACGCGCCGCGCCGCCGGGGTCCCGCTCCAGCACCTCACCGGCGTGGCGTACTTCCGCTACGAAACGCTGGCGGTGGGTCCCGGGGTGTTCATCCCCAGGCCGGAGACCGAGGAGATGGTGGGCTGGGCGCTGCGGCAGCTGGACGGCCGCCCCGTCGAGGAGCGTCGCGTCGTCGAACTGTGCGCGGGGTCGGGCGCCATCGCGTCCGCGCTCGCGCGTGAGCTGCCAGGGGTGCGCCTGCATGCCGTCGAGCTGTCCGCCGAGGCCATGGCCTACCTGAGCCGGAACCTTGCCGGGCTGGACGTCGAAGTGGTGCACGGCGACATGGTCGAGGCCTTTCCGCACCTGGACGGCTCGGTGGATCTCGTCATCGCCAACCCGCCCTACATCCCGGAGAACCACCGGGGGCTCCTGCCCGCCGATGTGGTGGACCACGACCCCGGTATGGCCCTCTTCTCGGGCCCCGACGGGCTGGACGCCCTCCGCGTCGTGGTCTCCGTCGCCGAGCGGCTGCTCCGCCCCGGAGGGCTGCTGGCCACCGAGCACGACGACAGCCACGCCGACGCCGTCGTCGATCTGGTGGCCGCGGCCGGGTTCGGCGAGGTGCTCAGCCACCAGGACCTGACAGGTCGCCCGCGGTTCGTCACCGCCGTGCGGCTTCCCGCACATGGCAGGATGACCCCGTGAGCACAGTGTTCGACCTCAGCACCGGTCCCGAGACGGGCCTCGCGGAGGCGGTGGCGGCCGTCCGCGAGGGACGGTGCATCGTCCTACCCACCGACACCGTCTACGGCATCGGAGCCAACGCGTTCGAGGCCGCCGCGGTCCAAGGGCTGCTGGATGCCAAGGGCCGCGGCCGCGACATGCCGCCGCCGGTGCTGATCGCCGAGCCGTCGATGCTGCGTGCCATCGCCGACGTGGTCCCCGCCGGTGCGACGGCATTGGCCAAGGCCTTCTGGCCCGGCGCGTTGACGCTCATCCTCAAGGCCCAGACCCGTTCCGGCATGTCGCTGGGGGAGACCAAGGGCACCGTCGCGGTGCGCGTGCCGGACCACGACGCCGCCCGCGCCCTGCTGCGCCGGACCGGGCCCCTGGCCGTCAGCTCGGCCAACCTCTCGGGCCGGCCCGCGGCGTTGACCTGTGACGAGGCCAGGGAGCAGCTCGGCGAGAGTGTCGCGGTGTACCTCGACGGCGGACCTGTGAGTGGGGGAGTGGCCTCCACCATCGTGGACTTCGCCTCGATTCCTGAGGGGCGGGTGCTCAGGGCGGGTGCGCTGTCACTCGAGGCGCTCCGCGAGGTTGCCCCGGACATCGAGTCGCAGGGCTAGGCCCCTGTGCGCGAGTACCTCCTTGTGCTGCTGGTAGCGGCCGGCACCACCTATCTGCTGTCGGGGCTGGCCCGCAGCCTCGCGGTGCGCACCGGCGCGCTGGCCACGGTCCGCAGCCGCGACGTGCACACCCAGCCCATCCCCTACTTCGGCGGGTTGGCCATGTTCGGCGGGCTCGCGGTGGCGTTCCTGCTCGCGCTCCAGATGCCGTTCCTCGGCCGCTACACCACCGTCGAGCACGACGCGTGGGCCGTTCTCTGGGCCGGGCTGGTCATCACCGTCATCGGGGTGCTGGACGACAAGTACGACATGCCGGCGCTGGTCAAGCTGGGTGGCCAGGTGCTCGCTGCAGGGGTCGCGGTGCTGCAGGGGGTGCGGATCTACTGGATCCCGCTACCTAACCGGATCGTGGCCCTCGACGACGCGACCAGCATCCTGATCACCGTGTTCTTCATCGCGCTGTGCGTCAACGCGGTCAACTTTGTCGACGGGCTCGACGGGCTGGCCGCCGGGGTCGTGGCCATCGGCTCCGGTGCCTTCTTCAGCTACACCTACGTCCTGGCCTACGAGCAGGAACTCGTTCGCGCCACGACGGCGAGCCTGATCACGGTGGCCACCTGCGGGATCGCGATCGGCTTCCTCCTGCATAACTTCCACCCCGCGAAAATGTTCATGGGTGATTCCGGCGCCATGCTGCTCGGTCTGCTGATGGCGATGAGCGCGATCTCGTTCACCGGTCAACTGGATCCGGGGGCCACGGAGCAGGACGGCAGCCTCCTCCCGGCGCTGCTGCCCATCCTGCTGCCGCTCGCGGCCCTCGCCCTCCCCATCCTCGACCTGATCCTCGCCTGGGCGCGGCGCACCTGGAAGGGGCAGCACGTCTTCCATGCCGACAAGCAGCACCTGCACCATCGCCTGCTCGAGCACGGACACTCGCATTGGGGAGCGGTGCTGCTGATGTACGGGTGGACGGCTGTGGTGTCGGTGGGTCTGGTGGTGGTGGCCCTGTCGCAGTGGCCCCACACCGTCTGGGTGGTCATTCTCGCGCTGCTGGTGGTGCTGGTGCTCACCCTGCGCCCTGCCAGTCGGGAGGTGGAGGGTGGCTGAATCGCGGATCACCGACGCGACCAGGCGCTCCCGGCAGATGATGATCGGGGGACTGGTCGGTGCTCACGCGGCCGGCGGGCTCATCCTCCTGCTGGCCGTTCTCGTCGGAGGTCCCGGCGCCGTCCTCACCACCGTGCTCGGCTTCGCCGCCGTCGTCATCTTCTACTCCGTCGGGCAGGCGCTGGAGGTGGTGGCCTCGGAGTTCGGCGACATGCAGGGCATGGCGCTGGTGCTGGTCAGCTACGCGGTGCGGGTGGTGGGGATCGCCGCCGGGCTGTGGTTCATCCTCGGGCATCCTGCGGTGGCGCCGCAGGTGCGCGACGGCTGGCTGCTGCTGAGCGTCGTGGGCACAGTGTTGGCGTGGGTGACCGGGGTGGTTCTGGTGGCCTCCCGGCAGAGGGTTCCGGTCTACGACACCGAGTACCGGCCCCCGTCCGATCAATGACCGGGAGAAATATGATTCACGGACCCGTTTCCGCTAGGCTCACACACGACATGGGCAACTCACCGTCAGAGAACGCGCCAGAAGGACCTTCGCGCACCGATGACGGCATGCTCGTGCTCAGCTACCTGCTCAGCGGGATCATCTTCTACGGTGGACTCGGGTGGGTCGGGGACTACCTGTTGCACACCTCGTGGTTACTGCCGCTGGGCCTCATTCTTGGCCTGGTGACCAGCATCTACCTCATCATCAAGCGATACGGGAGCGGTACGTGACACTGGGGCTACTTCCGATGGAGACCGGCGACGGAGGCGGATACCACCCTCCTGGCACAGACGATTTCCTGTGGTACTCGGTCTGGCCGGGCGTGCTGCCCGACTGGATGAACAAGCCGTTCTTCCAGGCCCTCATCGGCGCGGCCATCGTGATGATCCTCTGGTGGCTGGCCTCCCGCAACCTCAAGGTCAAGCCCACGAAGACGCAGTTCTTCGCCGAATACGTCTACGAGTTCGTCCGCAACGGCATCGCGCGTGACATCCTCCACCACGACTTCAAGAAGTTCCTTCCCTACCTGTTGGGCCTGTTCTCGTTCATCCTGGTCAACAACTGGTTCGGCGAGTTCTTCCTCTTCATGTACCCCACGTTCTCCAACGTCGGCTACGCCTACGGCCTGGCGATCCTGTCGTGGCTGATCTACGTGGGCGCCGGGTTCAGGAAGTGGGGGTTCGGCGGGTTCCTCAAGAAGTCGCTGATTCCGGACGGCGTGCCGGGCTACCTGCTCGTACTGGTGATCCCGCTGGAGTTCCTGGCCACGTTCATCACGCGCCCCATCACGCTGGCACTGCGTCTCTTCGCCAACCTGTTCGCCGGTCACCTCGTCGTGCTCGTGTTCGTGGTGGGCGGCGGGTACCTCCTCACGGTGCAGGACAACCTGTTCTTCAACGTCGCCGGCGGAGTGTCGTTGGCGTTCAGCCTGCTCATCCTCTGCCTCGAGCTGTTCATCGGCGCGCTGCAGGCCTACATCTTCACGGTTCTCACCGCCCAGTACGTGTCCACCTCGATCGCCGAGGCGCACTAAAGTCAATCCGACTCCTGAGAAACAAGCCCGTTCTCAGAAGCCATCCGAAAGGAAAGTAATGTCCCTCCTCGAAATCACCGGCTCGCTGAACATGATCGGCTACGCGATCGCCACGATCGCCCCGGCCCTGGGTGTCGCCTGGATCTTCGCGTCGGTCATCAACGGCACCGCCCGTCAGCCCGAGGCCCGTGGCGCCATGATGGGCACGGCCTTCATCGGCTTCGCCGTGGTTGAGGCGCTCGCCATCATCGCCATCGCTCTCGCCTTCGTCCTCTGAGCAGCGTCATGTTCCCCTTCACCGGGGCGCTTCTCGAGATCGATCTGGGGCCGCTGTTGCCCCACTATCTCTCGGAGATCGTCGTCGGCATCGTCCTGATGCTGCTGATCTACGCTCTGATGCGTAAGGCCGTTGTACCGGCCTTCGAGAAGATGTACGAGGAGCGCTCGAACAAGATCGAGGGCGGCATGCAGCGTGCGGCGGCGGCGGAAGCCAAGGCTGAGGCTGCACTCGCCGAATACAACGACCAGCTGACGGCTGCCCGCGAGGAGGCCGCGCGGATCCGTGAGGATGCCAAGAACCAGTCGGCCACCATCGTGGCCGAAGCCCGGGACAAGGCGGCCAAGGAATCCCAGCGGATTCTGGAGTCCGGACGTGTCCAGCTTCAAGCGGAGCGCGCACAGCTGGTCAAGGACCTGCGAGGCGAGGTCGGCGGCATGGCCACCGTCCTGGCCGGCAAGATCGTGGGCGAGTCGCTGAGCGACGACGAGTTGGCCATGCGCACCGTTGACCGGTTCCTGGCCGAACTCGAGTCCGCGGGTCAGGCCCGATGATGGCCCGCGGCGCCGCACCCGCTGGACTCGATGCGTCCGTCGACGGCATCCTCACCGATGCGTCCACGGCCTCCGAGCTGTTCGCCGTCGTCGATCTGATCGACGGCCAGCCGGTGCTGCGTCGTTCGCTGTCGGACCCGTCGTCGTCCTTCGACGACCGCGCGGGCCTGGCGAGGCGACTTCTCGGCGGCCGCGTCTCGGCCGCGACGATGTCCGTCCTGTCGGAGGCCCTCCGGGCGTCCTGGGGCAGCGGCGTGGACCTGGTGTCCGGATTGGAGCGCCAGGGCATCCGCGTGGCGCTGGCATCGGCCCATCGGGCCGGACAGATCGACCAGGTCTCCGACGAGCTGCACGCTCTGTCCTCCACCATCGTCGGTAGCCCGGAGTTGGCGGCCACCCTGCGCAACCAGACCTATCCCGTCGAGGCCAAGCAGGCTCTCGTCGATGGGCTGATCGAGGGTCGCGTCCATCCCGTCACCCGCACGCTGGCGGCTCGCGCGGTCAAGGCCCGCCGTCGCAACATCGCGCAGATCTTCTCCGCCATCCTTGAGATGGCTGCGGACCTGTCCGGAGAGAAGATCGCCCGGGTCACAGTGGCCCGTCCGCTGGACGAGGGTCGCATCGCCCGCCTCAAGGCGGCGTTGGAGGCCCAGCTGGGCACCACGGTGTCGCTCCAGATCGAGGTGGACCCCTCGGTCCTCGGTGGCATGAACGTGGCCATCGACGATGACGTCATCGAATCAACAGTTGCTGCGCGGCTAGACCAGGCCCACCGGCAACTCACCACTCTGTAGACGAAAGTAGAAACGCAATGGCTGAACTCACCATCAGTCCGGACGAGATCCGCAGCGCGCTGGACGACTTCGTCCAGGCATACCAGCCCCAGGCCGCGTCCCGGACCGAGGTCGGCACCGTCGTGACCTCCGGCGACGGCATCGCCCGGGTCGAGGGCCTGCCCTCGGCGATGGCCAATGAGCTGTTGCGGTTCGAGAACGGAACCCTGGGCATCGCCCTGAACCTCGACGAACGCGAGATCGGCGTCGTCGTCCTCGGAGACTCCGAGGGCATCGATGAGGGCTCCGTCGTGCACGGCACCGGCGACGTGCTCTCGGTGCCCGTTGGCGACGGCTACCTCGGACGCGTCGTGGACGCCATGGGCAACCCCATCGACGGACTCGGCGAAATCGACGGCATCGACGGCCGTCGTGCGCTCGAGCTTCAGGCTGCCGGTGTGATGGACCGGCAGGAGGTCCGGGAGCCACTGCAGACGGGCCTGAAGGCCATCGACGCCATGATCCCGATCGGCCGCGGCCAGCGTCAGCTGATCATCGGCGACCGCAAGACCGGCAAGACGGCCATCGCGCTGGACACGATCATCAATCAGAAGGCCAACTGGGCCTCTGGCGACAAGAAGAAGCAGGTGCGCTGCATCTACGTGGCGATCGGCCAGAAGGGCTCGACCATCGCCGAGGTGCGCAGCACCCTCGAGGCAGCGGGCGCCCTGGAGTACACCACCATCGTGCACTCGCCGGCCTCAGACCCGGCCGGCTTCAAGTACATCGCCCCCTACTCCGGCTCGGCCATCGGCCAGCACTGGATGTACCAGGGCAACCACGTCCTCATCGTGTTCGACGACCTCACGAAGCAGGCCGAGGCCTACCGCGCCATGTCGCTGCTGCTTCGCCGGCCCCCGGGCCGTGAGGCCTACCCCGGAGACGTCTTCTACCTCCACTCCCGCCTGCTGGAGCGCTGCGCCAAGCTCTCCGACGAGCTCGGCGGGGGTTCGATGACCGGCCTTCCGATCATCGAGACCAAGGCCAACGACGTGTCGGCCTACATCCCCACCAACGTGATCTCCATCACCGACGGCCAGATCTTCCTGCAGTCGGACCTGTTCAACGCCAACCAGCGCCCGGCGGTCGACGTCGGCGTGTCCGTCTCCCGCGTGGGTGGCGCCGCGCAGGTCAAGGCGATGAAGGCGGTATCGGGCTCGCTGAAGATCAATCTGGCGCAGTACCGCGACATGCAGGCGTTCGCCATGTTCGCCTCCGATCTGGACGCGGCGAGCCGCCGCCAGCTGGCCCGGGGCGAGCGCCTCACCGAGCTCCTTCGGCAGGGTCAGTACGCCCCCTACCCGGTCGAGGATCAGATCGTGTCGGTGTGGTCCGGCATCGAGGGGCACTTCGATGACGTGCCCGTCGACGACGTGCTGCGCTTCGAGGGTGAGTTCCTGGACTACCTCCGCCACAACACCACCGTCCTGCAGTCGATCGCGGACACCTTCCTGTTCGGCGACGAGCTGAAGGCTGCGACGATCACCGCCTTGGCCGATTTCAAGCGCGTGTTCCGCACGTCCGAGGGCAAGCTGCTCGTCGGACGCGAGGAGCACAAGCCGCTCGAGGACGAGGAGATCGGCCAGGAGACGATCGTCCGTCAGAAGCGGAGCTGATCGATGGCTAGCAGTCTGCGGGAGCTTCGCGAGCGCCGGAAGTCGGTGAGCACGACGAAGAAGATCACCCGTGCCATGGAGCTCATCGCCGCGTCGCGCATCATCAAGGCGCAGAACGCGGCCCGGTCCGCCCTGCCCTACGCGCGGGAGCTGACCAGGGCCGTCTCCGCCCTGGCCAGCGCCCACGACCTGGAGCATCCGCTCCTGGTGGACGTCGAGCAGCCGCAGCGGTCGGCCATCCTGCTGATCACCTCTGATCGCGGCCTCGCTGGCGCCTACTCGGCCAACGTCATCAAGGCGGCCGAGCAGCTGTACGCGAAGCTCAAGGGCGAGGGCCAGGACGTGGCGATGTACATCGCGGGCCAGAAGGGCGTGGCGTACTACGACTTCCGTCACCGCTCCATCGAACAGAGCTGGACCGGATTCTCCGATCGCCCCAGCTACGCCGAGGCTCGGGAGATCGCCGGGGTGCTGCTGAAGAAGTTCATGCAGCCCACGGAGGAGGGCGGGGTGGACCAGCTCCACGTCGTCAACACCCGGTTCGTGTCCATGCTCACCCAGACCGCCGTGGCCCGCAGGCTGCTGCCGCTCGTCGTCGAGGATGCCCCGACGGATCCGGACCCGGATCCGGAGGAGCTCAATCCGTTCTTCCACTTCGAGCCGGACATCGCCACCGTGCTGGACTCTTTGCTGCCGCTGTTCGTGGCCGAGCGCATCCACAGCGCCCTTCTCCAGTCCGCTGCCTCGGAGCTGGCAAGCCGTCAGCGGGCGATGAAGTCCGCCACGGACAACGCCCAGTCGCTCATCGAGCAGTTGACCCGTGAGGCGAACCAGGCCCGCCAGGCCGAGATCACCCAAGAAATCACTGAAATCGTCGGTGGCGCCTCGGCGCTGTCCGAGTAGCCGAACGAATGAGGAACTAATGACTGCCACTGTTAGCGAGACGCAGCCGGCCACCACAGGTGGCGTCGGTCGAGTTGCCCGCGTCATCGGCCCCGTCGTGGACGTCGAGTTCGCGGCCGACCAGATCCCCCCGATCGGCAACGCGCTGCTGGTCGAGACGGAGGTCATGGGCGAGAAGCGCACCATGACCATGGAGACCGCCCTGCACATCGGTGACAACCTGGTGCGCGCCATCGCGCTGAAGCCCACCGACGGCATGCGGCGCGGCGCCGAGGTGCGTGACACGGGCGCTCCCATCACGGTCCCCGTCGGGGACGTCACCAAGGGGCACGTGTGGAACGTGACCGGTGACGTGCTCAACGTGGACCCGTCGACCATCGAGATCACCGAGCGGTGGCCCATCCACCGCTCCGCCCCGAAGTTCGACGCGCTGGAGCCCCGCACCGAGATGCTGGAGACCGGCATCAAGGTGCTGGACCTCCTCACCCCGTATGTGAAGGGCGGCAAGATCGGCCTCTTCGGCGGCGCCGGCGTGGGCAAGACGGTCCTCATTCAGGAGATGATCTACCGCATCGCCCACAACTTCGGCGGCACCTCGGTGTTCGCGGGCGTGGGCGAACGCACCCGTGAGGGCAACGACCTCATCAACGAGATGGAGGAGGCCGGCGTCCTCAAGGACACCGCGCTCGTCTTCGGCCAGATGGATGAGCCGCCGGGCACCCGCCTCCGGGTCGCCCTCTCGGCGCTGACCATGGCCGAGTACTTCCGTGACGTCCAGAACCAGGACGTGCTGTTGTTCATCGACAACATCTTCCGGTTCACCCAGGCGGGTTCCGAGGTCTCCACGCTGCTCGGCCGCATGCCGTCCGCCGTGGGCTACCAGCCCACCCTGGCAGACGAGATGGGTCAGCTCCAGGAGCGGATCACCTCCACGAAGGGGCACTCCATCACGTCGATGCAGGCCATCTACGTGCCGGCGGACGACTACACCGACCCGGCGCCCGCCACCACGTTCGCGCACCTTGACGCCACGACGGAGCTGTCGCGTGAGATCGCCTCGCGCGGCCTCTACCCGGCCGTGGACCCGCTGACCTCGTCGAGCCGCATCCTCTCCCCGCAGTACATCGGGCAGGAGCACTACGACACCGCGGTGCGCGTGAAGCAGATCCTGCAGCGCAACAAGGAACTCCAGGACATCATCGCCATCCTCGGCATCGACGAGCTGTCCGAAGAGGACAAGATCATGGTGAACCGCGCCCGTCGTCTCCAGCAGTTCCTCTCGCAGAACACCTACATGGCGGAGAAGTTCACCAACATCCCAGGCTCCACGGTGCCGCTGGCCGACACCATCGAGGCGTTCCAGATGATCACCCGCGGCGACGTGGATCACATCTCGGAGCAGGCGTTCTTCAATGTCGGCGGCATGGACGACGTCATGGCCAACTGGTCGAAGATGCAGAAGGAAGACTGATCGTGGCCCGACCCCCGCTCCACGTCGAGGTCGTGGCGGCAGACCGTCTGGTCTGGTCCGGCCAGGCGGTCAACATCATCGCGCGGACTGTCGAGGGTGACGTCGGCATCCTCCCCGGGCACGAGCCGTTCCTGGCGGTGCTGGTGCCGTGTGTGGTGGAGATCGTCACGGCAGACGGCAGGAGCGAGTCCCTCGCCGTCGACGGTGGATTCATCTCCGTCGCCAACGGGAGGGTGTCGGTGCTCAGTCAGTTGGCGAGGCTCGGGCATGAGGTAGGCCTTGAGGAGGCCCGCCGCGAGGCGTCCACCCTGGAGGCCAAGGCGATGCAGGGTGAAGCCGACGACGACGAACTGCACCACCTGCGCATCCTGCAGGCGCAGATCCGTGCCGGTGAAAGGGCAACCACGTAGCCCACACAGTCGAACCGCTCAGGGCGGCTCTCCGCACCAGGGGAGCTGCCCTGAGCGCATACCGGGGTCAGAACCTGGGAGGAGAGGGAGGCACCGATGGTGTGGCAGTTCGCCATGACGACCCTGATCGTCATCGCCATCGTCCTGCTGCCGTTCGTGCTTCTCTACCTCCGCCGCCGCTGGCTCACTGGCCAGGGTGGCCTCTTTGACTGTGCGCATCGGGTCCGCGACGATGCTCCCGGCGTGGGTTGGGTGCTGGGGATGGCCCGTTTCCGGGGCGAGAGCCTGGAGTGGTTCAGGTCCTTCTCGTTCAGCCTGCACCCCAAGCTCGTCCTCCAGCGCGCGGGCACGGCCTACCTGCACCAGCGCACACCGGAGGGTATCGAGCTGATCGCGCTGTTCGACAACTCCGTGATCGTGACGGTGAAGGACCGCAGTTCCTCCCATGTGCACACCCTGGCCATGGCCAGCGACGAGGTGCTCGCGCTGATGAGCTGGCTGGAGTCCGCCCCGCCAGGGAGCCACTACTTCCCCGCGAGCGCGGACTCGCCCTTTTAGCTGGCTGTGTCTCCCGGCTTGACCCGGTCCGTTCCGGGCACCCACAGGATCTCACCGGCCGTGCCGTTGGCCGCGCGGGACATGATGAACAACAGGTCCGAGAGCCGGTTGAGGTACGTGATGGCCAGCAGGTTCACTCCGCCGTCGGCGGCCGTCCCGTGGCGCTCCACACACCGCCAGGCGGCGCGCTCGGCCCTCCTGGCCACGGTGCGGGCCACGTGCAGCTGGGCGCCGGCCGGGGTGCCGCCGGGGAGGATGAAGCTGCGCAGCACCGGTAGGTCCTCCTGCAGCTCGTCGCAGAAGGCCTCCAGCCTGTCCACCGAGGGCTGCTCGATCCGCAGCGGAGGCCAGGGGGGTGCTGGGTTGAGCGGCGTGGACAGGTCCGCACCCACGTCGAACAGCTCGTTGCTGATCAGCGCCAGCATCTCCTGGAGCCGCATCGGAAGGCCCCCGGTGGCCACCGCGACGCCGATGGCGGAGTTGGCCTCGTCGACGTGTCCGTAGGCCTCCACGCGGAGGTCAGTCTTGGACACCTCCGAGTTGTCGGAGAGGCGGGTGGTGCCGGCGTCGCCGGTGCGTGTGTAGATCTTCGAGAGGGTGACCATGGCCCCAATCTATGCCAAGCTGTCATCCGTGCGCATCCCACCCCTCCCGCTGCTGACCGTTGCGGCGCTGCTGTCTCTCAGCGCCTGCCAGAACGCCAACGAGTCCAACCCAGGATCAGTGCAGGCAGCCACCGGAGTGACCTGCGAGTACCCCTCGGACGGTGACCCGGCGCGCCCCGTCGACCCGCCGGTGGGTGAGAACGTCCCGGATCAGGGCACCGTCGGCCTCACGCTGCACCTCACCGCCGGGGACGTGGACCTGACTCTGGACCGCGCGAAGGCCCCCTGCACCGTCAACTCGTTCGTGTCGCTGGCAGAGCAGGGCTACTTCGACGAGACCCAGTGTCATCGGCTCGTCGACTACGGCATCTTCATCCTCCAGTGCGGGGATCCCACCGCCACGGGCACCGGCGGTCCGGGCTACACGATCCCGGACGAGTTGGACCCGGCGCCCACCTATCCGGCGGGCACCGTCGCGATGGCCAAGCGTCAGCCGCCGGACACCGGCGGCTCCCAGTTCTTCCTGGTGTGGGCGGACACGCCGCTGCCGCCCGAGTACACCGTCTTCGGCACCATGGACCAGGAAGGCCTCGACGTGGTGGCGGGGATCGCGGCGCAGGGCGTCGACGGCACGGATCAGACTTCGCCCAACGCCGAGGCGAGGATCGAGTCAGTCACGCTGGGCTGAGGCCGCGTCACCGTAGTCGGTGAGGAAGTGCCGCACCACCGTCACGAAGCCGTCCGGGTCGTCCGAGTGCACCCAGTGCCCGGCGCGCTTGAGCGTGAGCTGCAGGACGCGGGGGAACAGGCGGCGCATCGGTTCCAGGTGCTCGGGCAGCACGTAGGGGGAGCGGCCTCCGTTGACCCACAGCACCGGGCCGTCGAACGTGGCGTCGATGGCCGGCCACCCTCCCACGGTGTGCAGGGAATCGCCCAGCAGGTCCAGGTTGGCCTGCCACGACCAGTGCGCGCCCTTGTGCCGCAGGTTCTGCAGGAGGAATCGACGCACCACGACGTCCGGGATGAGTTCGGCCAGCTCCTCGTCGGCCTGGGCGCGGCTGGTCAGGGAGTCCATGTCCAGCGTGCGCAGGGCTGCCACCAGGTTGACGAAGGTGGCCGCCGCGACATTGCGGGCCGGCGAGATGTCCAGCACCATGAGGCGGTCCACCAGCTCGCCGCGGGTCAGCGCCAGCCGCATCGCCACCTTCCCGCCGAGGGAGTGCCCGATCAGCGCCACCGGGCCGTCGAACCGGTGCGCCAGCCAGTCCGCGACCACCTCGGCCTGTCCGTCCAGGGTGAACTCCTCGGTCCACGCGGAGCGCCCGTGGTTGGGTAGATCGACGAGGTGGCAGGTGGCGATGTCGCCCAACCGGGCGGCGACGGTGCCGAAGTTCTTGCCCTGACCGAACAGGCCGTGCAGGAACACGGCCTCCACAGGCCCCGAGCCGACGACCATCTCGTGCAGGGTCACCTGTTCAGCCCCCAGCAGTGCGTGTGCCAATGGCGACGGACCTCCAGCCCTGAATCTGCGCCCAGTGGCGGGGTGTCCGGCCAGGCCACCACGTGCGCCGTGCTGGGCTGGATCCGCTGCTCACAGCCGGGGCAGCGGTACTCCTTGCCCGCGCGGTGCGCGGGCACGTCGCGGACGATGTAGTCCGTGCCACGTCGTCGCTCGCGGCGCTGCGCGCCACCCGACAGCAGGGGCCGCGGCGCGCGGAGGTGCTTCGACGGGCGCCGGGCCATCAGAACAGCCGCTCCTCGGCGTTGTCCAGGCCGCGGAGCACGTCGTAGTCGATGAGGCGCCACTCGATGTTGCGGTCCGCCGCCAGGGTGCGCGCCTGCGGCTTGATCTGCTGCCCGGCGAAGATCCCGCGCACCGGCGCGAGGTGGGGGTCCCGGTTCATCAGCTCGAGGTAGCGGGTGAGCTGCTCGACGCCGTCGATCTCGCCGCGCCGCTTCACCTCCACCGCCACGTAGCCTCCCCGCTCGTCGCGCAGCAGCAGGTCCACCGGGCCTATGGGGGTGAGGTACTCCCGCTGGATGAGCTGCAGCCCGTCTCCCAGGGTGGCGGGATGCTCGGCCAGCAACGCCTGCAGGTGTGCCTCGACGCCGTCCTTCTGCAGGCCTGGGTCGATCCCGAGCTCGTGGGCCGAGTCGTGGAACACCTCGGCGAGCGCGATGCGCAGGGTGTCTCCGTCCTTGGCGCGGACCTGCCACACCTGCGTGACGCCGAGCGAGGCCGCGGACTCCGCGTCCGGCTCATCGACGACGAGCGTGCAGGGCGGGCTCATCCAGTTGAGGGGCTTGTAGGCGCGATCATCGGCGTGCACCGACACCGAGCCGTCCGCCTTGACGAGGATCAGCCGGGTCGCCATCGGGAGGTGGGCCGTCAACCTTCCGACGTAGTCCACCTGACACTTCGCTACCACCAAACGCACGGGGCCAACATAGCGTGATCTCAGGCGGCGTCCAGCGCCGGCTGCACGATCTCGCGGTAGAGCAGCAGCATCGCGGCCGTGGTCGGGATGGCGATCACGGCCCCGATCACCCCGAACAGCATGCCGCCGATGATGGCGGACAGGACCACCAGCGCCCCTGGAATCCGGACGGTGCGCTTCAGCACATTGGGGTAGAGGACGTAGGCGTCGAACTGCTGGTAGATGAGGAAGTAGATGATGGTGGCGATGCCGATGGTGGGGTCCACCGCGAACGCCACGATGGCCACGGATGCCATAGCAAGCGACGAGCCCACCAGGGGGATGAAGCAGAACAGGGCCACCACGAACGCGAGGGCCAGCGAGTAGCTGCCGAGGCCGGCGAAGTTCATGAACACGAAGGCGCAGATGGAGGCCACTGAGACGATGACGAACATTCCCGTGATGTAGCCGGAGACGCCCCTGAAGATCTCGTCGGCGAGATACCGGGTGCGGGCGCGACGGCTCCCCGGGGAGAAGGTGTAGAGCGTCTCCTTGATGGTGGGGAGGGAGGCGAGGAAGTAGATGGTCAGCACCAGCGTGACGATGACCGAGAAGACGAGGTTGGCCACCAGCCGCCCCGCCCCCCACAGCCCGCCGAAGAGGTTGTTGATGAGCGCGCCCGAGGAGAAGAAGTCCGTGATGGTCTGCGTGATGTCGTACTGCTCCTCCCACTGTGCGATCTGCGGGTGACGGGCCAGGTTCTGCAGCAGCGTCGGCAGGTTCCTCGTCAGCGCGGCGGTCTGCTGGGTGAGCACCGGGACCAGGGCTGTCACGCCCAGCGCTATGACGGCCAGCAGCGCGATGGTCACGATGGTCACCGCGAAGGGTCTGGGGATCCGCCTCCTGGTGAGGAACTCGACGGCGGGGCTCAGCCCGAGCGCCAGGAAGAGCGCCATCACGACGAGAATGAGGACGCTCTGGACGGTGATGACGGCTTGGGCGAGCGCCACCGCCATCAGGACGCCGAGGGCGCCCATGAATCCGAACACGAACGGCGAGGGCCAGGGGGAGCGGGCGAGCGGGTCCACGGGCGCCGGCGGCACCGGCACCACCACGGGCTCCGGGGTTGGGGTGAGCAGGGTGCGGGTGCCGCGGGCGACGAGGCGCACGCCCCGCCCCAGGAGACTGCGCCGTCTGGCCGCGGGTGTGGGCGCCGGGGCCACGGCCTCGTTCGCCTGCTCCTCCCCGTCTGCGGGTGGTTCGGTCACTGGGGTGGGTTGTCCTTCTGGATCACGGCTGTGAGCTCCTCCTCGAAGCGGGCGGACTCCTCGGCCAGCGCCCTCAGGTTGCTGAGCTGGGCCAGGGCGGTGGCGCGGCGGCTTTCCAGGGTGGCGATGTCGCGCTCCAGCTGCTCCTTGCGCCAGGCCAGCTTCTCCTCCAGGGCGGTTTCGGCGTCGAGGGCGCGGGCGCGCATGGTGGCCAACGTCTCCTCGCTCTGCCTCGTTGCACCCAGGCGGATGGACTCCGCCGACGCGACCGCCTCGGCGCGGATCCGCTGGGCCTCCTCGCGTGCTTCGGTCACCCGGTTGTCCGCGGCTGCCGTCTCCGCGTCCGCCTGCGCGAGCCGGTCCGTGACCGACTCTTCGGCCTCGCGAGCGGTGCGCGACGCAGCCGCCAGGGTCTCCTCGGCGGCCTTCTCGGCGGCCAGCTTGATCTCGGTGGCGGCGCGTGAGGCGTCCTGGGCGCGGCGCGCGCCCTCGATGGTGGCAGCCTCCAGCTGTGTGGCGGCCTGCAGGGAGGCCGCGTCCAGGATGGCCTTGGCCTTCAGCCGGGCGTCGGCGATCATCATGTCCGCGTCGCGGCGGGCCATCTCCAAGGTGGACTTGCCGGCGTCGGCCTGCTGCTGGCGCAGTTCCCGGAGCCCGGCCAGGCCGGTGAGGCGCACGTCGTCGGCCTCCTGCTGCGCCGACTCGCGCAGCGCCGCGGCCGTCCGGCGGGCCTCGGTCTTGATCCGTTCGGCCTCCTGCTGCGCGGAGTTGACGATGTCTCCGGCCTGCGCCTCCGCCGAGCGCAGGAGCCCGGTGGCGTGCGCGCCGAGGCGGGTGAAGTCCGTGGTGCCCTGCTCAGCCTTGATGAACGCGATTTCGCGGGTGCGTTCGCGCACCTGCATCTTCAGCTGGCTGACCGAGGTCTCCACTTCGCGCACGTAGGTGTCCACCGCATGCTTGTCGTAGCCGAGCATCGAGTGGGGGAAGCTCCCCGCCGCGGTGGCCCGGTCGTCGAACAGGTTGAGACCGGTCTCTTCGCTCTCGAAGTCGCTTCTCGGTGTGGACACCGGCACTCCTCTCCTCGACGGGGGATCGTCACGTCCGAGCCTAGTCGCTCCGGAAGACGGGCGAGGGCCGGGTGCGCTCACCCGGCCCTCGTCATTCAATCCGCGCGAACTCAGTGCGCGGCCGGTTCCTTGGGCAGCTCGACGAGCTCGAGCAGCACCCCGCGGGCGTCCTTGGGGTGCACGAAGTTGATCCGCGACCCGCCGGTCCCGCGCTTGGCCTCCGGGAACAGGAGGCGCATGCCGCGCTCCTTGAGAACCTCGGAGACGTGGTCCAGGTCCGCCACGCGGTAGGCCAGCTGCTGCATGCCGGGGCCGTTCTTGGCCAGGTACTTGGCGATGGTCGAGTTCTCGTTGAGGGGGGCCAACAGCTGGATCTTGCCGTTCTCCTCGCCCTGCTCGCCGGTGCCCATCATGGCCTCGGCCACGCCCTGCTCCTCGTTGACCTCGCGGTGCAGCTCGCGCCACCCGAAGGTCTCGGTGTGGAACTTGACGGCCTCGTCGAGGTCCGGGACGGCCAGGCCGACGTGATCGATGCAGATGAAGAGGTCAGTGTTGTCCATGCCGCCAGTTTTTCACACCGGCGGCCGCCGCGGGCGGTGGGGGTCGGGGAAGACTCGGCTGCTTCGGCGCGTCGCGACGGGGCCCTTCGGTGCGTGCGGCACACTGGCAGCTGACGACGCGAGGAGGACGCCGTGCTTGGTTGGCTGAAGAAGGCCCTGTTGGTATTGGTGGCCGCCTTCGTGCTGTTCTACCTGTTCACCCGCCCTGAGGCCGCCGCAGAGGCGGTCAAGTCGTTCTTCGGTGCATTCGAGGCGATCGGAGTCTTCTTCACCTCGCTGGCCGCATGAGGTGAACTTCTTCCGCAGCCTGGTTGAGCCGGACGTCCAGGGTCACCTTCTGGTGGACGAGGGCGAGGTGATCATCGACGAGGTGCGCAAGCACTGGGCCGCGACGATCTGGTGGTACGCGCTCGCCAGCCTCAGCATCCCGTTGTTCATCTCGGCGATCGGCGCCGGCAGCCTCTACTGGGTGCCAGTGATACTCGCGTTGGGCACCCTCAGCACCGGGCTGTGGAAGGTGCATGTGGCGCACATGGACCGATTCGTCATCACCAACATGCGGGTGTTCCGAGTGCACGGCGTGTTCGACAGGTCCCTGGCCACGATGCCGATGACCCGCATCCTCGACATCTCGATGTACCGCTCCCTGGTGGGGCAGCTGCTCGGCTACGGCCACTTCGTGTTCGAGTCCGCCGCCCAGGGCCAGGGCTTGCGCGAGATCCGCTATGTGGGGGACCCGGACAGCCGCGACCTCACCATCCAGCGGGTCATCCAGCGCTCGGGGCTGCGGCAGACCATGCGGATGGACACCGCCGTGCTGAACATGGACCCGGTCAGCCTCGACAGCCCCAACGAGGCCGACGGCGTCTGACCGGGTCCGCCCGTCTCAGCCTGCCAGAGCCTGGTCCACCAGCGCCTTGGCGGCCTGCTGGACCTCGATCAGGTGGTCTGCGCTCTTGAGGGATTCGGCGTAGATCTTGTACTTGTCCTCCGTGCCGGACGGGCGCGCGGCGAACCAGGCGCTGTCCGTGGTCACCTTGATGCCGCCGATGGCCGCGCCGTTGCCCGGTGCGTGGGAGAGCACCGCGGTGATCTGCTCACCGGCCAGCTCGGTGACCGTGACGTCCGAAGCGCCGAGGTGGCCCAGCCGCGCCTTCTGCTCGCGGCTGGCGTCGGCGTCCACGCGGGCGTAGTACGAGCGGCCGAACTCGGCCTCCAGCTCGGCGTAGTGCTGCGAGGGGGTCTTGCCGGTGACCGCGATGATCTCGGAGGCCAGCAACGCCAGCAGCAGACCGTCCTTGTCCGTGGTCCACGTGGAGCCATCCATGGCCAGGAACGACGCCCCGGCCGACTCTTCGCCACCGAAGCCGATCGAGCCGTCCATCAGGCCGGGCACGAACCACTTGAAGCCCACCGGCACCTCCACGAGGCGGCGGCCGAGCTTGGCTGCCACCTTGTCGATGATCGACGACGACACCAGGGTCTTGCCGATGCCGGCGTCGGCCGCCCACCCCGGGCGATGTGCGAACAGGTAGTTGATCGCCACCGCCAGGAAGGCGTTGGGGTTCATCAGTCCGTGGTCCGGGGTGACGATGCCGTGGCGGTCGGAGTCCGCGTCGTTGCCCGTGGCGACGCTGAATGAGTCGCGCTGCGCCACCAGCGAGGCCATCGCGTTGGGGGAGGAGCAGTCCATCCGGATCTTGCCGTCGGTGTCCAGCGTCATGAAGCTCCACCGGGGATCCACCCGCGGGTTGACCACCGTGATGGGCAGGCCCATCTCGGCGAGGTGCTCCCAGTACTGCACCGACGCCCCGCCCATGGGGTCTGCCCCGTGCACCAGCCCGGAGGCCTTGATGGCGTCGAAGTCGATGGCGGTGGACAACTCCTGGCAGTAGGGGGTCCGGTAGTCGTACCGGTTGACCTCCGTGGACCCGTAGCTTCCCCGGCGGATGCCGGAGGGATCGCCCATCAGCTCGTTGGCGCGGGCGGCGATCACCGAGGTGGCGTCCGAGTCCGCGGGGCCCCCGGTGGGCGGGTTGTACTTGAAGCCGCCGTCGCGAGGCGGGTTGTGCGAGGGGGTGACGACGATGCCGTCGGCCTTGGCCGAGTTGAGGCGGTTGTAGCGGATGATCGCCCGCGACACCGCGGGCGTGGGCGTGTACTCGTCCTCGCGCTCGGCGCAGATCTCGACGCCGTTGGCGCCAAGCACCTCGATGGCCGTCTTCCACGCGGGCAGTGAGAGGGCGTGGGTGTCCTTCCCGATGAACAGGGGGCCGGTGGTGCCCTGTTCGGCGCGGTATTCGACGATGGCCTGCGTGGTGGCCGCGATGTGGAGGTCCTGGAAGGCGGTGTCCAGCGACGATCCGCGGTGCCCGGAGGTGCCGAAGACCACCATCTGGTCTGGGTTGGTGGGGTCCGGGGTGCGGTCGTAATACGCGGCGAGTAGCTCGTCGACGTTGATGAGGTCCTGTTCCTGGGCCGGCTGGCCGGCTCGCTCATGTGCCATGGGCCCATCCTTCCACCCCGAAGGCCGGGTTGCATGCGGTTGCCCTGGGGTGGGTCCTGGTGGGCTGGCCGTGGCACCGCTCGCCCGGCATCGCCTGGCGCTGAGTCAGGTCAGAACAGGACCGTGGCCAGCCTGCGACGGGCCTTGAGGACTGCGGGATCAGTGCGGCCCACCACCTCGAACAGCTCCAGGAGCCGCACGCGGATGGTGTCGCGGTCCTCGGGGCCGGATTGCGCGGCCAGCCCGAGCAGCCGGTCGAAGGCCTCCGGGTAGCGGCCGCTGATGATCTCAAGATCCGCCGCGTCGAGCTGGGCGGCGAGATCCTCTGGGTTGGCGTTGGCACGCTCCACGATGGCGGCCGGGTCGAACGAGGCGCTGCGATCCAACAGAGCTGATTGGGCGCGCCCGGCGATCACCTCGGCGTCGCCAGGGGTCTCCTTCAGCAGGACGTCGAACTCGCGCACGGCGGCCGCGTAGTCCCCGGCCTCCAGCGCGGCGTCGGCCTTCGCGAAGCGCGGGTTCGCGACCGGCGCGGCGGGCGCACCCTCGGCGGCCGGGGCACCGGACACGGGCTGGGCGCGCCCCGTCATCCCGTTGGCGACGGCGAGCTGGGCGATCTGGTCCAGCACCGCCGAGATCTCCTCGCGGGACTTGGTGCCCTGGAACAGCGGCGCCATCTGGCCGCCGATGACCGCCACGACGGTGGGCACGGCCTGGATCTGGAGGGCCTGGGCCAGGCGAGGCTCTGCGTCCACGTCGACCCGGCCCAGCAGGAATCGGCCGCCTGCGGCGTTGACCAGCTCTGCCAGCGCGGCGGAGACCGCCTGGCCGTTGGGGTCTCGCGGGGAGTGGAACTCGAGGATGACCGGATGCTGGGCCGACATCGCCGCCAGGCCCTGGAAGTCCGCCTCCGACACCTGGGTGACGTAGCCGCCGCCGCTGCTGCTGGGGCGCGCGGGCTGGGAGAGGGCGGAGAGGTCCACGGCGCCGGGGCGCGAGAAGTTGGCATCAGTCATGGCCCCCATCTTGGCCGCACACCCGGCCTCGTTCAACTGACGGCGATCACCGCGCCAGGTCCGCGCAGCCGGTACCGGCCCCCGCCCAGGTCCGCGCCGTCGTCCCACGAGGCGAGCAGGCGCCCACCGAGTTCCACGTCGCGGCCGGCGCCCCGGGTGGCAGCCACCCGCACGTTGCCGCGGTGCAGGACCACGGTGTCGTCGTCGATGATCTCCACCCGCGTGGCGCTGAGGTCCGGGGAGCCGACGCCGGGCTCGGTGCGGCGCAGCTGCAGGAGCCGCCGGTACCAGCGCAGCATCCTCGCGTGCGCTGGCTCGCTCCGCTCATCCCAGCGGAGCACCGCCGAGCGCCAGGTCTCCTCGGCCTGCGGGTCCGGCGTGGGCACCGACCACCCCGTGGCCTCGAACTCGCGGGCCCGGCCCTCCGTCACGAAGGGGCCCAGCTCCGGGCCGAGGTGGCTGAAGTAGGGGAAGGGGGTGGAGGCGGCCCATTCCTCGCCCATGAACAGCATCGGCGTGAACGGTCCGAGCAGGTAGAGGGCCGCGGCGGCCGCCTGCAGGTCCGCCGAGGCGTGCTGGGCGAATCGGTCGCCCACCGCCCGGTTGCCCACCTGGTCGTGGTTCTGCAGGAACACCACGAAGGAGTGCCCGTCGTAGTGGGGGCTGTCCGGATCCACCGGCGCGCCCCACTCCTGGCCGCGGTAGGTGGACAGGGCGCCGTCGTGGACGAAGACCCGGGTGAGCGCCTTGGCGAGGACCTGGGCGGACCCGAAGTCCACGTAGTAGCCCTGCTGCTCGCCGGAGAAAAAGCTGTGCAGCGCGTGATGCACGTCATCTGCCCACTGCGCGTCCATGCCTGCCGCCCAGGTACCGGACCCGGCAGGGGCCATCATGGAGGGCTGATTGAGGTCCGACTCGGCGATCAGGCTCAGCGGCCGACCGGTCTCATCCGCCCACCTGGCCACGTTGAGGGACAGCTCCGCGAGGAAGTGCTCCTCGGAGTTGTCCTCCAGCGCGTGCACCGCGTCCAGCCGCAGCCCGTCCACGCCGACGTCGACCAGCCAGTGCCGGGCCGAGTCCAGGAGGAACCGGCGGACCTCCGCGCTGCCCTCCCCGTCCAGGTTGACCGCGTCGCCCCAGGGGGTGGTGTGCTGATCCGTGAAGTAGGGCCCGAAGAGGCTGAGGTAGTTGCCCTCGGGGCCGAAGTGGTTGTGCACCACGTCCAGCACCACGCCGAGCCCGCGATCGTGGCAGGCGTCGACCAGCCGCACCAGCCCGGCGAGGCCGCCGTAGTTCTCGTCGGCGGCGTACAACGCCACCCCGTCGTAGCCCCAGCCGCGACCCCCGGGGGCCGCCGCCACCGGCATCAGCTCCACGGCCTCGATGCCCAGCCCCACGAGGTGATCAAGCCGTTCGATCGCCGCGTCGAAGGTGCCGGCCTCGGTGAAGGTGCCCGCGTGCAGCTCGTAGAGCACGGCGCCGCGCAGGTCCAGCCCCGTCCACGTCGTGGCGCGCTGGAGCAGCGACGGGTCCACCACGGCTGAGGGGGCGTGGACGCCGTCGGGCAGCCACAGGGCCCGCGGGTCCGGGAGCGGCGGGCCGCCGTCGAGGCGGAACGCGTAGCGCTCCCCGGGGGCAAGATCGACCTCCGCGGCGAACCAGCCGTCGCCGCGACGCACCATCTGGTGCTCGCCGGACGTCGTCACCATCGCCACCTCGCGGGCCAGCGGGGCCCACACCTCCGGCCTCATCGGGCCACCAGCAGCGCGACGGGGAGGGTGGCCAGCACCTCGGCCAGGGAGGTGGAGCCGCCCGGGAACTCGCGCCCGGTCAGCGCATCCACGAACGGCGCCTCAGGCAGGATCACCTGATGCTCGCCCCATCCGCCCCGCTCCGCCAGCAGCGCCGGGAGGCGCGTGGCCACCGCGACCGCCGCGACACCACCGTCGCGCACCCCCCGGGCGAACGCGACGGCGTGGCCGCTGGTGCTGGGCACCGGCGAGTAGGTGGCGGACTCGCCACGGAACGCGTCCGGGAGGTCCCGGCGCAGCCGCAGCGCCCGGCTGGTGACGAGCAGCTTCTCCGCGTCCAGGCTCTGCTGCGCGGAGCCGTCGACGGCGGCGAGCAGGTCTGCGCGCGCGACGTAGTCCACGGCGCGGCGGTTGTCCGGGTCCACGAGCGAGAGGTCCACGATCTCGCACCCCTGGTAGACGTCCGGGACGCCCGGCATGGCGAGCTGGATCAGCTTGGCACCGAGCACCACGCAGCGCACCGACTCGGCGACGGTGGCGGTGAAGGCATCCAGGGCGGCGCCGCAGCGCTCGTCGGCGAGCACGGCGTGCGCCAGCCCGAGCACCGCCTGCTCGTAGGCGGGATCCGGGGACGGCCAGGTGGTGTGCAGCTTCGCCTCGCGCATCGCCTTGGTGAGGTAGCCATCGAGCCGTTCGGCCGTGATGGGCGCCGCGCCGGCGGTGGTGCCGGGCAGCCGCCAGGTGGCGGCCAGGGTCTGCCAGAGCAGCAGCTCGGTGGCGCCGTCGACGCCGGAGCGCTGCGTTTCGGTGGCCGACCGCAGCTCCGCGACGCACGCCTCCCATTCCTTCGCGTGCTCCAGGAGCGCGGCCAGGCGTGCGCGGACGTCCTCCGATCGCTTGGTGTCGTGCGTGGACAGGGTGGTCATGGTGGAGGGCCAGGTGCCGCTCAGGTCCTCGCAGAAGCTGTGGAACGCGTCGACGGAGACGCCCACCAGCGTGGGCTCGCTGCCCACCTCGTTGACGCCGACGAACCGGTTCCAGCGGTAGAAGGCGGTGTCCTCCTTGGACTTGGCCATCACCGGCCCGCAGGTCTGGGCGAAGCGGACCATGAACTCGGCGCGCAGCTCCGCGACCCCGTGCCCCTCGGCAGGCAGCTCCGTGGTGACGGACCCGGAGCCGACGGTGGGTAGGTCCTCGGCACCACCCGGCACGCCCGGCCTGGTGTCGCCGCAGGCCAGCGCGACGATGAGGTCCAGGGTGGCCTGCTCGTCGTCGTCGAGCTGGGGGCGGGCGCGGTCGGCCGCCTCCAGGATGACGGCACGCTCCTCGGGTGGCGCGGGGAGGCCCGGCTCCACGTAGGCGCGGTAGCGGTCCATCGACACCAGGAGCGCCCGGATGGCGCGGTCCAGCTGGCGGCGGGTGTGGTCGCGCAGCCGGACGTCGGCCTCGCACACGGCCACCGCGATGGAGACCAGCCGGTTCACCTCGGCGAACAGCATGGTGCGCACCACCTCGTCCTTGGCGCGCAGCAGCATGGCCCCGAACCAGCCCTCGTTGCCGGCCACCCGCTCCCACAGGTCGTTGAGGCGGGGCAGCTGCGCCGGATCGTGGAACAGGCCGTCTACCCGCAGCAGCGCGTCGTAGCCCGTGGTGCCGGCGCAGCGGGAGCCGGCGGGCAGGGTCTCGTGTGGCTCCAGGATCTTCTCCACCACCACCCAGCAGCCGCCGGTGGCGCGGTGCAGCTTCTGCAGGTAGCCGCGCGGCGTGGCCAACCCGTCGGGGTGGTCGATCCGGAAGCCGTCGATCAGGCCCTCGTCGTAGAGGCGAAGCAGCAGGGCGTGGCTGGCGTCGAAGACGGACTGGTCCTCCACCCGGATGGCGGCGAGGGTGTCCACGTCGAAGAAGCGGCGGTAGTTCAGCTCCTCGTTGCCCACCTTCCAGTACGCGAGCCGGTACCACTGCTGATCCAGCAGCTCGTCCAGGGGGAGGTCCTCGGTGCCGGGCCGGATGGGGAAGACGTGATCGTGGTAGGCCACCACTGTCTCCGTGCCGCCGTCGATCTCCCGCTCTACCACCTCGATGGTGCCCTCGGCCAGCTCGTCGCCGATCCGGCGACCCAGCATCGGCATCAGGATGGCCCGGGAGCGGCTCACGTCGATGTCGAACCAGCCGGCGAACTCGGACTCCGGCCCCGTGCGCAGCACGTCCCACAGCGCCCGGTTCAGCCACAGCGGGGTGGGCACCGCCATGTGGTTGGGTACCACGTCGACGACGATGCCCAACCCGTGTTCGCGCGCGGCAGCGGCGAGGCGCCGGAAGCCCTCCTCGCCCCCGGTCTCCGTGGAGACGCGGGCGTGGTCGACGACGTCGTAGCCGTGCACCGACCCGGGGGCCGCCTGCAGGATGGGGGAGCAGAACAGGTGGGTCACCCCCAGTGAGGCCAGGTACGGCACCTGCGCCGCGGCGTCGTCGAACGTGAAGGACGCGTTCAGTTGGAGTCTGTACGTGGAGGCTGGGGTGGCTGTCACACCCCCAGCCTAGAAGGCCACGCCGCCGGAGTCGATCAGCCGCGCCTCCTGCGCACCGCCTTGACCGCCTCCTCGACGAGGATCACCACCAGCCCGGCCCCGGCCGCGACACCCCAGTGCGCCCAACCGAGCGACGCCGTGCCGAAGGCGTTCTGCAGCACCGGAAGGTAGACCACCGCAACCTGCGCCAGGAGCGCGCCGGCCAGCGAGAGCCACAGCCAGGCGTTGGTGAAGAGGTGATCGACGATGCTCGCCTTGTCCGAGCGGCTGTTGAGCGCGTTGGCCAGCTGCATCACCACCAACGAGGTGAACACGGTGGTCCGGGCCAGGTCGAGCTCGCCTCCGGCGGGCGCCAGGTGCTCGAGGCCGCCGATCAGCCCCCCGGGCAGGGTGAGGTCGTAAGCCACCAGGGTGAGCAGGCCCATGAGGGCGCCGATGACGAGGATGCGCTGCCACATGTGGCGGTCGATGATGCGTTCGTCGAACCGCCGCGGCGGGCGGCCCATCACGTCGTCGATCTCCGGATCCACCCCCATCGCCAACGCCGGACCCGAGTCCGTGACCAGGTTGATCCACAGGATCTGCGTGGCCAGCAGGGGAACCACCGCGGCGCCCGGCGCCGACGGGTCCGCCAGGCCGATGACGCCACCCAGCGTCACGCCCAGGAACACGGTGGCGATCTCGCCCATGTTGGAGCTCAGCAGGTAGCGCATGAACTTGCGGATGTTGTCGAAGATGACCCGTCCCTGGCGGACCGCGGCCACGATCGTGGCGTAGTTGTCGTCGCCCAGGATCATCTGCCCGGCTTCCTTCGTGACGGCGGTGCCGGTGATGCCCATCGCCACGCCGATGTCCGCGGACTTCAGCGCCGGCGCGTCGTTGACGCCGTCGCCGGTCATCGCCACGATGTGCCGTCCGGCCTGCAGCGCGTCGACCACCCGCAACTTGTGTTCGGGGGCCACCCGCGCGTACACGCGGGCGTCGACGGCGGCGCGCGCCAGCTCCTCGTCGTCGGATTCGTCGACCTGGCGACCGGTGACCACGACGGGGCTGTCGGTGCCCGAGATGCCCAGGTCCGCCGCGATCCTGGCCGCGGTGACGGGGTGATCCCCGGTGATCATCACCGTGCGGATGCCGGCCCGGTGAGCCTCGGCGATGGCCGCGGCGGCCTCCTCGCGCGGTGGGTCCAGCAGGGCGACGACGCCGAGGAAGGTGAGGTTGCGCTCGGCGGACTCGCCGAAGGTGTGCGACTCGGCGGCGGTGGCGCCGCGCCACGCCACGCCCAGGGTGCGATAGCCCTCGGCCCCAAGCTCCTCGATCGTGTGAGCCAGCTCGTCGCGCCGGGCCGGCGTGAGCGGGGTGGTGTCCTCGCCCACCTGTTCGTCGGTGCAGCGCTCCAGCAGCACGTCCGGGGCCCCCTTGGCGTAGAGCACGTGGCCCCGCGACGGGTGCGTGCTGAGCACCGACATCATCTTGCGCTCGGACGTGAACGGCACCTCGCCGGTGCGCGCGTGGCCCGAGATGAGTTCGGCGGCGCCGTCGAGCTTCCGGGCGCCGACGAGGAACGCGGCTTCCGTCGGGTCGCCCTGGATCTGCCACGAGCCCTCCAGGTGGGTGAGCTGGGCGTCGTTGGCCACGGACCCGGCCACCAGCGCCCGTCGGGCCTCGTCCAGGGTTGGTTCGACGTCGCCCTCCACCAGCACCTCGCCCACGGGGGTGTACCCGGTGCCGCCGAGGGTGACCCTGCCGGAGGCCGTCACCACCTCGCGCAGCGTCATCTCGTTGCGGGTGAGGGTGCCGGTCTTGTCCGAGCAGATCACTGAGACCGACCCCAGCGTCTCCACCGAGTGGAGGTCCTTCATCACCGCGTTGCGGCGCGCCATGGCCTGAACCCCGATGGCGAGCACGAGCGACAGGATCGCGGGCAGGCCCTCCGGGACGGCGGCCACGGCCAGCGAGACGCCCATCAGCAGGATCTCGACGGCGCCCTCGAGTGTGTTGACCCGGTTGACCAGGGCGGTGGTGAGCATCACCACCACGGCTATCCCGACCACCAGCAGTCCTAGCGTCTGGGAGATCCTGCCGATCTCCGCCTGCAGCGGGCTGGGCTCGGCCTGGGTCTCGTCCAGCAGGGTGGCGATGCGCCCCATTTCGGTGTCCATGCCGGTGGTGGTGACCACCGCGCGGCCCACGCCGCGGGCCACGGAGGTGCCCTTGAACACCATGTTGCGGCGGTCGCCGATGGCCGCGGGCTCCGGGAGGGCGGCCGGGTCCTTCTGGGTGGCCTCCGATTCGCCGGTCAACGAGGCCTCCTGCGTGAGGAGGGACGTGGCGGTGAGGAGGCGGGAGTCCGCGCCCACGGCGTCGCCCTCGGCGAGGACGAGCACGTCCCCGGGGACCAGCTCCGCGGAGGGGACGGAGGCGAGGAGTCCGTCGCGCAGCACGGTGGCGCGGGTGGCGGTCATGCCGGCCAGGGCGGCGACGGCGCGTTCGGCCCGATTCTCCTGGACGAAGCCGATGACGGCGTTGGCCACCACGATGACCGCGATGACGATCGCGTCCACGGGCAGCCCGGTGCCGCCCTCCACCACCCAGGCGATGATCGAGATGACGATGGCGGCCAGCAGGAGGTAGATGAGGGGGTCGGCGAACTGGCGCAGGAACCGGCGCCAGGCCCGCTCTGGGGGAGTGGCCCGCAGCTCGTTGCGCCCGTACAGGTCCTGGCGGGCGGCCACCTCGGCGGGGCTCAGCCCCACCGACGGGTCCACGCTCAGGGCGAGGGCCACCTCGTCGGAGGGAAGGAGGGTGACGTCGCGGGTCGCGAGGGGCATAGCCCCATTGTTCCCCCCCGTTGGCTGAGGTGCCGCGGAGCGGCCTCGAAGCCTGAGAGACTTGAGCGGACGACGTTGCGCTTTCTAGGCTTCGAGTCTCGTCGCTGCGCTCCTCGAACCTCAGCCAGCGAAGTTCGCGAGTCCTCAGGGGACAGGGTGGCCGTTCTCGGTCATGCCGCGGTAGCCCGTCAGCATCAGGGCGATCCTCCGCGCGGACAACTCCGTCACGTGGAGGTGCACGTCCCCAGGCTCCACCCAGTGGATGGCGCGGATCTCCCGGTCGTCGGTGCCCAGCTCGGCCGCGACCTCCGGCGCCAGGACCCCGCCGTCGAAGATGAACTCCACCGCGTCCGACCACCCAAGGTAGGGCGGCATCCAGTCGGTCAGCAACGGCTGCCCGAACGTGACCTCGATGCCCAACTCCTCCATCGTCTCCCGCTCGCCCCCGGCGCGGGGCGTCTCGTGCGGCTCCACCACGCCGCCGGGGAGCTCCCAGTCCTCCTTGTAGGAGGTCTCGAGCAGGAGCACCAGGCCCTGCTCGTCGCGGAACAGGGCGTGGGAGATCACCCGCTTGGTGGGAAGTATGGAGTCCAGGACCCCGGAGAACCCGTGCGGGCCGTAGACCGTGTCCACGGCGAGGCGCGAGTAGATGAGGATGTCGCGGAAGACGCCTGGTTCTGGCTCGACGGCGGAGCGCAGCCGCCCCTCCAGGCGGAAGCCGCAGCGGTGGAGGGCCACCCGCGCGGCCGTGTCCCACTCCGGCAACTCCACCTGCAACCGGCGCAGCTCGTGCGCGAGGATGGCGTCGTCGGCGGCCAGTGAGAGCGCGCGGCGCAGTGTGTCCACGTCGACCTCCTGCTCGGCCCACCGCAGGGTGCCGACGCCGCCGACGATGTCCACCGACACCTTGAAGTCGCTCACGTCACGACCGTACCCGGTGGGTCCCGCGCCACGCGACACGGGGGCACCCACCGGGGAGACGGATCAGTCGGCCTGCCGACGCAGCCAGATGGAGCCCAGCGGGGGCACGGTGACGCGTGCGCGGGCGGGGAAGTGGCCCCAGGGCTCGTCGTAGGCGGTGACCTCGCCGAGGTTGCCGAACTCGCCGGACCCGTCGTAGGTGGGCGAATCCGTGTTGAGGATCTCCTCCCACGCACCGGCGGCGGGAAGTCCGATCTCGTAGTCACGCAGCGGCTCCGGGGAGAAGTTCGTCACGCACGCGATGTGGTTGTAGTCCTCGTCGTGGCGCACCCAGGAGAGGGCGTTGCGGCCCGCGTCGTCGGCGTTGATCCAGCTGAAGCCCTTCGGCGAGCTGTCCAGCTCGTAGAGGGGGCGGTTCGACTTGTAGATGTGGTTGAGGTCCCGGAAGAGACGCTGCAGGCCGCCGTGGCCCCACAGCTCGCTGACCCACCATTCGAGGGAGACGGACTCGCTGAACTCGGGCCGCTGTCCGAACTCGCAGCCCATGAAGATCAGCTGCTTGCCGGGGAAGCTCCACATGAAGGAGTAGTAGGCGCGCAGGGTGGCGAACTTGCGCCAGTCGTCCTGCGGGACCTTGTTGATCATGGATCCCTTGCCGTGGACCACCTCGTCGTGGCTGATCGGCAGCACGAAGTTCTCCGAGTAGGCGTAGACCATGGCGAAGGTGAGCAGGTTGTGCTCGTACTGGCGGTAGACCGGGTCCAGCTGCAGGTAGCGCAGCGTGTCGTTCATCCAGCCCATGTTCCACTTGAAGCCGAAGCCGAGGCCGCCCTCGTGGACGGGCTTGGTGACGCCGGCGAAGCTGGTGGACTCCTCCGCGATCATCAGCACGCCGGGCTCGCGCTCGTAGAGGTGACGGTTGCAGTAGCGCAGGAAGTCGATGGCCTCGAGGTTTTCGCGGCCGCCGAACTGGTTGGGCACCCATTCGCCCTCTTCGCGGGAGTAGTCCAGGTAGAGCATGGAGGCGACGGCGTCCACCCGCAGGCCGTCGATGTGGAACTCCTGGATCCAGTACAGCGCGTTGGAGATGAGGAAGCTCTTCACCTCGTTGCGGCCGTAGTTGAAGATGTAGGTGCCCCAGTCCTGGTGCTCACCCTGGCGCGGGTCCGCGTGCTCGTACAGGGCGGTGCCGTCGAAGCGGCCGAGCGCCCAGTCGTCCTTGGGGAAGTGGCCGGGCACCCAGTCCATGATCACGCCGATGCCGGCCTGGTGGAGCCTGTCCACGAGGTAGCGGAGGTCGTCCGGCTTGCCGAAGCGCGACGTGGGGGAGAAGTAGCCGGAGACCTGGTAGCCCCAGCTGGGCTCGAACGGGTGCTCGGACAGCGGCATGAACTCGACGTGGGTGTAGCCCTGCCACTTGACGTAGCTGACGAGCTCCTCGGCCAGATCGAGGTAGCTCTTGCCCTTGCGCCAGCCGCCGAGGTGCACCTCGTAGACGCTCATCGGCTCGGCGTGGGCCTGGGAGGCGCGTCGCTTGGCGATCCACTCGTCGTCGTCCCACACGTACTTCGACTCGTAGACGATGGACGCGTTGGCCGGCGCCTGCTCGCTGAACTTGGCCATCGGATCGACTTTCTCGATCCAGCGGCCGTCCTGGGTCTCGATGCGGAACTTGTATAGGGTGCCCTCGTCGAGGCCCTCGATGAACGCGCCCCAGACGCCGGAGCCGGGGATCAGCTCCATCGCGTCACCGGTCCACCAGTTGAAGTCCCCGATGATGGAGACGGACTTGGCGTTGGGGGCCCACAGGGCGAAGCGCACCCCGGTGACGGTGCCCCTCTCGTCGTCCTCGACTGTGACCACCTCGCTGCCGAGGCGCTTCCACAGCTCGGTGTCTCCACCACCATGGAACCCTTCGAAGTCCCAACCGGTAAGTCCACCGAAGCGGTCGTGCGCCATTTTCTTGACTCCTTCGAAGCGATGTCGTTTGCGCGCCAATCTAGCGTGCCGAGCGTCGCCGCGGGCGGACTGAGGCCGCACCGCGGGGGTTCCGCGGGTGCGGGTTATGGGATCGTTATCAACGATTCGAGGTGCTGGAGGGGGACCTGCAGCAGGTGCGGGCGGAACCGGGCCTCGTAGACGGCCTCGTATCCTGCCTTGTCCGTCTCGTAGGCGGCCAGCACCGGGTCCCCGGCGTCCGCGTCGATGCCGTAGCCGCGCAGGAATGCGGATCGGCACTCGGCCAGCCATCCGGCGGAGGCGCCGCCGGCGGCGCGGGCGTAAGCGAACGAGCGCAGCATCCCGGCCACGTCACGCAGCGGCGAATCGGGGAGCCGGCGCTCCTCCATGGACTTGAGGGGTTCGCCCTCGAAGTCCACGTAGCGCCACCGGCCCTCGCTGAGCAGCACCTGGCCCAGGTGGCAGTCCCCGTGCACGCGCTGCGCGGGCAGGCGGGCGTGGTCGATGGCGGCGAAGACCGCCTCCGCGGCGTCCGCGTAGGGCGCCACCGCATCCACCTCGGCGACCACCGCGGCGAAGCGACGGCGGCAGTCAGCGGCCAGGGCTGCGCCGTCGACGGTGGCCGTGGCCAGCCGTTCGGCGAGGACCCTGTGCACCGTGGCCAGCGCCTCGCCCAGGGCATGGGAGTGCTCGGCGAAGCTGCGGCCCTCGGTGGCGTACTCGCAGGCCAGGACGTAGCCGTCGGTGGGCTCCGGCAAGGACTCGAGGAAGACCGCCAGGTCTGTGCCGTCCCAGGTCCACGCCCCGTACAGCTCCGCCACCACGCCGGTGCCGGCCAGCGCGGCGTGGAGCTCGACGTCCACCGAGCGCCCGGGCTCCACGCGCCGGAACACCTTCACCAGCAGCTCGTCGCCGAAGAAGACCGAGGTGTTGGACTGTTCGCCGGCGTAGCGACGGGCAGGCAGCCCGGGCGCCACCGCCCGGTACCGCTCGAAGCCGGGGGCCTCGTCGTGGAGGGCGCGCAGCAGGACGCCGCCCTCGTCGCAGGCGTCGGTGGGCTCACCGTCGCGGTAGAGCAGCGGGACGTGGAAGCGCTCCTGGTGGCCGTCGTCGAACTCGACGACGAGCAGCGCGGGACGCAGCGCGGGCCCGGCCCACGGGCCGAGCTCGACGCCGACCGGGCGACCGCTGCGCCCTGAGAACCAGCGCGAGCTGAGCGCCAGGTCCCAGAGCTGCTGCTGCAACTCCGTGCTCACTCAGCCACCACGTGGAAGATGTGCGCCGGCTTCCCCGGCCACAGCTGCACCCAGGACCGCTCACCCCAGACGTACTCCTCGCCGGTGAGCTCGTCGACCACCCGCACGCTGCCCTGCCCGTGGACGCCGAGCGCGCCGAAGTCCAGCATGATGTCCGAGGACACCGTGTTGTCCGGGTCCAGCGAGCACACCACCAGCACCGTGTCCGTGCCGTCGTTCTTGGAGAAGACGATCACCGAATCGTGGGGCGCGTGGTGGAAGTGGATGTCGCGCAGCTGCTGGAGGGCGGGGTGCGTGTCGCGGATCTGGTTGAGCTTGCCGAGCAGCAGGTTGAGGTTGGGCTGGGCGTTGAAGTCACGCGGGCGGTACTCGAACTTCTCCGAGTTGAGGTATTCCTCCTTGCCCGGGGCCAGCGCCTCATGTTCGAAGAGCTCGAAGCCGGAGTAGACGCCCCACGTGGGCGACATCGTCGCGGCGAGGATGGCGCGGATGGAGAACGCCGCGTGATTGCCCGACTGCAGGAAGAACGGGTTGATGTCCGGGGTGTTGACGAAGAAGTTGGGCCGGTAGTAGGACGCCATCTCCTGGGACAGTTCGGTCAGGTACTCGGTGAGCTCCCACTTGAGGTTGCGCCACGTGAAGTAGGTGTAGCTCTGCTGGAAGCCCACCTTCCCGAGCGCCGCCATCATCTGCGGGCGGGTGAACGCCTCGGCGAGGAAGATGACCTCCGGGTTGGTCTCATGGATGCGCTCCATCAGCCAGTCCCAGAACTCCACAGGCTTGGTGTGCGGGTTGTCGACGCGGAAGATGGAGACCCCGTGGTCGATCCAGAACCGCACGATACGCAGCACCTCGTAGTAGATGCCCACGGGGTCGTTGTCGAAGTTGATGGGATAGATGTCCTGGTACTTCTTCGGCGGGTTCTCCGCGTAGGCGATGGTGCCGTCGAGGCGGGTGCTGAACCACTCCGGGTGCTCCACCACCCAAGGGTGGTCCGGGGAGGCCTGCAGTGCCAGGTCGAGGGCGATCTCCAGGCCCAGCGAGCGGGCCTTGGACACGAAGGCGTCGAAGTCGTCGAAGTCGCCCAGGTCCGGGTGGATCGCGTCGTGGCCGCCGTCGGGGGAGCCGATGGCCCACGGCGAGCCGGGATCCTCCGGGCCGGGGTTCAGCGTGTTGTTCCTGCCCTTGCGGAACGCGGTGCCGATGGGGTGGATGGGCGGCAGGTAGACCACGTTGAAGCCCATCGCGGCGGCGGCCTCGAGGCGCTCGTGCGAGGAGTTGAACGTGCCGGAGTGCCAGTGGCCGTCGTCGTCCTGCCAGGCGCCCTGCGAGCGGGGGAAGAACTCGTACCACGACGAGTACAGGGCCCGGCGGCGTTCCACGCGGATGGGGAACTCGGCGGTGGGCGAGACGAGCTCGCGGGGGCCGAAGCGGGCCATCGCCCGGGTGATGGGGGCGGAGGTGATGAGCTCCAGCATCTCCTCGACGTCGGTCTCCGGGTTGACTGTCTCCGCGGCGGCGCGGAGCAGGTTGGCGGCCCCGGGGACGCGCATCGAATCGGCCTGCTGCGCGGAGCGGGTGAGGAGGTCCCGGCCCTCCAGGCACACCAGCTCCACGTCCATGGACACCGGCAGCTTCGCCTCGGCGTGGTGGCGCCAGGTGCCCCACGGGTCGCTCCAGCCCTCGATGCGGTAGGTCCAGTCGCCCTCGGCGGCCATCCGGACGTACGCCTGCCAGATGTCGAGGCCCTTGGGCTCGACCTGCTTCATGTCGATGCGGCGCTGGGTGCCGCCCGGAGAGGTCAGGATCACCGACGCGTTGACCGAGTCGTGACCCTCCCGGAACACGTTGGCCTGAATCAGCAGCCGCTCATGGACGACTGACTTGACGGGGTAGACCCCGCCCTCGATCACGGGGGAAGCGCCGGTGACCGGGATGCGGCCGAGGCCGCCGTCGGTCCGGACGATGCGCTTGAGGGACATGGTTGGGTAATCCGCACTCACGCCCGTCAGCCTAGCTGGCGGGGCGCCCTGCATGCACCGTTCAGGAGAGCAGATCCAGCGACGACGGCTCGGCCTCCGCCTGCAATGCGAGCAGCTCGCGGGTGCTGGTGGGCACCTGGACCCGCATCAGCACCACGGACCGGGCCGGCATTGTCATCTCGGCCAGGGCCGGCAGGACGCCTCCGGGCAGCTCGTAGGACTCGGCACTGTGCCACACGATCTCGTAGCCGTAGCCCCACGGAAGGGTGGGCAGCGTCAGCGGCACCGGGGCAGCGCCCGAGTTGAACCAGGTGAGGAACGCCTCGCGCTCGTCCGAGACGTACATGCCGAGCAGGCGGCGGCCGCCGTCGTGCCAGGCGTCGTGGCTCATCTCGCCGAACTCGCCGTCCATCCAGGTGAGGTCCACGCGCTGCAGGTTCTCGCTGTGCTCGGTGATGATCTCGGTGTGGTACGCGAAATCCACCGGGCGGAGCACCGGGTGGCTCTGACGGAGCTTGATCAGGGCGGCGATGCGGCTCTGTACCTCGAGCCACTCGAACGGGATGTCCCAGCTGACCCACGAGAGGGGGGAGTCCTGGCAGTAGGCGTTGTTGTTGCCCTTCTGGGTGCGGCCGAACTCGTCGCCCGCGGTGAGCATGGGCGTGCCGGCGGCCAGCAGCTGGGTGGCCATCAGGTTCAGCACCTGGCGACGGCGCAGGGCGTTGATCTCCGGGTCCTCGGTCTCGCCCTCCCAGCCGTGGTTCCAGGAGCGGTTGTTGTCCGAGCCGTCGCGGTTGGCCTCGCCGTTGTCCAGGTTGTGCTTGACGTCGTAGCTCACCAGGTCCCGGAGGGTGAAACCGTCGTGGGCGGTGATGAAGTTGATGCTCGACTGCGGCGCGCGGCCCGGTTGATCGAAGATGTCCGGGGAGCCGGCCAGGCGCGTGGCGAGTTCCTGGACGCCGTGCACGGCGCCGCGCCAGTAGTCGCGGATGTGATCCCGGAAGCGGTCGTTCCACTCGTACCAGCCGGGGCCCCAGGCGCCCACCTGGTAGCCGTACGGGCCGATGTCCCACGGCTCGGCGATCATCTTGATGCCCTCGAACGCGGGATCGGACTCCACCAGCCGCTTGAACGCGTGGTTGTGGTCCACGTGGTGCTGCTCGTCGCGGATCAGGGTGGTGGCCAGATCGAAGCGGAACCCGTCCACGCCCATCTCGGTGACCCAGTAGCGCATCGAGTCCAGCACCAGCTGCAGCACCATGGGGTGCGAGGTGTTGACCGAGTTGCCGCAGCCCGTGACGTCGTAGTCGTCCCGGCGGTCGTTGGTGAGTCGGTAGTAGGCGTCGTGGTCCAGGCCGCGCATGGACAGCGTGGGCCCCTCGTGGCCGCCCTCGCCGGTGTGGTTGTAGACCACGTCGAGGATCACCTCGATGCCGGCCTCGTGCAGCGCGCTGACCATCTGCTTGAAGTCGGCCACCTGGTTTCCGACGGTGCCGCGGGTGGCGTAGTAGGCGTGCGGGGCGAAGAAACCGAGCGAGTTGTAGCCCCAGTAGTTGCGCAGCCCCTTGGTGGCCACGAACGGCTCCGAGACGAAGTGATGCACGGGCAGCAGCTGGATGGCGGTGATGCCCAGGCCGGTCAGGTACTCGAGGACCGACGGGTCCGCCAGCGCCAGATATGAGCCGCGGAGGTGCTCGGGGACCTGCGGGTGCAGCTTGGTGAAGCCGCGCAGGTGCGCCTCGTAGAGGATGGTCTCCGACATGGGCCGTCGGCGCTCGATGGGCTTCGGCGGGGGCGTGTCCGCCACCACCACGCTCAGCGGCACCGCCCCGAAGGAGTCCCGGGTGGAGATGCTGAAGGGGCTGCCGGGGATGTGGTCCAGGATGGGGCCGCGGAAGTCCACCCCGCCGCTGATGGCGCGGGCGTAGGGATCCAGCAGGAGCCGCGCGGGGTTGAATCGGCTGCCCGACGACGGGTCCCACGGCCCGTGCACGCGGAAGCCGTAGTGCTGTTCGGCGTCAACGCCGGGCACCTCGACGGTCCAGATGCCCTCATCGTCGCGGGTCATCTCGATGTTGTGCTGCTGGTTGAGAGGATCGATGAGCGCCAGCTCGACCCCGGTGGCACGCGGCGCCCACAGGCCGAAGCGCACGCCATGGGCGGTGATGCGGGCGCCGAGGGCGCTCGTATCAGGCGGGGTGAGGGATGTCATCGGTGGCTTCCTGGAATCGATTTTTTCGACGGCGCCCCATTGTGCCACTTTCTGGCACAAACTCCACTTCGCTGGGGGGTTTGCCGTCGTGGCGGCCTGGCTAGCATGGACGGCGGGAGTCGCGTGTGCGGGGCCCGACAACGAGGGGGAGCCGTGGAGTCCGTCTATCTCGACCATGCCGCCACGTCCCCGCTGCGCCCTGAGGCTTTGGAGGCGTTCGTCGCCGCGTCGGGGCTGGTGGGGAATGCCTCGTCGTTGCACCGGCCGGGGCAGCGCGCCCGGCGCCGGTTGGAGGAGGCGCGGGAGGAGTTGGCGGCTGCGGTGGGCGCGCACCCGACGGAGGTTGTGTTCACGTCAGGGGGATCTGAGGCGGACACGATCGCGGTGCTGGGGGGTTGGGAGGCGGGACGGTCGCGGGGTCGGGGGCGGTGTCTGGTGTCGGCTGTTGAGCATCCGGCGGTGCTCGGGGCGGTGTCGCGGGGGGCCGAGGTGGTGCCGGTTGGTGCTGATGGTGTTTTGTCGCTGGAGGCTGCTGCCGGGTTGATGGATCAGTCCGTGGCCGTGGTGTCGGTGATGTGGGTGAACAACGAGACGGGGGTTGTGCAGCCCGTTTCCGAGGTGGGGGAGTTGGCCGCGGCGGTGGGGGCGTGGATGCACACGGATGCGGTGCAGGCGTTGGGGCATCTGCCGGTGGACTTCGGTGCCAGTGGCTTGGATCTGATGAGCGTGTCGGCGCACAAGATCGGGGGGCCGGTGGGGATCGGCGCGCTGTTGGCCCGGCGGGGGGTGGTGCCCTCCGCCGTCGGGCTGGGCGGTGGGCAGGAGCGCGAGGTGCGGTCCGGGACCCAGCCCGTGGCGTTGGCGGCGGCGTTCGCGCGGGCGGCGAGTGTCGCGGTGGGGGAGTTGGAGGCTGAAGTGTCGCGGGTTTCGGCGTTGCGGGATCGAGTGGCGGAGGTGTGCGTGGCTGCGGGCGGCCGGTTGAACAGCTGGCCTCGGCCGGCGGGTACGGGCGTGCCGAGTGAACCCCTGCCGGAGGGCGCGCCGCACATCGTCAACGTGACCTTCGACGGGGTGCGCGCAGACGATCTGCTGTTCCTGCTGGACCAGCGGGGGATCGCGGCGTCGGTGGGGAGCGCGTGCCGGGCGGGGGTGCATCAGCCCAGCGAGGTGCTCCTGGCGATGGGGAGGACGTCCGACGAGGCGACGCAGTCGTTGAGGTTCTCGCTGGGCTGGACCACGACGTCGTCCGACATCTCGCGGCTGGTGGAGGTCCTCCCGGAGGCCTTGAGCGTCGCCCGCTCCGCCTTCTGACCCCCTAGTTCGCTCCCTGAGGAGGCCGGCGTCGCGGAGCGACCGTCGGCTGTCCCCACCGCTCCCTGAGGAGGCCGGCGTCGCGAAGCGACCGTCGGCTGTCTCGAAGGGTCGTGACGCAACCCGTCCGCTGACCCGCCCCAGCGGTGGGTGCCGGCAGCCGTGAGCCGAGCCACGGGCGGCCGCGGACAAGGGTCTCCCCATGTGCAACGACTGGGCTGTGGTCAAGTGGTGAGGCCGCCCGTGCCTCGTCTACCGCCTCCCCGCACTTGATCGCCCGTGGCGTTCCCAATCCGGGCGTGTGCCGTCAGGGCTGCCCGGCTCAGGTCTGCTCAGGCGGGAGGCCAGCTGGGTGATCCTCGGGTTGGGCATCCCGACGCCGTACCACCCTGACGACCCACACCCTCGCGGTCAGCCCGCGTTCTTCGAGGTCTGGCTCAGCGTCAATGACACACCTCCAGAGAATCCCTTCTCTCACGGCTAGACTCCCGTTCACGAGTGGTCTTGATGGGGGAGCTTGGTGTGATCGACGCAGAGACTGGCGCTTCCGAGCCCATGGAAGTAGTCCCGGTTCGGATGTCATCCGAGCGCGGCGCGACCGCAGTGGAGTACGCGATCATGGCTAGCCTCATCGCAGCAGTGATTGTCACGGCGGTGACCGTCTTGGGGACCCAGGTGAATGCGCTCTTTCAGTCCCTCATCACGGAGATGGGCTGGTAGTAGTCCGAAGCGGGAGCCCTCGCTCCGGCGGAATGGCACTGTGGGCTACCGACTCCAGGTCTACGCTCCCGGCATGGAACAAGCAGACTCACGGATCCGCAACCTCGCCGTCGGTCTGCCCGTCCGCGATGGTCACGTTCTCGTGCAGGAGTTCGGTGGGGCCGACGGCGAGCCTCCCTTTGTGCGTGCGATCGGTGGGGGAATCGAGTTCGGTGAACGCGCCGTCGAGGCCTTGAGGCGCGAGTTTCTGGAAGAGCTTGGTGTTGCGGTGACGGCAGCGGACTTGCTGGCCGTCACCGAGAACATCTTCACGTTCCTTGGCCGAGCTGGCCATGAGATCGTGCACATCTTCGCTGTGGAGTGCGCCGACCTGGAGGCCTGGCCGCTCGACGCGAGATTCAAAGTGATGGATGACGAGAGCGTCGTCGCGTGGCACCGACTAGAAGCCCTCGGCAGCGAAGGCCTCGCGTTCTACCCCGACGGTGCTTTGGACGCAGCCCTGTCACTCATTGATGGACCTACAACTGGGGACGGTCGGCGATGACGGCGGATGCTTCGGCGGTAGTGAGCCCTGACACCGAAGCCGTCGGCTCCGCGAGCAGCGGCTCCTGGTGGGTCACAGCACTCTTTGCCGCCACCTCATTCGTGGGGGCCTCACTCCTCTTCGTCGTGCAGCCGATGGTCGCACGCCTGGTGCTGCCCCAGTTCGGTGGTTCGGCCACGGTGTGGAGTACCAGCAGCCTCTTCTTCCAGGTGGTGCTGCTGATCGGCTACATCTACGCGCACACCAGCACACAGAAGCTCGGTCCCCGAATGCAGCCAGTTCTGCACGTGGGGCTCCTCCTCTTGCCACTCATGGTCCTTCCCCTGGCCTTGGCCGGCGGCGGACCGCCCGCTGACGCGTCCCCCATCCTGCGGCTGCTCTGGATCCTGGCGCTCACGATCGGGCTGCCGTTTGCGGTGGTGTCGACGACTGGCCCTCTTCTGCAACGTTGGTACTCCTGGACGGTCGGGCACCGGTCAGAGGATCCGTACTTTCTCTTCGCCACGAGCAACCTGGGCAGTTTTGTGGGGCTGCTGGCCTACCCCTTCGTCGTTGAGCCGTTGTTGACGCTCGATCAGCAGCGACTGGGGTGGTCACTCGGGTACGGGTTCTTCATGGTGCTGATGATTGGCTGCGGGGCGGTTGCACTGCTGAACAGGTCGCCTTATCTGTTGATCCGCGCTCAGAAGGACCCTGCCATCGCATCCGCTCGCGCGCGTATCCCCACCCGGCAGGTACTCATCTGGCTCGCTTTAGCCTTCATCCCCTCCAGTCTGATGTTGGGCGTGACGGCGCACATCTCCACTGATGTCGCGGCCGTTCCCCTGCTGTGGGTGGTGCCCCTGGCCATTTACCTCGCGACGTTCGTCGCAGCCTTCGCCAGGTCCTCGAGGCACGTCAGCCCCCGATGGCAGGTGGCTTCGGCATCGGCGGCCGTGGTGGCCCTCCTGGCGTGGTTCCCCTCGGGTGGGCTGCCGATATGGCTCCTGATCGTGGTGAACCTGTTGGTTCTTGCCATTGCTTCTTTCACCGCCCACGCGATGCTGGCGTCGTGGCGCCCGCCAACAGCTCACCTCACGTTCTACTACATCGTTGTGGCTGTTGGTGGGGCGCTGGGTGGGCTGCTGAACGGCGTGGTGGCGCCGCTGTTGTTCAACGCTGTGTGGGAGTACCCGCTCATTCTGGTGGGCACCATTGCCCTGGCATTTCCAGCGACTAGACCATCGGTGGGCGTCCTCAGCCGCCGGTACCACCCCGCCTTCGTCCACTTTCTCGAATTCGGGGTCACCCTTGCGATTCTTCTGGTCCTCACCGTCGCCGGAGCCAGTGCCATTGGATGGCAGCCGTGGCTGGTGACAGTCGTACCCCTGGGATGGATCGCCGCCGGTGTTTTGTTCAGCCGGCGACCGCTGGCGACGGCGGCGGCCGCCCTCGTCTTCGTGCTCATCCCGTCACTAGTCGGTGGTGAGATGTTGGTCCGCGACCGCTCCTTCTACGGGGCATACACAGTCCGGGAGCGGGACGGGTGGCGCCTCTTCTCGCATGGGACAACGCTGCACGGTCAGCAGGCCTTGGATGAGCGCCGGGCGGAGCCGTCGACGTACTACGCGCGCAGCGGACCGGTAGGGGACGCCTACTCGGTGTTGGAGGGCGCCTCGGACATCGCTGCCGTGGGGCTGGGTGTCGGAACGCTCGCGTCCTACGGGGAGCCGGATCAGCATCTCACCTTCTTCGAGATCGACCCCGACGTGATTGAGGTGGCGTCGAACCCCGACCTCTTCACCTTCCTCTCCGAGAGCGATGCGGCCGTCGACTTCGTCGTTGGCGATGGTCGACTGAGGATCGAGGAGCAACCCGACGCCTCCTACGACATGGTGATTCTGGACGCTTTCACCTCTGACGCCATTCCCGTGCACCTGCTGACGCAGGATGCCTTCGAGTCCTACGGCAGGGTCCTGAAGGAGGACGGACTCCTGTTGGTTCACGTGAGCAGTCGAGTCTTCGACCTTGAGCCGGTGGTCGCGGCTGGTGCAGACAAGCTGGGGTGGGGGGCGGTGATAGGGCGCGGCGAAAATGACGTAGCGACTGGCGCGACACGCAGCGAGTGGATCGCTGTCACAACGGATGAATCGAAGCTCAACCGACTTTTGGCCGACGACAAGTGGCACGCGCTCGACTCTCGACGAGTGGCCTGGACGGACAACTTCTCCTCGATCGTGACCGTCTTGCGGCGCCGCTGACTCGTGTCCCGAACAGCGACCCAGGCCGAGAGTCAATACGGGGGCGCGTGACGGACTGTGCAGGTCTGACATGCGGATCGGTACAGTTGAGCACTGCTGAGCAGAGGAGCGGCACGTGCGGGTGGTGGTGGCTATGTCGGGCGGCGTTGACTCCGCCGTCGCTGCAGCGCGCCTGGTGGCCGAGGGTCACGAGGTCACTGGCGTGTACCCGGCTCTCTCCAGGAACCGCCTCCTATCGCTCCGGGGCACGTGCAGCTGTCGCTCGAGGACTCGCACGATGCGCGCAGCGTCGCGGACAAGCTGGGCATCCCCTCTACGTGTGGGACTTTCGCCGAGTAGGTTCCACGTGGCTGTGGTGGAGGACGCCGTGGTGGCCGAGTATCGAGCCGGCCGCACCCAAGCCCTGCCTGCGCTGCAACGAGAAGTTCAAGTTCGCGGCGGTGCTGGACCGCGGCGTTGCACTTGGCTTTCGACGCCGTAGCCACGAGCCACTACGCGGACCTGCGCCGCCACCACGGCTCTTTCCAGGGCATCAGGTCGGCGATGCCCGCCTGCTGATTCCACAGCCTCATTTGTCGCCGCACGGTCCGTCCCACGGATGAGGTGCGGTCAGAAGAGCCCTGGCACAAACCTCTTTGTGTCTTTCATGTACGCCGCGTACTCAGGTATGTGCGCCGCGAGCAATCGTTCCTCCTGGACAGCCCGGTATGCCTGCAAAGCGGCAGCCAGGACCAGGATCGCCCATTTCTCCCAGGACGGCGTCAGCCAGACCGCGCCGCCGAGCGATGCGATCTCGCCGACGTAAAGGGGGTGACGAATGAACCGGTACGGTCCGGTGCGGACCAGCGCCCTGACTTGGGGCTCCACACCGAAGCTCCGCCGGAGTACGGCGAGCGAGTAGATCGAGAAAAATAGCCCGACTGATTGAAGAGAAACTGCGGCCGCCGATTGCCCGACGCTCACAGGATCACCCCCGATGAAAGCCAGGAGGAACGGCGCGAAGGTTCCGGCGTAAGCAGCAACACGTGGCAAGATCCGTTCGCTTTTTGCCTTGGCATCGCTACGGATGAGAAGCAGCAGGAGAGCCATGACGTAGAAGGCCAACAGCATCACGCGGTGAGAGACCCCGAGCAACTCAATCAGCCCGCCTGAGGAGAAGTCGGTGCCAGCGAACAATGAGATTGCGGACGCCAGGAACAGCAGGAAGAAGACCGGGACCATGAAGACCCGTTCCCAATCAACCTTGAGGAGCGTCGATTCGCTCACAGCTAGAACTCCCTTCGCTGGTGTGCTCACTGGGAGTGGACGGAGTCAGCTGCCGCAGCCTAGCTGAAGTTCCGGGGGGGCGATCGAATGAGGCTCAACTATCGGACGAAAGGGTGTTCACGGGCAGATCGGTAGAGTGGAGCCTGCGAAGCAGAGGAGCACAAAGTGCGGGTGTTGGTGGCCATGTCGGGCGGGGTGGACTCCGCCGTCGCTGCCGCGCGCCTGGTCGCCGAGGGTCACGACGTCACCGGCGTGCACCTCGCCCTGTCCAACAACCCCGCGTCCTACCGATCAGGCGCGCGGGGGTGCTGTTCGCTGGAGGACTCCCACGACGCGCGCCGCGTGGCAGACAAGCTGGATATCCCCTTCTACGTGTGGGACTTCGCCGAGGAGTTCCACGAGGCCGTGGTGGAGGACTTCGTCGCCGAGTATCGAGCCGGCCGCACGCCCAACCCCTGCCTGCGCTGCAACGAGAAGATCAAGTTCGCGGCCGTGCTGGACCGCGGCATCGCACTTGGCTTTGACGCCGTCGCCACGGGCCACTACGCGGACCTGCGCCGTCACGACGACGGGTCCGTCTCGCTTCACCGCGCGGCCGACGCTGCGAAGGATCAGTCCTACGTGCTCGGCATGCTTACTCAGGACCAGCTCCTGCGCTGCACATTCCCGCTCAACGACGTGGAGAAGCCGGTTGTGCGTGCCGAGGCGCAGGCGCTCGGGCTGGGTGTGGCGAAGAAGCCGGACAGCCACGACATCTGCTTCATCGCCGACGGCGACACCCAGGGATTCCTCGGCCGATACCTCAACGACGCTCCTGGCCCCATCGTCGATGCCGACGGCGCAGTGCTGGGGGAGCATCGCGGCACGCACCGCTACACCGTGGGCCAGCGCAAGGGCCTGGACCTGAGGGTGCCCGCACCGACGGGGGAGCCGCGGTATGTGCTGCGAATCGAGCCGGTAGGCAACACCGTCGTGGTGGGATCGCGGGAGGACCTTGCCGTCACCCGGTTGACGGCAATCCGGCCCTCGTGGACCGCGGAGGCCGCCGACGGTCCCTGGCGAGGGCAGGCGCAGTACAGGGCGCACGGGGTGCCGCAGGACGCGACCATTGAAGCCAGCGACGGCGGGTTGTCGGTCCTGTTGGATGAGCCTGGGCATGGGGTGGCGCCGGGGCAGACCGTCGTGGTCTACGACGGTGACCGCGTAGTGGGCAGCGCTGTGATCGCTGAGGCGCGCTGATGCTGATCACCGCTGCGGGCTCGCTGCCGGGTACGGACTTCAGGGGGGCTTTGGCCGCCATGGCCGAGACCCTGCCCGAGGTCATGCCGCTGCCGGAACTGCCGGAGCGGGGTGTGGGGTCGGACATGATTGGTCGCGCGCTGGGGCTCATCTCGGGGCTTGGCTTCGACGTGCAGCCGGCCGGCTGGCGTCTCTCGCCGCACTCGGGGGCTGAACACCGGAGGGCTCGCGCTCAGTGGCGCCAGGACCTTGACGACGCTGAGGAGCTTCTCCAAGGCTTCAATGGCGTGCTCAAGGTGGCCGTGGCCGGCCCGTGGACGCTGGCGTCCTCCGTCGAGCGGCCCATGGGCGACCGTCTCCTGGCCGATCACGGAGCCCGGCGTGAATTGGCGCAGGCGTTGGTTGAGGCTGTGTCCGGGTTGAGGGCCGAAGTGTCCCGGCGGGTGCCGGGTGCGACGCTGTGGCTGCAGGTGGACGAGCCGTCGATGATTGCCGTGGCCGAGGGGCGCGTGCCGACAGCGAGCGGGTTCTCGCGGCATCGTCGGGTGGACATGCCCGGCCTGGTGGAGGCGTTGCGGCCGCTGGCCGAAGCTGCCTGGCTGCACTGCTGTGCTCCTGGGCGGTGGCTGGAGGTGTCGCGGCGGGCCGGGTTTGCCGGGGCATCGGTGGAGGCTGCGCTGGTAGATCTCGACGAGTTGGCCCAGTGGCGGCATGAGCGTCGCGGGCTGATCCTCGGTGTGGTCGACACCGCGCGTGGACCACAGAGCACGGACGAGCTGGTGCGGGCTGCGCTCACGGTGTTGCGCGCCATCCAGGTGGATTCCCTCGATGGGCTGCTTCTCGGCACAGCGTGCGGAATGTCGGGGTGGCGCCGCGACGACGTGGTCCCGCAGCTGGAATCGCTGCGGAGGGCTGCTGGCCTCGTGGAGGAGTCGCAGTCGAGGGGGTGACAGCACGCGGCTCGCCTAAGCTGGGAGCGTGCGAATCTTCTCCAACCTGAACCTCAGCGGCGACGGCCCCGTGCGGACGCAGGTGGGGCGCGGTCCCTGGGGGCCGCCGGGGGTGCCTAGCACCCGGTGGAAGAAGATCCAGCGCATCCTGATCCCGTTCGTGGTGGTGGCGATCGGCGTGGGGCTGTTCTTCCTCGGGCGGATGTTCTACCTGATTCTAACGGGTTTCTGATCTGCCCCCACCGTGACGAGCAGGACGCCCTGGTAGTCGAACGGAATCCTCGCTCGTACATCGACAAGGCGAGCGGTGGGTTGGCTGCTACTCGATATCGACAAGCCTTCCCCATCCCAGAAGAGGATGGTCGTGTCCGAAGGTGCGATGGGTGAGCCAAAGCAAGATCCCCGCAGTGATTCCCATCAACCACACTGCCCACACCCCTGTGAACATAAAGACCGACGCCAATGCGACCCCTGCTACGCCCCACACCAACAACCTCACCACCTGCTCTGACAACGTCGTGACGCTCAGAAGAACGAGTCCCAGGACCAGATACCAGGGATGCAACGCCTGACCCCAGCTGACGGCCAGCAGTGAGCCCCATGCAGCGATCTGCATTGGCTGGGCGGTCCTGCGAAGCAGCAGCCAAACCAGGCACGCTGCCACCGCGGCCATGACGGTGTAGAGGGCAAGCTGGTAAACCCATGGTGAGTTGGCGCCGATCAGGCTGAGCAGCGTATTTGCACCGTGGCCAACTAGAAGTGCCGGGGATAGTGAGATCAGCTCAGGTACCGGGGATGCCTGAGCGTCTGACAAGAAGCGGGTCCAACCGAAACCTAGGCCGGTCCCCACTGAAAGGACCACAAACGTCGCGAACGCAACGGCTGCCGCGATCCCACTGCGCCAACTGAGGAGCCAGATCCGGTGCCATCCGGCGCTGGCCCTCAGTTGAGGAAGGATCGGCAGTCCTGCCACTGCCACGACAGCCAACGCCGCATAGGGCTTCACGCTGATCGCGAACCCGATCAGCATGGGCGCGAGGATGAGACTCGTAGACGGATGCGTGACACTCCGACTCGCCATCCACAGTGCCAGCACCACGATTCCTACGGCCAGGCCGTCAATGTGGGCGCCGCCAATGATGTGCATGATGAGCACCGGGTTGAGGATTCCGAACCATTCGGCCCATGTGCGCGAGACCCCCATAAAGTCGCACAGGAACGGAAGGAAGGTGACTGTCAGAGCGACTCCGAGGAGGGCGACCACTCGCTGGCCGACCATCCCCCAGTAGGGATGCAAGCCCCCGATCTCGACCCCAAGCCAACCGGCCAGCTGGGACAGAGGTGGGTAGCCGACGTAGTCACCTCCAACATAGAGGGGATCCACTGAGCCAACGTATGGGCCGCCCATGCTGCCGATTCCGGCCCGGCTAGTGTCGCCACCAGAGTGCAGGATCCAGCCCACATCGGCGTAGGCGAAGGGATCTGCGGTAAGCAGAGGCGGCGCGATGAGAAGCGGCAGTGACCAGAGAATGAGTACAGCTACAGCTGGCGGGCTGACCCTGTCATGCTGTGGCCGAAGCATCCACCACGCAGTGGTGAGCGTCATCGCGCCAAGCGCTAGTGCCAAGAAGGTGCCTCGAGGCGGGAGAAGGGCTCCAATCGCTCGGATGGGATCCCAGGGCCATCCTACGGAACTGTGTGAGAAGAGGTTGCCACTCGCTCCGAGGCTCAAGAGCGCAGTACCCGCAAGCCCGACAACTACGGGGAGCGAGATCGGGACCAGTGCCCTGACGTTCACCGCATCACTCCGGTCTTCCAGCGTCGTGGACATTATCGGGCCGTGCAGACTCGGCGGCGTACGCGACCTGGATTGCAGCGGCAACCTCGCCTGGGCGAGCTGTGTCGCTCACCCTCGGGAGGACAGTGCCGGGAAGGCCAGCCAGTGGCCCGTCGGCGCCACTGTCGACGCGCACCAGGAATGTGGGTCGCTGCATCGACCTGAAGTGGAGCCGGCCGACGTACTCCCCGAGCACGCCGACCGACAACATGATCGAACCGCTGAGTAGAGCGAGCAGCGACGCCAACGTCGTGAAACCAGGAACAGTGGTACGTCCGGCCCAGTACAGGAACAGAATGGAGATCAACACCCCAAAGGCGCCGATGGAGACAATCAGGCCCAGCCAGGTCACCAGCCTCAGTGGCAGGGTTCCGTAGCCGGTGACCATATTGAGTGTGTGGCGTAGGAGTTTTGAGAGGGTGTAACCAGACTTACCCTGCGAGCGTTCATCCATGGCCACCGCCACGCGTTCAACGCTCCGGGTGGTCCATGACAGGACGACGTCAAGCGACACGTACTGATCCGCGACGTGGGCAAAACCATCGCGAAGTTCAGTGCGGAAGGCACGGAATGCACTGACGTCTCGGCCGCTGGGCACACCCGAGAGCGCTAGACCTGTCTTGATCGTGCGCGACGCAAGGCTGCGGACGAGGCCATGCTCTTCAACGTCGGAGACCCCGTACACAAGGTCTATCATCGGGTTGTTGAGCGGCTCCAGAATTCTGGGCAGTTCTTCTGGACGGTGCTGCAAGTCATCGTCCAACGTCACGGTGACCTCATAGCGTGCCCGTCCAATGCCCGCGAGGAGCGCATTGTGCTGGCCGTAGTTGCGCCTTAGTAGCACCGCTCGAAGTTGGTCAGGATGGGCAACTGCGAGGTTGTGGGCGACTGTGTACGTGTCGTCGGGCGATCCATCGACCACCATGATGACCTCGAAGTCGGTCGCAACGCTGGGGAGGACCCGGAGCAGGCGTCCTACCAGGGCGGGGAGGGAGTCGCGGGAGCGGTAACAGGGTATGACGACAGAAACTCGCACGTACGCATTATCCTCACAGTCGTCGAGATTGCTGCCATCGGACTGCTGCGCCACGGCGAAGGGTTCTGTCCAGGACACGCGGATCTGGCGCGTCCGGCACAGGTAGGGTCGACGGCATGGCCGATGTCGATTTAGCCGAGCTCCGCGAGTTGGGATGGGTGCATCCTGCCCCGGCAAGCGATGGGGTGTATTACTTCGCCGAGGCGGGACGGGATCGGATCTCATATCCCGAGGAGGCCTTGGACTCGTTTGCGGTGGGCGGCGGCTCTGGTTTCTGGTTCGAGCATCGGGCGCAGGCGATCTCACGCGCGGTGAAGGAACACTCGGTCCGTTCGGTCTGGGAGGTCGGAGCCGGGACCGGCGCGGTCGGGCGCCACCTTAATTCGCTCCTCGGTGGTCGATACGTCGCCGTCGAGCCACTGGGCAAGGGAGCTAAGGCGTGCGCCGCTCAGGGACTCACAACCCTCTGCGGTACCTTTCAGGATCTGCGCGTACCTGATGGTTCCCTAGAGTGCATCGGCGCTTTCGATGTGCTGGAGCACTTGGACAATCCTCATGACCTGCTTCAGGAAGCTCGGCGGGCGCTCCGAAGGGGAGGGCTCTTCGTGGTATCCGTCCCAGCGTTCCAGTGGCTGTGGGGGAACGAGGACGTCGTCGCCGGGCATGTCCAGCGCTACACCAGGCAAGGTCTGCGGGAGCTGTTCCTCACTGCTGGTTTTGACCCGATCAGTACCGAGTACCTCTTTGCCACTCTAGTCCCCGTCGCCGCGATCACCAGGGCGGTCCCTTACCGACTAGGACTTCGACCATCATCGGAGCAGACGCTCGGGCGTCTGGAATCACAGCTGCAGGTCCATCCTGTGTTGGACCGGCTGGCTGCCCTGACGCTGCGAATGGAATCGCAAACGTCACGGCGCATCCCGCTGCCCTTCGGCCTGAGCGTAGTGGGGGTTTTTAGAGCTTCACCTCCGGGAGGGCGCTGACCTCCCGGCGCGGGCAGTCTCAAACTTGTGCTGCGCGTGGAATGATTGCGCGGTGGATCAAGTCATGTTCTCCAAGCCCCGTGCCGCCGGAATGGAGGAGCACAACCTGCGGGAGGTGCTCAAGTCCAACGTCTGGCATGGTGACGGACCATTCACGCAGAAGGCCACAGCGTGGCTGACACGTCGCACAGGTGCGGCCGGTTCCCTCCTCACCACATCATGCACGCATGCGCTTGAAATGGCCGCGATCCTCCTAAGGCTGGGGCCCCGAGACGAGGTGATCTGTCCCTCCTTCACCTTTCCGTCCACTGCGGCAGCGGTTGCCATCCGAGGCGCCACGCCTGTGTTTGTTGACGTTCAGCCGGACACGATGAATATAGATCCTCATTGCATAGAGGCTGCAATCACCTCATCCACGAGGGCCATTTTCGTCGTCCACTATGGCGGAGTCGCTGTCGACTTGGACGCCGTTCTGGAGTTGGCCCGTCTGCATGGTCTAGCCGTGGTGGAGGACAACGCCCACTCGTTGGGCGCCTACTTCCGCGGGAGGCACCTAGGTACGTTCGGCATCCTCGCTGCACACAGCTGGCACGACACGAAGAACGTCACCAGTGGTGAAGGGGGAGCGCTCCTCATCAACGATCTATCCTTACTGGCGAAGGCCGAGATCGTCCGCGAAAAGGGTACAAACCGGGCGGCGTTCTACCGCGGTGAAGTCGACAAGTATACCTGGGTGGGCCAGGGGTCTTCCTATCTCCCATCAGAGCTACTCGCAGCGGTACTCATGGCCCAGTTTGAGGGATTTGAGGAGATTCAGGTTCTGCGCCACCGCGTGTGGAACGCCTACGCCCATGAGTTATCCGCCTGGGCGGCTTTGAACGGCGTGCGGTTGATGCAGATTCCTCCAGATCGTGAGCACCCTGCCCATCTTTTCTACGTAATCATGGCGTCTCATCAGGACCAAGTTGGTCTCATCAGCCATCTTCGGGACCGCAATGTGGTGGCGGCGTTCCACTACCTACCACTGGACTCATCACCCGCCGGCTCCACGCTCGGCCGCACGCCAAGTCCCTGCACGGTGACGGCTGAGCAGTCAGCTCGCCTCGTTCGGCTGCCCCTTCATCCAGGATTGACACACTCTGATCTTCTCCGAGTCATCGAGGGCGTCGCCAGCTACCGGAGCGTCACGCAATGAGTTGGGCGGACTTGCAGGGCACTGGGATGTCAGCCTTCCACAGCCCCACGGACTCCGAGCGATTCGGGATCTCAATCGGGAGGGTCATCGTCGGGTACGAGAGTGCCGGATCATCCGGACAAGCTGAAGACTTGACGAAGCTGCTTAGCGAACGAAGCGAAGACCTTCTGATAGTTCGCTGGCCGGCCCGACTCGCGCATTTGGGATCAGCGGCTCACGGGTCTGGGCGATGGCTCCTTGCCGCTGACACGCTCTGCTACTGGGAAGTGGCGTGCGAGATACTCGGCGCACAACCGTTGAGCCACGAACCGGGCCTCACAGTTGTACGCCCACACGAGGCCGACGAGGCCAGCGCGAGAGCCGTCGAACGGGTCACAGAAAGCGCGTTCAGTGGCTACGGAAACCACTACACGGCGAACCGTCTACTGGATCCAGATTCTGCCCGCGAAGGCTACCGCGATTGGGCGCTTCGAACTCTATGGGATAATCCAAGGGGAATCGTCCTGCTCTCGCATGGGTCCGACCACGTAGGAATGGCCACGACGGCTGTCTCTCCGAACGGCAAGGATCTTGAGGTCCTCCTCGCTGGAATGACCGGTGCTGCGCAAGGGCGAGGCTGGTACCGTCACCTCCTCCGAGGTGTGGCTGAGATCGCCCACGAGAGTGCCGTCGACCGGATCATCATTTCTACTCAGGCTCACAACGTCCGCGCGCAACGGGCGTGGTGCGCGGCCGGATTCCGGCCTTTTGCCGCCGTGAGTACGATGCACGCTATGGTCGCGTCCCTGAAGGCAGAATCGACCGGCTCGCGCTACTTGTCAAACCGTTGATTGCTGTGGTTCATGCCGGAGCGAGTAGGACATACCCGGCATCCTGACCGACAGGCACCCAGCCAAGCTGATCCTCTAGGCCGCCGCGCAGAGGACTGTCTGCGGCGAGGATCGCCATATCCACTTCCCACTCGTCGATCGTTCCCTGCCAACCGGGGACCATTGCCTGTGTGTTGATGTAGGTTTCGAGATGGGATGGTTCGTACGCTTCGGTTAAACCGTCGACTACAGGCACAACTTGTCGGTGTTCCCATAGCAGCCAGCCACCGAGTGCATAGTCGTTGAAGATCACCGTTCCCTTGGGGAGAGCCCGGAGGTCGGAGTCGAGACCTGCTGGCACGTCCCCTGGCTCCGCCGCAACGCGGGGCAATGCGAGCGCGAGTGCGAGGAGACACAACGCGGATGCGCCCACAATGGCGAGACGCTCGCGACTGTCGGGATGAGACCTCGAGTGATGGGGTAGCCACGACTGCACCGTCTGAGCGAGCAGTGGCGCAATCAGAATGGCCCCCAATGTGACTGTCCGCGCACTGAGGACTGTCCACCCAACTGCCATCGCGATGAGCGCCACCTGCAGCCACTCGACCTTGGGCTGACGGAGTCTGGCGACCACGACCACCCCGATCAACGCAAGCGTTGTCGCGGGGAGGGGGTCGGTGAACGACGGTGGAGCCCACTCGACGATGTACTGGCTGATGCCCCGCACCGCGAAGGGTGCAGTGAGTAGCATAGGCCCAGTCGGAGTGAGGGCCGCGGCCACGGCGCTGACGACCGGAACTGCAAGAAGTCTGAAGCGATCCCGGCCTTCAACCCGACCATCGAAAATCAGACTTGCCGCGATGACGGCTCCGGTGACAGGGCCTACAAACCACATGCCGTGAGAACAGGCCCAGACCCAAGTCACTGGGATGAGCCACCAGCGAGGCTTGAGATCTGTAGCTGTGCTGTGCCAGGCCCACAGTGTGAGGATCAGAAATAGGTACGTGAGCATGTGGGGGCGTGGCGACAGGCTGCCGCTGGCTCCGAGGAAAGCGATCGACACCGCGAAGGCAGAAGAGAGTTCGCCAGCCTCCCGGCGGCAGAGAAAATAGAGCCCAATGACGAAGGTCAGCACGGTCAGCCCGAAGAGCAAGGCCACCCCGGGCAACCCGAAGAACTCGTGTGCCTGAGCCGCGACCACTTCGGTGAGCCACTGCGTAGGCACCCAATCCGCTGTTGCGTACGGCGTGAGCTGACCGGGATTCCGCAGCGAGCGTGGCCCCAGAAAGTCCTCGCCGAGGCGAAGGTGCCACCATACATCGGGGTCCTTCAGGGGTTGAAGCACTCGGTTGGTGGCCGCAGCAAGGAGTAGGGCCAGACCGCCGATGGGCAACCATCTTGGTAGGCCAGACCCAGACGCCGAGCGACCAGGTCCACCGGCGTCGTCCACCATGTCGTGCGTCATGACGTCGTATTCCATTCTCTCAGCTTCACCAACCGATGAGTTGTACCGCGGCTGGCGCACCCAGAACCCCAAGAATCATGAACGGCCCAAAGGCGATGTCGTTGTCTCGACCGATTCGCCTCGTGACCAACAGAACGATGCTGACCACGGCCATGCTGATGAAAGCCACCGCGATACCCGTCATGGCAAACTCTAGGCCCAGCCACCCTAGCGCTGCGCCGGTGGTCAGACCCAATTTGACGTCTCCCAGGCCGAACCCGTCGGGATTGGCATAGGCCACCATGAAAAGGATCGTCGCCGTCATGACAGCCGAGACCGCCGGCGGCCAGAGGCGTTGCCAGCCGAGTTGCTGCGCCGCTGGTAGGAGGAGGACGAAGAAAAGGGGGACTGGTGCGGTCGTCACGAGGTCGGGGAGTCTGTGTTCGGCGAGATCCACCGCAATCCCGGCGCCGAATGACACGGCTAGGATCAAGTATGCGGGGAGCACCGTCGTCTCAACTGTCACGATTGCCCAAACGCCGACCCCTCCGGCAGTTACCATCGCTACCCACCATAGTGCGGAATTGGCCAGATGACGTGCCAACAGGAGGGCTGCAACGGCCGCCGCAGTGACGGCCAAGAGGTCCAGACCCGTCGTCATCAGGTTCCACCTTCAGCGTCGCGGATAGATTGACGTGGTCCGTCGGAGCCTATCCCATGATTGGGAACAGCGTCTCCATCACCGAGATGACTGCGGGACCAAGAATAACGATGAAGACGACTGGCAGAATACAGAGGATAAGTGGGAAGACCACCTTGACCGGAATCTCCATGGCCTTGCGTTCGGCGCGCTGACGGCGCGCGAGCCGCATCTCGTCCGCCTGCGAGTTCAAGACGTCGGCCAAGGGAATTCCGTATGACTCCGCCTGGATGACAGTGCGCACAAATCGCCGCAGCGGAACCGAACCGGTGCGCTGTGCAAGGTCCTCGTAGGCGTTGCGGCGACTCTGGCCAACCTGAATATCCTGCATGGTGCGGATCAGTTCCTGCGCCAACACCCCCCTGCCGTTGCGCGCCACCCGCAGCATGGCGGCGTCGAAGCCCAGGCCCGCCTGAACGGCGATGCTCATCTGATCCAGCGTGTCGGCCAACTCAAGGTCGATCTGTTCCCGACGCTTCTGGTAGGCGTTGAGGAGCAGCGTATCGGGCAAGAAGAACACCCCGATTGTGAGTGCGACGCCCAGGAGCAAGAGGAGGATAGAGCGCCCATTCGTCCAAAGCAGAAACATAAGCACGCCGGTGAGGATCGCCCCTAGAACCTTGATGGACAGCAACTGGTCCACCGTCCAGCCACCGGGAAAGCCGGCTCTCGCAAGAGCCCGCTCCAATCGCCCGCGGCGCTCAGGTGAATCGATGAACTGCGCGACCCGGAAGTTGCCCTGTTGACGACGAGACGTCGTAGGGGTGGGCTGTGAGCCACGCTGAAGGTTAGCCACCGCACGAGCACGCACAGGGTCGGGGCCCGCGGCCACCATCCAGATGAGTGAGCCAAGACCGATGGCCAGCGCAGCAACAGCGACCAGTAGCGACGTCATGGGGATGCCTAGAACTTGATCTGGACGGTCTTGTGCAGCCAGTAGCTGCCGACCGACAAGAGCAGCACCGCCACGGCGAGCATGAGCCAGCCGACCGGATGCGTGAACAACTTGTTGAGGTACCCAGGGTTCACAAAGAGCAGCAGCGCGATGATGACGAACGGAAGCGCCACGAGAACGATGGCGGACAATCGCCCCTCGGCGCTCAGCGAGGCGACCTGGCGCCTTAACTGGGCACGCTCGCGAATGGTGTGGGCGACCCCATCCAAGACATCGGCCAGATTCCCGCCCACCTCGCGGTTGATCGCCACGGCCTGCGCAATCCAGGAGAAGTCCTCACTCTTCATCCGGGATGCCGTGTTCTCCATGGCGTCCCACAGTGGACGCCCGACCCGCAACTCGTTCGTGATGCGGGTGAACTCCTCCGCAGTGGGTGAGCCGGCCTCGCGCCCCACCGTGGCCATTGCCTGGGTGAACGAGTATCCAGACCTGAGGCTCCCGCCCAACATCTGAGCAGTCTCGTCCAGCTGAAGGGCAAAGGCAGAGCGGCGTCGTTCGGCCTTCATGTAGACGACGGCTGCAACGGTGACAGGAATGAGAACTGTTAGCAGCAGGGCCAGCGCGACACGACCGAGGACAATGCCCACAGCGGCCGCGGCGATGACCGCGCAAACGACCAACACCACCAGCTGCCCGGCCGGCATCCTGATACCGGCCACATCGAGACGCTCGCTCAGGGTGAGGCCTCGGCGTCCCAGGAGTCGATCTGCCCCCCGGGTTGCGGCGGCTGCCATCCCGGCAAGAGGAGTGGGCCGCTCGGTCGTTCCAGGGCGTCGACGATGAAGAGGCACGGCCCGTGCGTTGGGCCGTAAAAGCAACCACATAGCGATGGAGAATGCGGTGCCCGCCAACAGGGCCGCGACGGCTAGAAGGGAGGGAGACTGCATCATCGGATCCGAAGGTCTGTACCGAACACGCGCGGTGAAAGCATGATGCCGAGATCGGCAAACCGATCCGTGAACTGTGGCCGCACTCCCGTGGGCACAATGTGGCCGAGGAATCGCCCGTCCCTGTCGACGCCGGCGGAGTAGTCGAATAGGAAGGCGTCCTGCATGGTAACCGTCTGACCCTCCATGCCGTGCACTTCCGTGAGGGCAACGATTCGCCTAGTGCCATCGCGAAGACGGCCCAGCTGCACGATGAGATCGATCGAACTCGCAACCTGCTCGCGGATGGCCCGGAGCGGCAACTCCATTCCCGCCATGAGCACGAGCGTCTCGAGCCGGGCGAGGGCATCGCGAGGTGAGTTCGCGTGAATGGTGGACAGCGACCCGTCATGGCCCGTGTTCATTGCCTGCAACATGTCCAAGGCTTCGGCTCCGCGCACCTCGCCGACGATGATCCTGTCCGGCCGCATGCGAAGCGCGTTGCGAACCAGGTCCCGGATGCTCACCTCGCCTTTGCCCTCGATATTGGGAGGGCGGGACTCAAGACGAACCACATGTTCCTGTTGGAGTTGAAGCTCCACCGCATCCTCGATTGAGATGATGCGTTCTCCCTGGGGAATGAATGATGATATGACGTTGAGCAGTGTCGTCTTGCCGGTGCCTGTGCCGCCGGAGATAAGGATATTGAGACGTGCCTTGACGCACGCTGCGAGAAGTTCGGCGATCTCGGGCGACATCGTGTCGAGCCGAATGAGATCCGGAATGGTGAGTGCATCGTGGCTGAACTTGCGAATTGTCAGCGTCGATCCGCTGAAGGCCAGCGGCGGAATGATGGCGTTGACGCGGGAACCGTCTTCCAGTCGCGCGTCTACGAGTGGCGAGGACTCATCGATGCGCCGGCCCATCCGCCCCACGATGCGGTCGATAATCTGGCGAAGGTGCGCCTCGTCGCGGAAGGTGGCATCAGAGCGGTACAGCCGTCCTCCATGCTCCACATAGATATTGTGGGGACCGTTCACCATGACTTCGGTGACCGATGGATCAGCGAGCAGGCCTTGGATTGGACCGAGACCCAAAACATCGGACTGGACCTCCTCGACGAATCGCCGTCTCTCGGCACCGGTCATGGCCAGACTCTGACCCTCGATGACTGCGCCGAGTTCCTGCTGCACTAGTTGCTGCAGTTGCTCATCCGTGAGCGATGAATCAGAGAGACGCGTGCCAAGTCGCTCGTACAGTGTTGCGGTGGTCTTCTCCTTGAGCGCCCGCATTGCATCCTGCGCGGGCACACCGGTCGACGAACGTCCTGCCATCGAGAGGGAGGTGTTGGGAGGTTGATCCCTTGACGCTCGCGCGGCCAGCGACATCCCGTTGGGTTGGGGAGCCCCTTGGAGGTTGGCGAGCGAAGGTGGCGATGCCGGCGAGTCTGGAAGATCGTCTGAGCCCGATTTCAAGAGCGATCCGACAGCATCAGGTGGTTCCGGGGCCAAAGGCACTTCGCCTCTGGCCGCCCGGAGCCGATCAGCGAGGCCCATTATCTGTCCCCTTGGCGCGTGCGCCGAACAGTCGGCCCTTCGGCTTCTCATGAGGGCGACGGGCGATCGTGTCGACAAGCGTCGCAAGGTGCCTGCTGATGGGATCCTTGCCTCGGCTCTGCAGGAGTGGGATGCCCTGGTTGACCGAAATGGGAACAACCTTCGATGTCGGCAGGGCGACATCGACCTTGGCGTTGATAGTGGCCTCCACGTCCGACACGCTGATGCCCCGGGAGTTGTCGGCGAAGTTGAGTACAACATGGCGAGACTCCAATAATAGCGCCAGTTGACTCAGAGTCTCGATCTCCTTGCGCAGGCCCCTGACCCCTGGCACGTCAAGGCCCGTGACTAAGACAAGCTCGCCAGTCTGATCGAGGGCCGCAAGCGTGTGCTCCGAGAGACCGGGGGAGGTATCCACCACGACGAAAGCGAAGGACTGGGCGAGGGTGCGCAGCAGCGCCGACACGTCATCTACGGTGACCGCGTCCGCCGCGGCAGGCGAGTCAGACCCTGGCACGACCCACAAGCCGCTTTCGTGCCTCGTCAGGTAGGTCTTTAGCGCCAAGGCGTCGCCGCTGACCGCCGACTTGACGGTGTCTGGCAGGGTGTAAACCGGAGTGAGATTCAAGGCGCTCGCCACGTCGCCGAAGTGGAGGTCCAGATCTACGAGGACCACAGCTTCCGGCGTGATCTGGGCCAGACCAACGGCGATGTTGGTGGCGACTGTGGTCTTGCCCACTCCGCCCTTTGGTGACGCCACGGTGACTACTCGGCCACGTTTGATCGGCTGTGCGTTCCCCGCGATGGGGGCCTGGCGATGCCGGGCAATCGCTTCGCGCAGCTCTTCGCTGCCCGCGTCGGGGGAGATCATGTCCTTGGCTCCCGAACGCATGGCGGGGAGCGCCAGTGCCACCGGATCGGCGGTGACAAGAACAACCGACAGACCGAATCGGTCCTTTGCCCACTCCGCGACAGCCAATGCACCCTGGGGATCGTTGTCGGCCTCCAGAAGGACGAGTTCGGGGGGCGGCGTCGCGCTCATGGCCCGGGCCAGCGCGTCCGGATCCCGGAGTTCACCTCCCGTGAGCGCCACCAGCTGTCCGCCGGTAGCTATGGTCACCTGATCGACCAGGCGGGCGTTGCGCGCCACCACAAGCACGGCGCTCATGAGGCCACGTTCTCGGCCGTGACCTGCTTGGTGCCCTCCACCAGAGATGTCTCGCGCTCAAGTGTCAGCCACATGGACGCGTGCTCCGCGACCCAGACGATGCGCTCAGCATCCACAGCTGTCACAGCAAAAGTCACGAACTGCGATCCGGCAGGCGGAGCGTTCTCGCCGGCCGCTTCATCCGGCTGGGTTGCCTGGATTCGCGACACGAGCACGCGGTGCAGGATCGTCTCTGTGGTGGCTCCCTCGCCCTGTGACATCACGATGCCCACAGTGTTCCCAGCCTCGAGCCGCCCCCCGATGACGCGGTCTGGGGGGAGGACCACCGTCAACTGAACAAACTCCTGCGGAATCTCGATCTGGTCATCCGTGAGGTCCTCCACCGCGACGAAACGAGCCGTCAATAATTGCTCGCCCGGGTAGAGCGTTGTCGAGGCGACGAGGTCAGCGATTGGCGTCAGATCGTCGAGTGCCCCGGGAGCTACCGATGTGGCTGGAAGTTCTCGCAGCTCAATATTGGTGCCCAGGGTCACAGGAGTGCCGACAGGAATCTCCTGTGTGACGACGAACACGTCAGTCGGTTCAAGTCGGGCCATGGCTCGCTCGTCGGCATTCTGGACGTAGACGGCGACCAGCGCGATGCCGATCAGGGTGAGCAGGCTGGCAACGATCGCGGCGATGACTCGTCGTGTCATGGAGTTGTCTCGGCATCCTTCTAGGCAGTTACTGTGTGAGCTTTACGGCGGTGGATCCGGGAACGGACACGTCACCCATATCGACGTCGCCGACCGCCACCCGCGTTCCGAGGCGACCCGCGATGAACTTGCCGTCGGGGGACGAACTACTTGCGGTGCACTTGTCATCAGGCACATAGAACCAACCCTGGCCCTTATTAAGACAGTAGGTCTCGACGGTGAAATGCACGTAAGCCACGATTGTGAAGACCCCACCCGCCCCGGTTCCCGCGGCGTTGGAGTAGAGGGGGATGAGTACGGTCCGGTTTTCAAGGTCAGAGAGCAAAGCCTTGCAGGCTGCACTGGATCCGGCCACCGGACCCGCGCCTCCCGGATCGCTGGGCGCCCCAATGTCCAGGCCAGTGTCCACCAGACACTTCTCAGTATCGCTAACGGTCAGCCAACCAAACCCCCCCGGAATGATGTGAGGGCCCGAAGTGGCGTCCGAGCAGGGGACCACGACGTCTTTCCCGGCCGGGTCCTTCTTCTTGATCTCGAAGCGCACCGAGTCTGGCGAGTCGATCAGCTTCACCGCGCAGTCCGATATCGTCAACGGCAAGACACGTCCCCCGGTGATGTCCCCGTACGTGGCGGTGGCGCACGCACTCACATCAGTAGCGTCCTGACCTAGGACGGGAGCGAACCAATGGTCGCGGCGGGTCGCGACGGTGACTGACACCGACTGGGCCAAAGGTGTGCCGAGACAGGTGAGGTCGTGTACGACTTGGATACCATCCGCGCCAAGCTTGATGTTCGCGTCCCGCTTGTTGCCCTCGGCGTAAGTCCGTGCCTCGCCCGGCTCATCTGCCTCGCAGGCGCCGTTGGCGCAGCTTTGAGCCAATGCGAGCGCAGCGGCATCCGCGCCGTTCTGCACTTCCTTCCTGTCCATCCAAAGGGCGCCGACGTCGACAGCAATGGCCGTGAAGCCGACCAAAGAAACCATCAGAACAGCCACAAGCGCCGCGACAGCGCCGCGCTCACTTCTTATCCTCCGCATCGCATTTCCCCCACTCCGTTGGCTGTGAAAGTCGGATTGATGAAAGTGAAGAAGCCGGTTAGCGACGTATACTTGTACTCGACCGTTACAGTTGCACGACTCCCTATGGGACACGCATCAGGGACATCCACGAGCGTCGCGGTCCTACCTGTCGTGTCTTTGAAGGTGCTTGTTGCAGCAGCGACGGCCTGGGACTTGATCTGAGAGATGGCCATGTCTCGCGCTCCCTCGCGCGCTGCTCCAGCGGCCGATGCGTTTAGGAACATCAGAAAGCCAAACTCGACCATTCCCATCAGCAGAATCAGCAGCACCGGCACAACCAACGCGAACTCCACCGCTGCGGCGCCGTGATTGTCCCGGTGTACCACCACTGCCCCCTCGACAAGTCGCGAATAGCGTCGGGGAGGCGGGCGACTGCCAGCCTCCCCGAGCGAGATCAGGGGTTGACCTTGACTGCGATGTCGCTGAACAAGGTGCTGAGGTTCTTGCCGAGCAGAGTCACGGCCGCGATGATGACGACCGCGATGAGCGCGACCATGATGCCGTACTCGACGGCCGTGGCGCCCTTGGTCTTGTCGGCGAAACGACGACCGACGACGTGGAGGAGGGCGGTGAGGTGGGCGTACAGTGCAACCATGACGGTTGCCCCCTTTCGTGGTGAAGGCCAGGGGAGAAGTCCCCAAAGGGGTACAAGTCACTGCGTCCCCCGTGGGCTAAAGTTAGGGCCCGGTTGGCCGTTCGTCAACTTCAATATCGCGCGCGTAGCGTGCCGTGGACAGGCGTTCAAGTTCGGGGGAGATGTGCAGAGAGCCAGGGTTCTGGTCGCGGTCCTTGTCGGACTACTATTGGCTGTAGTAGGAGGGGTTCCGGCGGCGGCCGAAGAAAATCTTGACGCCATCGCCGCGACACTCGGCATCGAGGACCAGGCCACCGACTACATCCTCATCGTCGACACCTCGCTCTCCATGCAGGAGGAGGGCCGCTGGGGGCGCGCCCGAGACGCCCTCTCCGGCCTCGCGGATTCACTCACGCCGGATGACCACGTCACCCTCATCACATTCGACGACGGCGCCGAGACGGTCTTCGAGGGCGACGCGCCAAGTACCAACACCCTCCTGGGCGCACTGCCCGACGAACCCACCGGTGACCAGACCGACATCGGCGCCGCCATCAACGAGGGCGTCGACGCGCTCAACCGCGACGGCGCCTCCGATGTGGCCGCCTTCGTGCTCCTCACGGACGGCGAACTGGACGCGGCAGACGACTCAGACTTCGTCACCACCGACGCCCCGGCCTGGGGAGACCTCCGCACCCGCGCCGGCGAGGCCACCGCGGAACGCCAGGTGGGCGCCTTCGCGCTGTCGCTCGGCCCAGAGTCCGACGCTGGCCTCCTCACCCAGGTGTTCCCTAACGCCCAGGTGGCTACCCCGGATGACATCGTCGGCTTCCTCTCCGGCCTCACCGACGAGATCACCCGCTTCCGCGTTGGCGAGATCCTGGCGCCCGAGCTTGAGCAGCCGGTCACCGTGACGCTGAGCGAGCCCACCGTCGACGGCGCCACCGCGACACTCACCGCCACCTGGACCTCCACCACCACCAACCTCCCCACCAGCGTGGCCGCCGTCCAACTGTCGCCGGCCATTGAGGGAGCCGCCGTCGGCATGGACCCCGCGACACTCGACCTGACGCCTGGTCAGGAGCAGACCAGCACCATCACGTTGGCTCTGCCACCGGGCACGGACGCCGCCGTCGCTCTCACCGCGACAGTCACGTCCCCATGGCAGGCGCAACTCGCGCCGCTCGGGCTGGCGCAGGAACTCACAGCCACGTCGGCCCCCGTCCAGCTGACCATCGCCGACGCGCCCGTCGTGTCGCCGTCGGCTGAGGCGTCAGTCGCACCGGATGCCAACGGCGCAGAGGAGCCCAGCCCTCTTGCCGCACTGCACTCCTGGGCAATCCCTGCCGCGATAGCGGCCCTCGCTTCGGTCGTCATCCTCGCGCTCGTCGTCGCCGCCATCCGCAAGCGCATGCCGCAACTCGACGGCTCGCTGGCCCTCATCACCCCCGAGGGTGAGGTTGTCGATGAGTTCCTCGTCACCGGCCCCTCCTCCAGCACCCAGCGCGGCGGGCTCACTGTCAAAGCCAAGCCCGGCAAGGACACCTCCATCCGGATTAAGGGTCGCCAGGGCAAGGAGACCTTCACCGCGACTCTCGCAGACGGCGAACAGCTCAAGCTCCCAGACGGCACCACCCTGCGCTACACCACGGAGCGCTCGCGGATGCTGGAGATGATCAACTCCACCGGGCCCGAGGTGCCGCCACGAGGCTGATGGGCCGTGTCCGAGTCCCTGCATAGGGTCCAGGGGGTTTCGACGCAGCTGCGGGCGCTTCGCGCCGCGGCTGGCTCAACCAACGGTGGGAGCGGCTCAACCGGCGGGGAGGGGCTCGAACCCCCGTGGACGGGCCGTGTCTGAGTCCCTGCACAGGCCGCGGGTCGGTTTCGACGCGGGCTGCGCCGCTTCGCGGCTTGGGCCGGCTCAACCAGCGTCGGTGGGAGGCGGTTCGACCAGCGGCGGGAGGCGGTTCAGCTTGCGGGGGAAGCGGGCCAACCGGCGGGGAAAGTGCGTGAACAGCGGTGGAAGGCGGCCCAGCCAGCGAAGAAGGCGCCGAGCACCCGCACCCGCTGGGTCCTAAGATGGGGAGAGCCGCCGCCGCGGCACCCCGTCGACCTGAAGGAGCACCGTGGGTATCACCGCCGACGACGTGGCCCGGCTGGGCGCGCTGGCCCGCATCCAGCTCACCCCCCAGGAGTGCCAGGACCTGGCGCCCGAGCTCAACGTCATCCTCGAGTCCGTCCGCAGCGTCTCCGAGGTCGCCGGCCCGGACGTGCCCATGGCCACCCACGCCATGCCGCTCACCAACGTGTTCCGCGACGACGTGACCACCCCGTCGCTCACCCAGCAGCAGGCGCTCTCCGGCGCCCCCGACAGCGAGGACGGCCGCTTCCGCGTCCCGCAGATCCTAGGGGAGGAGTGAGCATGAACCCGATCCTCATCAAGCCCGCCCACGAGCTCGCCGCGCTCCTTACCGACGGCGCCCTCACCTCCGAGGACCTCACCCGGGCCTGCCTCGAGCGCATCGAGGAGCTCAACGACACCCTCAACGTCTTCCTCTCGATCGACGTCGAGAATGCGCTGAACCAGGCCCGCGCCATCGACGCCCGCCGCGCCGCCGGCGAAGAGCTGGGCCCCCTCGCCGGGATCCCGATCGGCGTCAAGGACAACTTCTGCACCACCGACCACCCCACCACCTGCGGCTCCCACATGCTGGAAGGCTGGGTCCCGCCCTACGACGCCACCGTCGTCACGCGCCTCCGCGAGGCCGGTCTGGTCATCGTCGGCAAGACCAACATGGACGAGTTCGCCATGGGATCGTCGACGGAGACCTCCTACTTCGGCCCCACCCGCAACCCGTGGGACACCGAGCGCATCCCAGGCGGCTCCGGCGGCGGCTCGGCCGCGGCCGTGGCGTCGTTCATGGTGCCGCTCGCGGTGGGCTCGGACACCGGCGGCTCCATCCGCCAACCTGGCTCCGTCACCGGCACCGTCGGCGTGAAGCCCACCTACGGGGGAGTGTCGCGGTATGGCCTGGTGGCGATGGCCTCCAGCCTGGACCAGCCCGGCCCCTGCGCCCGCACCGCCCTCGACGCAGCCATGCTGCAGCAGGTCATCGGCGGCTACGACCCGCACGATTCGGCCTCCATCAACCAGCCCGTGGGCGACCTCGCCGGCGCCGCCGTCGCCCCTGACCTCACCGGCGTCCGCGTCGGCGTGGTCAAGGAGCTCGGAGGCGAGGGCTATGAGCAGGGCGTCCTTGACCGGTTCGCCGAGGCCGTGGACCTCCTGCGCGAGGCCGGCGCCGAGGTGGTGGAGGTGTCCTGCCCGGCGTTCAGCTACGCGCTGCCGGCCTACTACCTCATCCAGCCCGCCGAGCTCTCCAGCAACCTGGCCCGTTTCGACGGCATGCGCTACGGCCTGCGCGTCGGCGACGACGGCACCCGCGGCGCCGAGGAGGTCATGAACATCTCCCGCGACGCCGGCTTCGGCAAGGAGGCCAAGCGCCGCATCATCATCGGCACCTACGCCCTCTCGGCCGGCTACTACGACGCCTACTACGGCTCCGCGCAGCGCGTCCGCACCCTCATCCAACAGGACTTCGACAAGGCCTTCGAGGCCTGCGACGTCCTCGTCTCGCCCACGACGCCCACCGTCGCGTTCAAGATCGGCGAGCGCATGGCGGACCCGATGAGCATGTACATGGCGGACCTGTGCACCATCCCGTCGAACATGGCCGGCAACGCGTCCGCCTCGTTCCCGATCGGGCTCAGCGACGACGGGCTCCCGGTGGGCCTGCAGGTGATGGCCCCGCCCATGGAGGATCCCAGGCTGTACCGGGTGGGCGGCGTCGTCGAACGGGCACTCGAGGCCCACTGGGGCGCGCCCCTGCTCAGCAGAATGTCCGACGGCGAGAAGGCGGTGTCCGCATGAGCGAGACGGTGGACTACGACGACCTCCTCACCCGCTATGAGCCCGTCCTCGGGCTCGAGGTGCACGTGGAGCTCAACACCAACTCCAAGATGTTCTGCGGCTGCACCGTCACCTTCGGCGGCGAGCCCAACACGCAGGTATGCCCGGTGTGCCTCGGCCTGCCCGGCTCCCTGCCTGTGATCAACGGCAAGGCGGTGGAATCGGCCATCCGGATCGGGCTCGCGCTCAACTGCGAGATCGCCCAATGGTGCCGGATGGCCCGGAAGAACTACTTCTACCCCGACATGACCAAGAACTTCCAGACCTCCCAGTACGACGAGCCCATCGCGTTCGACGGCTACGTGGACCTGGAGCTGGACGGCAAGACCTACCGGGTTGAGATCGAGCGCGCGCACATGGAGGAGGACGCCGGCAAGGCCCTCCACATGGGCGGCGCCACCGGCCGCATCCACGGCGCCAGCCACTCGCTGATCGACTACAACCGCGCCGGCGTGCCGCTGATCGAGATCGTCACCCGGCCCGTCCGCGGGGCGGGGGAGAAGGCGCCGGAGGTGGCGAAGGCCTACGTGGCCCACCTGCGCGAGCTGCTGCGCTCCCTGGGCGTCTCCGACGTCCGGATGGAGCAGGGGTCCCTGCGCTGCGACGCCAACATCTCGCTCATGCCCATCGGCTCCGAGGTGCTCGGCACCCGCACCGAGACGAAGAACGTCAACTCGCTGCGCTCCGTCGAGCGGGCCATCCGCTACGAGATGACGCGCCAGGCAGCCATCCTCGACGGCGGGGGTCGCGTGAAGCAGGAGACCCGCCACTTCCACGAGGCCACCGGTACCACGTCGCCAGGGCGCTCGAAGGAGGAGGCGGAGGACTACCGCTACTTCGCCGAGCCGGACTTGATGCCCATCGCCCCCTCCCGCGAGTGGGTGGAGGAGCTTCGCGCCACGCTGCCCGAGCCGCCCGCCGAGCACCGGGCGCGCCTGCAGGAGCAGTGGGGGTTCAGCGACGTCGACTTCGGCAACATCGAGGCCGCCGGTGCCCTCGCCCTCGTGGAGGCGACGGTGGAGGCGGGCGCCTCCCCGGGCGCGGCCAGGAAGTGGTGGGTCACCGAGCTCGCGCGTCGGGCCAACGAGGCCGGCGTCGAGCTCGAGGAGCTGGCCATCACGCCCGCCCAGGTGGCGGCCGTGCAGGGGCTGGTGGACGAGGGCAAGGTCAACGACAAGCTGGCCCGCCAGGTGATCGAGGGCGTGCTCGCCGGCGAGGGCGAACCCGCCGAGGTCGTCGCGGCCCGCGGGCTCGCGGTGGTCTCCGACGAGGGCGCCCTGAGCGTCGCCGTCGACGAGGTGATCGCGGCGAACCCGGATGTCGCGGCGAAGATCCGCGACGGGAAGGTCCAAGCCGCGGGTGCGCTCATCGGCCAGGTGATGAAGGCGATGCGCGGCCAGGCTGACGCCGGGATGGTCCGCGAGCTGATTCTGTCGAAGCTGTCCTGAGGAGGGGCGATGTACCTGTTTCATGCTTACGTGACTGTCGCGGCGGGGTCGGAGGACGAGTTCGCCGAGGCGTGCCTCGTCAACAGCAGCGCGTCCCTGCAGGAGCCGGGTTGCCTGCGCTTCGACGTGCTCCAGCAGGCCGACGAACCCACCCGCTTCGTGCTGGTGGAGGCGTATGAGTCCGAGGATGATCTGGCCGCCCACAAGACGACCGACCACTACAAGGCGTGGGCCGAGGTGGCCAACCGGGTGCAGGTCGAGCCGAGGTCGAAGACGGTGTACGTCCCGCTGATCACCGGCTGACGTTACCGGCCCCTGAGGAGGTCGACGTCGCGGAGCGACCGTCGGCCGTCTCGAAGGGTTGTGACGCAACCTCGGAGCGAGACTGCCTGTCAGGTCACGATTCGACCCTTCGAGACGCCCACGCGCCTTCGGCGGTGGGGATCCTCAGGGATCGAAGATCAGCCCAGGGCGGCCCACGTCTGCGGGCCCACGACACCGTCGGCTGACAGCCCGTTGCTGCGCTGGAAGCTCCGCACCTGGGACTCGGTGCCCGGGCCGAACTGGCCGTCCGCGGTGAGCCAATAGCCGTGGTCGGACAGCCGCTGCTGCAGGTACTTCACGTGCTCGCCCGTCGAACCGCGGCGGAGCGTCGGACGGGTCTGGGTCTGAGTACCGCCGCCCTGGTTGCCAGAGCCGCCCGACGGGTCGCCCCAGCCTCCACCGCCGCTGCTGCCTCCGCCCTGGTTCCCCGAGTTGCCGCCACCGCTGCCTCCGCCCTGGCTGCCGGAGCCACCGGACGGATCGCCCCACCCACCGTTCCAGCCACCCGAGTTGCCACTGCCCGAGTTGCCACTGCCGCCTCCGGAGTTGCCGCCACTGGGCTCCTCCCAACCGCCCGAGCCGCCTGAGCCGCCGCCCGAGCCGCCCTCAAGGGCCGCCCACGTGGCCGGGCCGACCACCCCGTCGACCGTCAAGCCGTGCGAGCTCTGGAAGCCGCGCACCGCATTGGCCGTGGCCGGGCCGAACTGGCCGTCCACGCTCAGCCAGGCGCCGCCGTCGACCAGCTTCTGCTGCAGATAGCGCACGTCCTCCCCGCTGTCGCCCTGGCGCAGCGTCCGCCGCGACGTCCCGGGCTGCGGCGTGGGCTCGCCCCAACCGCCCGGATCCACCGGCTCCGAGGCCGCGGGGGCCGTGAGGGTGAACGGCCGCTGCGCCTGGAACGCCGCCGACACCGTGCCCACGGTGTAGAAGTTGGGCGTCTGATCCATCGGCATCCTGCGCACGATCGCCGAGTGGAACGAGCGGTAGTCGCCCGAGAACGACGCATTTGCCCACACCCGCAGCAGCGTCTCTGTGAACAGTCCGTTGACGTCCCCGTCGCTGGACAGCTGGTTGTCCTGGCAGCCGGAGATGAGGATCAGCTCCGCCGCGATGTCCGTGCTCCGCGTGCTCCCCGCGACAGTCTTGGCGACGGCGTACAGCTCCCGGCGGCGTACCGAGTCGGCCGCCGCGACACTCGGCGCCATCATGCGCGGCTGCAGCTTCGGCACGTGCACATCCGTGGGCCAGTACTCCTCGCCCAGCGGGTTGCGCAGCAGCGCTTCGCGGGTGGCGATGGCCAGGATGCTGCGCGCCACGGTGCCCGAGTGGCAGGAGTCGGACAGCACCACGATCCTCACCCCGGAGCGGAACTGAGACCACTTGAGGTACAGCTCGTCGTCGAGGACCTGCCTGTCGTACAGGCACCAGGTTTCGTCGAGCCCGTCGTCCTCGTCGCCGGTGTTGTCGCGGATCTGGCCGCCGTGGCCCGAGAAGCTGACGAAGGCGATGTCCCCGTCGACGGCGGTGTTGGCCAAGCTGTCCAGGGCGCTGAGCAGCGCTGTGGAGGTGGCCTGCGCGTCGAGCAGTTTCCGGGTGCGGAACCCCTCCCCGGAGGCAAGGGCCTCCATGTCGTTGGCGTCGTTGACGCACCCCGCGAGCACGGTGGGCGCCGGGATGTAGCTGGAGGTGTCTACCACGTTGAGTCCGACGTGGAGCGAGTAACCGGTCATGGAAGTGTCCTTTCGGATGGTGCGTGGTTCACTGCGGAACGGGGGTGGAGAGGGGGATGAGCACGCCACGGGTGCGCACCGGCCAGTCGACAGGCGGCGCCGCGGTGCGGGTGCCGTCGGTGCCCACCGCGGTGACGGTGAACGTCACGGCGGGATCGGTGGCGTAGGTGGTCAGCGGGAGGACGAACTGACGCTCTGCCTGGCGCTGGGTGTGGGTGAGGGTCACCGGGTCCGTGGCGGCGCCCAGCAACGTGGCCGCCACCTCCAACCCCGCGACACCCGTCAGGTCCCCGGTGGCCACGAACGTGACGCCCAGGTGGAGATCCTCGATGTAGCTGCGGGTCTCGTCGAGGCTCTCGGTGCCGGGCTCGACGGTGTGGTCCAGCGCAAGCAGACCCGCCGTCCCCGGCGGCAGGGGCACTGTGGCCTGCTGCCCGGCGGTGAGGAGCAGCGACGGCGTGGCCACGACGGCGCCGTCGGCCACCACCCGGTTGACCGCCACGCGCCGGTCCAGCCGGTTGGTCAGCCGCACCTCGTCCCCCGTCCGCTCGGCGGTGACCGGGCCCCCGGCCGGTCCGACGACGCGGCTCAGGTCCAGCCGCAGGGTGCTCACCGCGCTGTCGCCGCCGGGAATGGCGTAGCGGGCGGAGCCCACGAGCCCGCCGCGCTGCAGCAGGGTCCTCAGCGTGAGCAGGCCGGGAATGTCGGTGGTCAGCATGAAGGTGAAGCCGGTGTCGATGGGTACGCAGTCCGCGCGGTCCGAGCCCGGCACCGCCCAGCTCACCTCGGGTGCCACCCCCGCCTGCCAGGGGCCGACGAGCTCGACCGGTCGGCCGAGGCGCTGGCGGAGCTCACCGGCGAGGAGAGCGAAGTCCGCCGCGTCCGGCTCGGGCTCCAGCGCTGCCGCCAGCACGCAGCGGATGTTGGCCGGGTTCTCCACGTCGATGGTGGAGGTGAGCAGCAGCGTGGGCTCATAGGCCCGGTCAGGGTCCTCGGCCGGGTAGCGGCCCACGGCGTAGTTCTCGGGGATGACCAGGAACCTGCCCGGCTGGGTCAACGAACGGAAGACCCTGATACCGGCGACCGTGACGGGTTCCGGCTGCCACGGCCGGTACTGCGTCTCGCCCAGGCGGAGAGCGGGCCGGCAGCCGACGGCCTCCCATCCGTCGCCGGCGCGCTGCCGGTACAGCTGCGGGTGGTCGGCGCACGGCAGAAGGGCGGGGAGCCTGGTGGTGGCGGTGGCGCTCACCTTCACGTGCCTGACTACGCCCAGCTGTGCCAGGTCGAACTTCTCGAGGGCGATCGCCGGCGTCAGGCGGATCTCCGCCTTGGCCATGGCAAGCAGCTGCGTGGCCGCGATCGGGCGGGTGGCGTCGTCGCGGCGCCGCAGCGCCATCAGCTTCGGCGCGGTGAGACGGTCGACGGTGAGCCTCGACGGCGTCCGCTCCGCCCGCCAGCCGCTGTGCGCCAGGCCCACCTCGACGACGGCGGGCTCCGCCTGGAACCCCGGCGTCGACAGCGCACCGTAGGCGAGGCGGGCCCAGTTGTTCTGCAGCACGAAGGTGGCGGTGATTCTCGAGCCGACCTCGCCGAGCACCCCGCTCACCACCGCCGAGTTCGCGGTGACCAGCTCGGTGCGGGCGGCGCCGTCGTCGTCCCGGAAGGGCAGGTGCAGCCCCACCTGCGGCACACACGGCACAGGCTTCAGCGGGGGCCTTCCCGCGCTCTCCCAGGGTGCGAGTGTCGCGGCGGAGGGGCGGGCCAGCAGGGTCACCACCACGGTGGCCTCCAGCGCGGGGGAGCCGTCGGCCTGATGCCCGACCTGCGCCAGATCGAACCGGAAGGGAGAAGAGTCCGGGTCCTGTCCCGGGGCGGGGACGTCGAGCACGATCTCGGGCAGGTACCAGCGGTCCTCACCCCGCCGGTCCGCCAACAACGGCCTGCCGTCCAGCACCGGCCCGGTCTCCTGGGGCGCCAGGGGCGTGGACAACACCAGATTCTCGGCCAGGAGCGGCCGGATCACGGCGGGTTGCGGGCGGATGACCTGCATCAGGGGGACCGCCTCGTTCCGGCGCATCATCAGCAGCTCACGGCCGGGGCCTCTGGTCCTGGTGCTGCGTGCGGGAAAGACGTCCCCCACGACGCCGCCCTCGGCGGTGACCAGGTGCACGACCTGCTCGGGGGCGGCCCCGAGCAGGGGAACGATGAGGTCGGCCACCGGCCGCCGCCACTGCCCGGACATGCCGTCGGTGCGCCGGGCCCGGATCACCAGGTCCGGGCCCCCGCCGCCGCCTGCCAGCGCCGCGAGGAGCCCGCGGGCATCGTCGCCGGCGAAGGTGGCGGCCAGCGCCGCCGCCCCGAACGGACCCCGCGACTCGGTGCGCACCGGCTCGGCCACCTGCAGGGTGAACTCCACCCAGGCGAGGTCATCCAGCGTGCAGCGGAGGTCCAGGGCAAGCGTCGCCGTCATGACCAGGCCCGCTATGGGCTCGTGGGGCGCCGGCCTCCGGCTGAGGAGGAACGTGACCGAGCACGCCGGCGCGCCGGAGGGGTCGCGCCGGATCTCGGCGATGCTGGCCATGGCCAGACCTCACAACGGGTAGGACAGGAACGAGGTGGGCGTGCCTCCGGCCGACCGCCTCACCGGCTCGGCCTCCGTCTCGTGGGCCTCCGGGGAGTAGCCCTCCGCGGCGTACTCCTCGGCGTCGTACCCGACGGCGGTGGTAGCTGCGGCAGCAACCACCTCGCGGGTCGAGGGGGCGGCGAGCTCGCGCAGGCGGCGGACCCGGTCGTCGGACAGGGAGCGCGTCACCACGCCGTCGGCGTCCGGCGCCGGCACCTCGACGATCAGCGGGCCGTTGCCGTTGGCCGTGACCCATGGGCCCGTCCACGTCTGCCCCTTGCGGAACAGGGTGCCCTTGACGGTGGCCGTGACCTGGTAGCGGTAGTAGGGCAGCAGCTGCGGGTCGCCGGAGAAGATCGTCCAGCTGCGGTCTTCGTCGACGTCCTCGAAGCCCCACCGGAAGCGCACGGGCGCCAGCCCGATCGGCTTGTAGTCCGCATCGGTGGCCTCCAGCACCACCTCGACGGTCTGCGAGCGGTCCTCCAGCATCACGCCCAGGCCGATGGGGCCCACCGCCACCCGGCCTGCGTTGTCGGCGCGGACCTCGAGCGTGGTGTCGTTGAGCAGGGTCCCGTTGGGCTCCGGGTCCAGGTCGATCACGTTGCGCTCGATCTGCACCCGGTGGAACGGGTCCAGTGCCTCGCTGGGCGGCTCGGCCAGGTGGACCTTGCGCTTGACGTAGGTGAGGTCCGGCGTCCAGCCCGAGGGCGGGTTGTTGACGTCGCCTGCCACCTTCTTGGCGGTCTGGAACTTCCAGGTGGGGTCGTTGCCGTCCGCGCCGGAGAAGCTGTGTCCCTGCCAGTTGAGCTCGCCGCCGGTGTTGGGATAGCCGATCTGCACCGACATGAACTGCACCGTCTTGTCCTCCCAGCTCGCCACGGGGCGGACCACGCGCGCCAGCCGCTGCGGCCAGTCGTCCAGGTAGACGGTGAGGAAGTACTTGCGCTCGGCCTCGGGATCTCCCTTGATCTCGTCGCCCATGCCTGCCAGCGAGCTGGAGATCGTGTGGTCCTGCAGATAGGCGAACTGCCTGGTCTCCTCGTAGTGGAGGTCCAGGTGGCTCTCGTCGCGGCGGTACTTCAGCGACAGCCCAACCCCCCACGGCGACCAGAACGAGCCGCCTGAGGACGCCTGCGCGGCGTCAACCTTGGGCTGCGGCTGCTCGAAGATGGTCTTCTGCGCCATCTCCATGAACTTGTTGAACACCAGATCCGAGCGCTCGTCCATCTTCCGCGCGATCTCGTCGGCGCCCGGCAGCGTCGTGTCCACCTTCACGTCGACCTTGATGGCCCCGGACTTGCGCATGTTGTTGAACTCGGCCTGCGCGTCCACCTTGGCCCACAGATAGCGACCCGACGCCGCGGCCGAGAAGTGCGTGAACACCGAGTCCCAGTTGCCGTCGATCTTGATGGTGCACACCGGAGACCAGACCTTCAGCTTGTAGTTCTGGATCACGATCAGCGGGCTGGCCGTGCCGTGGAACGCCGCCCACGCGATGTTGGCCGGGTAGACCCCCAGCAGGCCCGAGAAGGCGTGCGTGCCGGTGGGGTCGATGGAGCCGCTGCCCTGGCCCTGCATCATGCAGTACCACGGGTCCAGGTTGTTGTCCCTGGCCGGGGTGGCGCCGGGCTCCGGGTCCCGGGTCAGCGCCCGGTTGCCGGGCATGCCGACGGTGCGGAACCCCCGGGTGCGGCCGCCGCGGGTGGGCTGGTCCGCCGTCGGGAACCCGGTGGGGGTGGGCGACATGTTGGACACCGACGTGATGGTCTGCGCGATCACCGCGGGCCGGAACATCGGAGGCTTGCGGGCGTTCTTGATGCCCCAGAACGCGTCAGTGCTGGTGCTCATCTTGGCCGTGATGTCGGCCTCGGCCTGCCGTCTGGTCTGCTCGGGGAGCGCGCCCGTCACCGAGAACGTCATGATGCCGCCGGCCACGTCCCCGCCGCCGCCGATCACGCCCTCGCCGCCGGTGCCGGAGAAGCGCACCAGGTTGAACAGGTAGTCGCCCTTGTCCGGGCCGTCCTTGCGGGCCATCCGGATCCGGTTGGGCACGTAGTAGAAGACCGGGGCCTCGCCCTGGGCGATCAGCTCGTGGTTGTTGACGTCGGGCAGGTAGAGCACGTCGTACCCGTCCTTGGTGATGGGTTGGGTGCCGCCGGCGTAGGTGGGACCCATTGCCTGGACCATGGTTGCGCCTTCCTCGTCGAGTCTCCGATGCGCACTGCACCGTCACAGACACAGGAGCCCGCGGGCGGCCCGGTGATACGTCAGACGGTGGCGCGCCACGGAGCGCCGAAGCACACGAAGGCGCCCGCGCTCGCGTCGCCGACGGTGGCGCGGGCCAGCGCGGTGGCGGCGTCTACGCCGCCACAGAGCTCGGCGTGGTAGGCGGCCATCACGGCGGCGGCCAGCTGGTCGCCGATCGGCGCGACGGGGGCCACCACGCAGGAGGCTCCGGCCGACAGCAGTGTCGCGGTGAGACCCAGCGGCTGATCGCCGGGCCGATGGGTGGCGCGCCCCACCTCGCAGGCGGACAGCACCACATGGCTGGCCCGCACCTCCAGCCCCTCCAGCTCGTGCGCGAACACAGGACCACCGGCCAGCAGGAGGCTGGAGAACTGAGGGTTGTCGCCGCGATGCTCGCCGTGCGCGGCCACGTGGACCAGGTCGTCGCCCGCCAGCGCGTCGCTGAGGTTGGTCGTCTGCACCAACGGCCAGCACCCCGCGACGGACTGCCGCTCCTCCGCCGCGAACGGCAGTCCGGGGCCGGTCAGCACGCTGACCCGCGGCCGGTGCACCACCCGGCCCGAGCTCGCCCAACTCGACGCGGTGGGTGCCACCGTGACGGCGCGGCCGCGCAACTGGGGCAGGGCCAGCCACGGCACCCCTGACAGGACGCGGGTGGGCACCACCACGAGCTGCCCGGGCAGGCCAGCCAGCGGCGCCGCCACCAGGTCCCCCAGCGCGGCCAGGCGCGCCGCCAGCGACGCCGCGACAGCCCCGGCCAGCGGGTGCGCCGGATGCATGTTCGCGCGCGCCGTGAGGTCCGCCCTGGCGGCCTCCACCAACTCGGCTGCCAGCTCGGCCGACCCGAGGCTGATGGTGCGATCCGGGCCGTCGCCCAGCACGACGGCCCTCAGCTCGTCGCCCCAGCGGAGCGTCACCACGAGGCTGCATCCCTGCTCCTCGGCGGCGCTGCGCAGCGTGGCCGCACGGAGAACGACGACGGTGGGGGGCGGTTTCGTCACGGCCCCCCAGGTGAGCGCCCGGAGCTCCCGCTCGGCCCCGACGACGGCGCGCGCGGCCTCCTCTGCGTCGGCTGCCCCGGGGTCGAACGCGGCGCGAAGGCGGCGCAGCTCGGAGGCGGCCTCCTGCACCCGCTGGTCCGGTCCCGCCCTCAGCCGCGGCGTGGGCCGGGAGGCGGCCCGCCACCGCTCCGCCGCCTCCACCACGGCCGACGGGCCCCGCGAGTCGGCGAGCTCCAGGTCCAGAGCCGCCGCAGCCTCGCCGTGCAGGGCGGTCGCGGTGCGCAGGTCCAGGCTGGCCAGGCCCAGCTGGGCGTGCACCAGGGTGGCGTTGGCCCGCCTCAACACCCGCCGTGCCTCCTCGTCGTCCCCCCGCCGGGAGGCGGCGGTGGCCAGCGCCACCAATCCGGCCAGCCGCAGCGAGACCACCGGCGAGCGCGACAGCCACACGACGTCCGGGATCAGGTCCGCGACCTCTGCCGGCCGCCCGGAGGCAGCGCGCAGCCCGGCCGCCGCGGCCTGGGCCGCCACGAACCGGTCGCCGTCGGCGCTCGCCGCCTCCCACAGCGCCCGGGCCGCGGACAGGCGCGGCCGCGACATCAGCTGGCACAGCACGGCCCGACGGTGCCAGCCCGGCTCGCCCCGCCGTCGGAACACCTGGGCCGCGGCGCGGCTGCGGGTCAGCGCCTCGTCCGAGCGGCCGAGCAGGAGGGCGCACCTGGCCAGATCAAGGTCCACCTCGGATGCCTGCTGCGCCCCGGGCTGGCCGGCGCGTGCCAGGAGCAGGAGGTCGTAGGCCTCGGACACCAGGCCCGCCTCCATCAGGGCTCGTGCGCGGTCCTGTCGGGCGACGGAGCGGTCCAGGATGACGCTCAGGGCGTCCGCGTCGTGCATGTGGCGAAGCGCGGCGGGGAGATCCCCGCGCAGAAAACGGATCCAGCCCAGGTTGTGCCGGGCCATGAACGACACCGGCGCCACGCCCAGCTCGTCGGCCAGCGCCGCCGCTGACGTCAGGTCGGCGGCGGCCTCCTCGAAGCGCAGCAGCTCGGAGGCGATGGTGCCGCGGTTGAGCAGCAGCCGCATCCGGTCCGGCGGCGGGAGGAAGTCCTCGTCCAGGCCGGCCAGCGTGCGCCAGGCCGCCGGCCGGTCCCCGGCGCGGGCCAGGAGGGTCCCTGCCTGGACGTCCGCGGCGCAGGCGATCTGGGGGAGTCCCTGGGCGAGGGCTTCGGCGGCCGCGGTGCGCAGCTCCTCCAACGCCGGCGAGGTGCCCCGCTCCTCGAAAGTGACCCAGGCGGACGAGATCCGGATCCGGAGCGCCAACTCGACGTTCGAGGCATCGCAGGCGGCCGCAGCCCGCGCCAGCAGCGCAGCCCCCTCTGCCGTGCGATGCTCTGCAAGCGTCGCACGGGCCGAGTCGTAGAGCTGCTGCGCGGACCGGGTCACCTACACCTCGATGGTGGGCGTGATGACGGGCCGCTGGTCGGGGCGGCCGGGGCGGATGAGGAAGCGCAGCTGGCCGTGCGGCACCAGCGGCCACGTGAGCCGTCCCGTGGCGTCCGAGACCTGCAGGTCTATCGTGTCGGCAGTCCTGGCCTCTACGCCCACTCCGCCGCCGGTGACCCAGCCGTCCACCCGGACCCCGCCGTCGGTCTCGCTGAGGACCACCATCAGGCTCAGGCTGGAGGCGGTGAACGTGAGCGTGTCCGTCACCGCGGGGTCAAGCCCCCTGGCGCCCGCCCGCTCCTGCTGGCTCAGGGAGGCGAGCTCGGCGTCCATCAGCTCCAGCGACACCGCGAACGAGACCCGTTCCGCCAGGCCAACCGGCGGCGGATCGAACCGGGCCTGGGCGGCGGCGACGGCGGCGAGCAGGTCATCGTCGCCGGCGTCGAGCGGCCGGAGGGCGTCGTCGTGAGGGGTCATGCAGGGCTCCAGGCGGGATCGGAGGCCAGCGAGCGGCGCAGCGTGGCCAGGCATCGCCCCCGGGTGGGGCCGATGGAGCCGACAGGCATGCCGAGCGCGGCGGAAATGGTGGCGTAGTCGGGTCTGGTGGAGTAGGCGATGACGCGCAGCAGGGCCTGGCAGCGCGGGCTCAGCGCGTGGATGTGGGTCCACAGCCGCCGGTTGAGGTCCTCGGACTCGGCGATGACCTCGGGCGTGGGTTCGGGGGCGACGGTGGACTCGGGCAGCTCAACCTCCGGCGGTACGCGGGCCAGGCGCCACGCCTCCCTGCGGGTGGTGGTGAGCAGCCACGCGAACACCGCCTGCGGCTCGGCGATCGATCCGGCGCTGCGCACCAGCGCCAGCCAGGAGGACTGGACCACGTCCTCTGCCTGGGAGTGGCTGAGCCCTGACGAGCGCGCCACAGCCCACAGCGGTGGGGTGAGCAGCTCCACCAGGTCCGCGAGGCGCGAGGAGTCGCCCTCGTGGTAGCCGCGGAAGGCCTCGGCAGCCCGGCTGGACAGCGACTCCGCCGAGGTCATGGCGCCCGACCGGCCGAAGGGGCCATCGTCACCATCACCCGAGGGGCCCCCGTCCGCGCCGAGCCGTGGAACGGCATCGGCACGTAGTAGGGCATCGGGACGTAGTAGGGCAGCGGCACGTAGTACGGCTGGGGCGCGTAGGACGCGCGCTGGCGGGGGGATGGTGGGGCGTCGAGGATGCAGGGCTGTGACGGTGACACTGGTACTCCTCCGGGGACGGTTGAAACGGACGTCACCGGACAAGAGCCGACGGCCGCCCTCCTGATACCTCAGTGTCTCCGCTGAAGGCCCACAGTGGAAGGACCGGCTTCCTCAGAGGCCGGAGAGCGCCTCCCGCCAGGCCTCCAGCGCGGCGGGTTCGCCGCCGACAGTGACGTCCGCCTCACGCCCGCTGAGCAGCAGAACCAGCTCCGACGGCAGCCCGGAGACATGGATCGGGCGATTACCCGTGCCCATGGCGATTTGTTGCGCGGTGTCGGTCCGGGTGAGAAGAACGCGCCCCCGGTAGCCCGCCTGCGCCTTGTGGGCCAGCATCCGCGCCACCGGCCACAGCTCCTGCTGCTCCGCCGGGGTGAGCACCTGCGAGCCGCCGTTGGCGCGCAGCACGTCCTCGTGGTGGATGAACAGCTCGGAGGTGTTGACGAGCTTGTCGATCGGCCGCATGAACCAGGCCGGCTGTTCCAGTGCATCCAGCAGGGCCGGATAGCCGAGGCTGTGCAGCGATTCCCGCTGGATGCGTTCGGTCAGCGGCGCGAAGCGCGGAATGCCGATGCCCGGCAGTGCGGCCGGCCGGTGTTCACGGACGTAGAGGTGGGCGGCGAGGTCCTGCGTCTGCCAGCCGCCGCACTTGGTTGGGGCGAACGGGCCGAGGCCGCGGAGGAGGGAGACGAGGGCGGAGCGCTGCCGCTGGGCGAAGGTCATGGTCCTAGCTTAGGGAGGGCACAATGTGCTGCATGACAGGCACCATCGTGTACAACCAGGACGGACTGATCCCCGCCGTCGCCCAGGACGCCGACACCGGCGAGGTCCTCATGCTGGCCTGGATGAACGAGGAGTCGCTGCGCCTCACGCTGGCCACGGGCCGCGCCACGTACTGGTCCCGCTCGCGGCAGGAACTGTGGGAGAAGGGCCTCACCTCAGGGCACACCCAGCAGGTGGTGTCCGTCGCGCTGGACTGCGACGGCGACGCACTCCTGCTGCGCGTCCACCAGAGTGGCGCCGCCTGTCACACCGGCAACCGGACCTGCTTCTTCACCCCCCTGACAGCGGAGGACCTGTGATGCGGATCGCGCCCACCATCTCGGAGTTCACCAGGCTCGCCGAGGACCGGCGGGTGATCAGCGTCTACGCCAAGCTCCTGGCCGACGACCTGACCCCCGTGGCCGTCTACCAGGCGCTGTGCGGGGCGCGCGAGGGCACCTTCCTGTTCGAGTCCGCGGAGGCCGGCGTCTGGTCGCGCTACTCGTTCGTCGGTGTCAGGACGGCCGCCACCCTCACCGAGCTGGACGGCAAGGCGCACTGGGTGGGGCACCCGCTGGCCGGCATCGGCGACGGCGACCCCCTGACCGCGCTGCGCACCACCCTGCAGCAGCTGGCCACCCCCGTCGTCGAGGGGCTGCCCCCGTTTCACGCCGGCATGGTTGGCTACCTCGGCTACGACGTGGTGCGCCGGCTGGAGCGCTTGCCCGACACCACCGTCGACGACCTCGAGCTGCCCGAGCTGGTGATGATGCTCACCAGCGAGCTGGCGGTGTTCGACCACCACCGCGGGGAGCTGTGGCTGATCGCCAACGCCATCAACTTCGACGGCACCGACGAAGGGGTGGAGCGGGCCTACTACGGGGCCGTGGCGGCGGTGGAGGCCATGGCCGAAGCGGTGCGCGCGCCCCGCCCGTCGTTCGCGGCGCAGGAGGGGGAGCCGGCCAAGCTGGCGATCACGCGCCAGCGCACCTCCGAGGAGTACATGGCCATGGTGGAGGAGGCCAAGGAGGAGATCCGCGCCGGCGAGGCGTTCCAGATCGTGGTGTCCCAGCGCTTCGACATCCCCATCACCGCCGACGCGTTGGAGGTCTACCGGGCGCTGCGGCTCACCAATCCCAGCCCCTACCTCTACCTGCTGCGCCTGCCCGGCTTCGACGTCGTGGGCTCCAGCCCCGAGGCGCTGGTCACCGTGCAGGACTCCGTGGTCACCACCCGTCCCATCGCCGGCTCCAGGCCGCGCGGCGCCACCCCGGAGGAGGATCGCAGGCTGGGCGAGGAGCTCCTCGCGGACCCCAAGGAGAGGGCCGAGCACCTCATGCTGGTGGACCTGGGCCGCAACGACCTCGGCCGCATCTGCAAGCCCGGCAGCGTCACCGTGCACGAGTTCATGAACATCCATCGCTACAGCCACATCATGCATCTGGAGGCCGCGGTCTCCGGGCGCCTGGCCTACGGGCGCAGCGCCCTCGACGCCGTCCTGGCCTGCTTCCCCGCCGGCACCCTGTCCGGGGCGCCGAAGGTGCGCGCCATGGAGATCATCGACAGGCTGGAGGTGTCGCGGCGGGGGCTCTACGGCGGCGTGGTTGGCTACTTCGACTTCGCCGGCAACTCGGACGTGGCCATCGCCATCCGCACCGCCGTGCTGTCCGACGGCGTGGCCCACGTGCAGGCGGGGGCGGGCATCGTCGCCGATTCGGTCCCGGAGACCGAGGACGCCGAGTGCCGTCACAAGGCGCAGGCCGTCATCACGGCGCTCGCGCGGGCAGAGGCGATGGGCACGGCGTGACCGGACGGTGGGCCGTCACGCTGCTGGCGCTGGCCGGCGCGCTGACCGCGGGGTTCTCGGCGCAGGCCGCTGGCAGCGGGGTTGCCTCCCTCGGATGGGCGCTGGCGGCGGGCCTCGGACTCTCGCTGATGCTGCGCGGGCTCCAGCTGCGGTTCCTGGGCGTGGCCCTCACCGCCCTGGCGGTCGCGGCCGCCGGGTGGGCGGGTCAGGCCGGGCAATGGGTGTCGCTGGCCGGATTCGCGGCCTCCGCCATCGCCCTGCTCGGCATGGTGTGGTGGGGGCCGGGCTGGGTGACCCGCCGCCGCGCGGACGGCGCGCACCCCGTCGACCTGTGGGCCGCGATGGATTCCGGGGCCGATCCCACCGACGAGCAGGACGTGCACCGCGCTGGGGACGCACGGTAGTCTCGGCGCATACCTGAAGCGACGAAAGGCTCACGGCAATGGCGCGCACTCCGCAGTACTACCACCACGGCAAGAGCCCCATGGCCTGGGCCGCCTCGGGCATCGCCGCCCTCGGCTTCATCATCGCGGCCGCGGGATCCCTCATGGGCCCGCATTGGGCGCTCGTGATCACGGGCGGGGTCATCGTGGCCATCGCCGCCGTGCTCGCCCTGGTCATGAAGGCCATGGGCTACGGGCAGCCGTGACCGTCCTGGACGACATCATCGCCGGAGTCCGGCTAGACCTCGAGCGGCGCAGGGCGCGAACCCCCCTGGCTGACGTGATGCGCGCGGCCGAGCAGGCCGCGCCCGCTCTGGACCCCATGCCCCGGTTCCGTGCGCCCGGGATGGCCGTGATCGCTGAGGTCAAGCGAAAGTCTCCGTCGAAGGGTGACCTCGCGGATATCGCGGACCCGGCAGCGCTGGCCGCCTCGTACGAGGCGGGCGGCGCCGCGGCCATCTCGGTGCTCACCGAGCAGCGGCGGTTCGGCGGCAGCCTGGCAGACCTCGAGGCGGTCCGAGCCGCCGTCGGCATCCCCGTGCTCCGCAAGGACTTCATGGTGGAGGAGTACCAGTTCCACGAGGCCCGCGCCCACGGGGCGGACCTGGTGCTGCTGATCGTCGCGGCGCTCACCGACGACGAACTGGCGAGATTCGGCGCCCTCACCCACGAGCTCGGCATGACGGCGCTCGTCGAGACCCACACCGTCGACGAGGTGGACAGGGCGCTTGCGCTCGGCTTCCAGCTGATCGGCGTCAACAACCGCAACCTCAAGACCCTGGAGGTGGACCTGTCCACCTTCGGCGCGCTGGCGGAGCGGATCGGCGGCACGGCTGTCAGGGTCGCGGAATCCGGCATCCTCACCACCGACGACGTGGCCGCCGTCGCGGCGGCCGGCGCAGACGTGATCCTCGTGGGGGAGGCGCTCGTCAAGCACGGCGACCCCTCCCGGGCCATCGCGGACTTCAGGTCCGCAGCAGAAAGGCAGGACGCATGAGCGTGCCAGATGACAGGGGCCACTTCGGACGCTTCGGCGGCCGATTCGTGCCCGAGGCGCTGCAGGCGGCGCTGACCGAGCTCACCGTCGCGTTCGACGCGGCGCAGGCGGATCCCGCCTACCACGCCGAACTCGCCCGCCTCCAGCGCGACTACTCGGGGCGCCCCACCCCCATCTCGGAGGCGGAGAACTTCTCCAAGCTGTGCGGCAACGCCCGCATCCTGCTCAAGCGCGAGGACCTCAACCACACCGGCGCGCACAAGATCAACAACGTGCTCGGTCAGGCGCTGCTCACCAAGCGGATGGGCAAGACCCGCGTGATCGCCGAGACCGGCGCCGGCCAGCACGGCGTGGCCACCGCCACCGCGGCCGCGCTGCTGGGGCTGGAGTGTCGCGTCTACATGGGCGAGGTGGACACCAAGCGCCAGGCCCTCAACGTGGCGCGCATGCAGCTGCTCGGCGCCGAGGTGTACGCCGTGGCGTCAGGCTCGCGGACGCTGAAGGACGCCATGAACGAGGCGATGCGGGACTGGGTCACCACCGTCGAGTCCACGCACTACCTGATCGGCACCGTCGGCGGACCGCACCCGTTCCCGTACATGGTGCGCGAGCTGCAGCGGATCATCTCCACCGAGGCGCGCCAGCAGATGTTGGACGACCACGGCGCCCTGCCCGACTATGTCGCGGCGTGTGTGGGCGGGGGCTCCAACGCCATCGGCATGTTCTTCGACTTCATCCCCGACGAGAGCGTCAAGCTCTACGGCTTCGAGGCCGAGGGGGAGGGGATCGCGACGGGCAGGCACGCGGCCACCATCGTCGCGGGCACCCCGGGCGTGCTGCACGGCGCCCGCACCTACGTCCTGCAGGACGAGGACGGGCAGACCATCGAGTCGCACTCCATCTCCGCCGGGCTGGACTACCCAGGAGTCGGGCCGGAGCACGCCTGGCTGGCCGACACCGGGCGCGCGGTCTACGAGGGCATCACCGACGACGAGGCCATGGACGCCTTCCGGCTGCTGAGCCGCACCGAGGGCATCATCCCGGCCATCGAGTCCGCCCACGCCCTGGCGGGAGCCCGACGGCTGGGTCTGAGGATCGCGGAGGAGGACCCGTCGGCCCGCCCCACCATCCTGGTGAACCTGTCGGGTCGCGGGGACAAGGACGTGGCCACAGCGTTCGAGTACTTCGGGTTGTCGGGCCAGCCGGACCAGACCGTCGGGGGCATGGAATGAGCCAGTTCACCGACGCTGACCGGCTCGGGATCTCCGGCCAGGTCGTCGCCCGCGCACTCGACGCGGGACGCCCGGCGCTGGTGGGGTACCTGCCGGTGGGGTACCCGAGTGTCGCGGATTCGATCACCGCGGTGAAGGCCATCACCGAGGGCGTCGAGGGTCGCGGGGTGGACATCGTCGAGATCGGCATGCCCTACTCAGACCCGCTGATGGACGGTCTGGTCATCCAGCACGCCACCGCCAAGGCCCGCGCCAGGGGCGTGCGCACCCGCGACGCGTTCCTCGCCGTCGAAGCCGTGGCGCAGACCACCGCCACGCCCATGGTGATGACGTACTGGAACCTCATCGAGGCCTACGGCCCTGACGCGTTCGCCCGCGACCTCGCCGCCGCCGGCGGGGCAGGTGTGATCACCCCGGACCTGCCGCCGGACGACTGCCCGGAATGGCATGAGGCCACGGACAACTACGGCCTGGACCGGGTGTTCCTGATCGCGCCGTCGTCGACGGAGGAGCGGATCGCGCTCACCATGGCGTCGTGTCGCGGCTGGGTCTACGCCTCCAGCGTGATGGGCGTCACCGGCACCCGCACCGCCACCTCGGACGCGGCCCCCATCATCACGGCCCGGGCCCGGGCCGTGGACCAGGGGCTCCCCATCGGCATCGGCCTGGGCGTCTCGAACGGCGACCAGGCTGCCGAGGTGGGCCGCTACGCGGACCTGGTCATCGTGGGATCGGCCCTCCTCAAGTGCCTGGACTCCGACGGGCTGGACCTGCAGACAGACCTCGGCCGCCTCCGCAGGCTCGCAGACGAGCTCGCCGGTGGCGTCGAGAGGGCCCGCCGGTGATCTCTCGGCGCGGACTCCTCTGCGTCGGCGCGGTGGGGCTCCTGGCCGGCTGCACCCCCGACGAGGGGCCCGTGGCCAGCGTCAACATGGGCCAGAGTGAGTGGCACGGAACCATGCTGGCCGACGGCGGCAACCCGCTTCCTGACGTGACGCTGACCGACCAGTTCGGGCAGCCTTACAACCTGGCCACGGGGCCCACCACCAGCGCGGTGGCGCTGTTCTTCGGCTACACCAACTGCCCCGACGTGTGCCCGGGGATCATGGCGGACATGGCCACCGCCAAGCGTCGCCTCCCCGAGGACCTCATCGACGACATCACCCTCATCGTGGTCACCACGGACCCCGCCCGCGACACCCCCGAGGTGCTCCGGGAGTACCTGGCGCGCGTGGATGACTCGTTCGTGGGCCTCAGCGGCCCGCTGGAGGACATCATGCCCGCCGCGATGAGCCTCGGCATCGACATCGCCGAGGGCAAGCAGCTGCCCTCCGGCGGCTACGAGGTGGACCACGGCACCTACGTGCTGGGCTTCGGCGAGGACCGCCTGATGCGAGTGGTGTGGAACGGGCTGTCGGCCGGCGAGATGAAGGACGACTTCGAGCGCCTGATCGCCGCCTGACGGGCGCCGGGAGTAGCCTGGGGCAGAGCCGACGAGGAGGACCCCGCATGGGCCTGATGGAGCACGCGATCTGGTGGCAGGTCTATCCCCTGGGAGCGACGGGGGCGCCGATCCGAAACGAGCATGGCGATCCCGCGCACCGGCTGACCCGTCTGGAGGGATGGCTGGACTACCTCGTCGAGCTCGGCTGCAACGGGCTCCTGCTCGGTCCAGTGTTCGCGTCGGTCTCCCACGGTTACGACACGCTGGACCACTTCCGCATCGATTCCCGGCTGGGCGACGACGCGGACTTCGACCGCTTGATCGCCGGAACCCGCGCCCGCGGGATCAACGTCATGCTCGACGGGGTGTTCAACCATGTTGCCCGTGAACACCCGCTGGTGGCCGAGTGCCCGGACCTGATCCGTCAGGAGAACGGCCACCCCAAGGGCTGGGAGGGGCACGACTCCCTCGTGGAGCTCAATCACGACAATCCGGCGGTCCTGGACCTGGTCGCCGACGCCATGCTCCACTGGCTCCGGCGCGGCATCGCCGGATGGCGCCTGGACGTGGCCTACGCCGTCCCCACCCGATTCTGGCGCGATGTCGCCGAGCGCGTCCGGGCCGAGTTCCCTGACGCCGTCCTCCTCGGCGAGGTCATCCACGGCGACTACTCCGCCTTCGTCCGCGAATCGACGCTGGACTCGCTCACCCAGTACGAGCTGTGGAAGGCGATCTGGAGCTCGCTCAAGGACGAGAACCTCTGGGAGCTGGCTCACGCGTTTGAGCGTCACGCCGCGTTCTGCGCCGAGTTCCTGCCCCAGATCTTCGTCGGCAACCACGACGTCACCCGCATCGCCACCACCGTGGGCGCCCAACGGGCCGGCCTCGCGGCGACCATCCTGATGACGCTGCCCGGCATGCCCAGCGTCTACTACGGCGACGAGCAGGGATTCACCGGCACGAAGACCGAGGCCTGGCACGGCGACGACGAGGTCCGCCCGCCACTGCCCGCCACGCCCGACGAGCTGTCCGCGCTGGGTGAGCCCCTCCACCGCCGCTATCAGGCCGCGATCGCGTTCCGCCGTCGTCACCCCTGGCTGGCCACGGCCTCACTGGAGGTTCTCCACCGAAGCAACACCGAGCTGGTCTACCGCTGCTCCTCCGCCGAGGGCGCGGCCGAGTTCCGCGTGGACCTCGGGGCGGGGATCGTCGCCGTCCGCTCAGGCGGCGACTCGCTCATTCTGGACTGATGTTTCGGCCAGGTAACAATTGCCTTACGCTCTGCCACCGGGCATGGATTCAGTTGCTCGGCGCAGGCCGCCCGCATACTGTTTCCTCGCTGTGGCCCGGCCGCGGCATGTCCTGAATGACTTCGAGGAGGACCAGTAGATGGCTCAGAGCGTGTTCCCGCACCGCGAAAAGGTGGGTCTCTACGACCCGTCCTACGAGCACGACGCCTGCGGTGTCGCCTTCGTGGCCCAACTCGACGGCGTGCCCCGGCACCGGATCGTGGCCCAGGGACTCGAGGCTTTGCGCAATCTGGACCACCGCGGCGCCACCGGCGCCGACGAGGCAGCCGGTGACGGCGCCGGCATCCTGATCCAGGTCCCGGACCGGTTCCTGCGTGCCGTGGCGGGGGTCCACCTGCCGGAGGCCGGCGAGTACGCCGTCGGCCTGGCCTTCCTGCCCACCGACGACGCGCGACGCGCCGAGGTCAAGATCGCCGTCGAGGCGATCGCCGGGGAGCTGGAGCTCGACGTGCTCGTCTGGCGTGAGGTGCCCGTGGAGACCTCGACGCTCTCGCCCATCTCGATCGGCGCCATGCCGCGCTTCGAGCACCTGATCGTCGCCGGCCGCGAGGGGCAGACGGGGATCGACCTGGACCGGGTGGCCTACGTCCTTCGCCGCCGCGCCCAGCACGAGACAGGCCTCTACTTCGCCTCGCTGTCGGCGCGGACACTGGTTTACAAGGGCATGCTCACCACCGCGCAGCTGGAGGAGGTGTTCCCGGAGCTTCACGACGAGCGGATCGAGTCAGCGCTGGCTCTGGTCCACTCCCGGTTCTCCACCAACACGTTCCCGGCCTGGGAGCTGGCGCACCCCTACCGCATGATCGCCCACAACGGCGAGATCAACACCGTGCGCGGCAACCGCAACTGGATGCGTGCCCGGGAGGCGCTGCTCACGTCGGACAAGTTCCCCGGCACCCTGGAGAAGCTGTTCCCCATCTGCACCCCCGACGGCTCGGACTCGGCCTCCTTCGACGAGGTGCTCGAGCTGCTGCACCTCGGCGGGCGCTCCCTGCCGCACGCCGTCCTCATGATGATCCCCGAGGCGTGGGAGGGCCATGCCGAGATGGACCCGCAGCGCCGCGCCTTCTACGAGTACCACTCGATGATCATGGAGCCCTGGGACGGGCCCGCCTGCATGACGTTCACCGACGGCACCATCATCGGTGGCTGCCTGGACCGCAACGGCCTGCGCCCGGGACGCTTCTGGGAGACCGCCGACGGACTCGTGGTGTTCGCCTCGGAAGCCGGCGTGCTGCCCATCGAGGCCGGAGACGTGGTCCGCAAGGGGCGCCTCCAGCCGGGCCGCATGCTCCTGGTGGACCTGGAGAAGCATTCCATCCTCTCCGACGACGAGGTGAAGGGTTCGCTCGCAGCTGAGCACCCCTACGAGAAGTGGGTGGCGGAGAACAAGATCGAGCTCGACGCCCTTCCGGGCCGTGCCCACATCGTGCACTCCCACGCCTCCGTGATCCGCCGCCAGCAGGTGTTCGGATACACCGAAGAGGAACTCCGCCTCATCATCGCCCCCATGGCCAACACCGGCACCGAGCCGATCGGCTCCATGGGCACGGACTCGCCGATCGCGGTGCTGAGCAGCCGGCCGCGACTGATCTTCGACTACTTCAAGCAGCTGTTCGCGCAGGTGACCAACCCGCCGCTGGACGCGATCCGCGAGGAGCTCGTCACCTCGCTGACCACCAAGATCGGACCCGAGCGCAACCTGCTGGAGCCCACCCCGGAGGCGGCCCGGCAGCTCACCATGAACCGGCCGGTCCTGGATTCCGAGCAGCTCGCCAAGATCGTGCGCCTCAACAAGGACGGCGAACTGCCCGGGTACGGCACCCACGTGGTGCACGGCCTGTACAAGGTGGCCGGCGGCGGCAGGGCGCTGGAGAAGAAGATCGAGGAGATCTGCCACGAGGTGTCCGCGGCCATCCGCGGCGGAGCCCGCGCGATCGTCCTGTCGGACCGGCACGCCACCGCCCAGCTGGCGCCCATCCCGTCGCTGCTGCTCACCGCGGCCGTGCACCATCACCTGGTGCGGGAGAAGACCCGCACCCAGGTGGGCCTCGTGGTGGAGGCCGGCGACGTGCGCGAGGTTCACCACATGGCGCTCCTGATCGGCTTCGGAGCCGCCGCCATCAACCCGTACCTGGTGTTCGAGTCCGCGGAGGACCTGGCCCGCCGGGAGATGTACGTCGAGGTGAGCGCCGAGAAGGCCATCGCCAACGTCGCCAAGGCGCTGTCCAAGGGCGTGCTGAAGGTGATGAGCAAGATGGGCGTCTCCACCATCGCCTCGTACACCGGCGCGCAGATCTTCGAGTGCGTCGGCCTCAGCCAGGACGTGGTGGACCGCTATTTCACCGGCACCACGAGCCGGCTCGGAGGCCTCGGCCTGGGCCAGCTGGCAGACGAGATCCAGGCCCGGCACACGACCGCCTACCCCACGGATGGCATCCCGCTCGCGCACCGCAACCTCCTGGTGGGCGGCGAGTACCAGTGGCGCCGCGAGGGTGAGCCGCACCTGTTCGACCCGGAGACGGTCTTCCGCCTCCAGCACGCCACCTCCACCGGCGACTACACGATGTTCCAGCGCTACACCTCGCTGGTCAACGACAACTCCTCGCGGATCATGACGCTGCGCTCTCTGATGGACTTCAAGCCCACAGAGCCGATCAGCATCGACGAGGTGGAGCCCGTCGAGAGCATCGTCAAGCGGTTCTCCACCGGCGCCATGAGCTACGGCTCCATCTCCATGGAGGCCCACCAGACCCTCGCCGTCGCGATGAACCGCATCGGCGGCAAGTCCAATACCGGCGAAGGCGGCGAGGACCCGGAGCGGCTCCACGACCCGGCCCGCCGCTCCGCCATCAAGCAGGTGGCCTCCGGCCGCTTCGGCGTGACCTCGGAGTACCTCACCTACGCCGACGACATCCAGATCAAGATGGCCCAAGGCGCCAAGCCCGGCGAGGGCGGCCAGCTGCCCGGCCCGAAGGTCTACCCGTGGGTGGCCAAGACGCGTCACTCGACGCCCGGCGTGGGCCTCATCTCCCCGCCGCCGCACCACGACATCTACTCCATCGAGGACCTCAAGCAGCTGATCCACGACCTCAAGTGCGCCAACCCCTCGGCGCGGGTGCACGTCAAGCTCGTCTCCGAGATCGGCGTCGGCACGGTCGCGGCGGGCGTCAGCAAGGCCAAGGCGGACGTGGTGCTGATCTCCGGCCACGACGGCGGCACCGGCGCGGCGCCCCTGACCTCGCTCAAGCACGCCGGCGCCCCGTGGGAGCTCGGCCTGGCCGAGACGCAGCAGACGCTGCTGCTCAACGGGCTGCGTGACCGCATCGTCGTCCAGTGCGACGGCCAGCTCAAGACCGGCCGGGACGTGCTCATCGCAGCGCTGCTCGGCGCCGAGGAGTTCGGGTTCGCGACGGCGCCCCTCGTGGTGGCCGGCTGCATCATGATGCGCGTCTGCCACAAAGACACCTGCCCGGTGGGTGTGGCCACGCAGAACCCGTTCCTCCGGGGCAAGTTCCACGGGGACCCGGACCACGTGGTCAACTTCTTCATGTTCATGGCGCGCGAGGTGCGCGAGCTGCTCGCCTCCCTCGGGCTGCGCTCCCTCGAAGAGGCCGTCGGACGGGCGGACCTGCTGGACGTCGGCAAGGCGGTTGGCCACTGGAAGACCCACGGCCTCAACCTCTCGCCCATCCTCACGCAGATCGACGTCCCCGAGGGCACGCAGCGCCACTGCACCACGGTCCAGGACCACGGCCTGGACTCGAAGCTGGATGTCGAGCTGATCCGGCTGTCGGAGCCCGCGCTCGCCCGCGGCGAGCAGGTGCGCCAATCGTTGCCGGTGCGCAACGTGGACCGCACCGTCGGCACCATGCTGGGCCACGAGGTGACCAAGGCCACCGAGGGCAAGGGCCTGGAGCCAGGCACCATCGAGTTCACGCTCACCGGCACCGGCGGCCAGAGCTTCGGCGCCTTCCTGCCCCGCGGCATCACGCTGCGGCTCATCGGTGACTCCAACGACTACTTCGGCAAGGGACTCTCGGGCGGACGCCTCGTCGTCACCCCGCCGCAGGGGGTGCGCTTCGACCCCGCCGAGCAGATCGTCGCAGGCAACGTCATCGGCTACGGCGCCACCTCAGGGGCTATGTTCCTGCGCGGCCTGGTGGGCGAGCGCTTCTGCGTGCGCAACTCCGGGGCCACCGCCGTCGTCGAGGGCGTGGGGGACCACGGCTGCGAGTACATGACCGGCGGCGAGGTCCTCGTCATCGGGCCCACCGGCCGCAACTTCGCCGCCGGCATGTCCGGTGGCGTGGCCTGGGTGCTGGATCTGAACCCGCTGCGCCTCAACACCGAGTTGGCGGACCCGGTCGACCCGGAGCCTGAGGACGTGGCACGGATCCGGGAGCTGATGGACGAGCACCGCGCCGAGACAGGCTCCCTGGTCGCCGACGAGCTGCTCCAGCTCAGCGACGAGGACCTGCGCCTCCGCTTCACAAAGGTGCAACCGCGCGACTTCGCCCGCATCATGGCCGTCAAGGCCCAGTCCGTCTCCGACGGGCTGTCCGACGAGGACACCACCACACTGATGATGGAGGCCGCTCATGGCTGATCCCAAGGGTTTCATGACCACGCCACGGCAGGTGGCCGAGCGTCGCCCCGTGGAGGAGCGCGTGCACGACTGGAAGGAGGTCTACCCGGGCACCCCGGGCAAGGCCCTCCTGCCGATCATCTCCCAGCAGGCCGGCCGCTGCATGGACTGTGGCATCCCGTTCTGCCACAACGGCTGCCCGCTGGGCAACCTCATTCCCGAGTGGAACGACCTGGTCTGGCGCGACGAGTGGCAGGCCGCGCTGGACCGGCTGCACGCCACCAATAACTTCCCGGAGTTCACCGGCCGCCTCTGCCCGGCGCCCTGCGAGACGGCCTGCGTGGTGGCGATCAACATGGACGCGGTGACCATCAAGAACGTCGAGGTGGCCATCATCGACAAGGCGTGGGAGGACTCCCGCGTCTTCCCGCAACAGCCTGAGTGGCACACCGCCAAGACGGTGGCCGTCGTCGGCTCCGGGCCCGCCGGCCTCGCCGCGGCGCAGCAGCTGACCCGCGCCGGGCACACCGTCGTGGTCTACGAGCGTGCCGACGCCATCGGCGGCCTGCTGCGGTACGGCATCCCCGAGTTCAAGATGGAGAAGGCCGTCCTCAACCGCCGCCTCAAGCAGATGGTGCTGGAAGGGACCCAGTTCAAGACCGGCGTCAACGTGGGCGTCGACATCACGGGCAAGGAACTCCTGGACCGCTACGAGGCCGTGGTGCTCGCCATCGGCTCCACCGTTCCCCGCGACCTGCCCGTCCCCGGGCGCGAGCTCGCAGGCATCCATCAGGCCATGGAGTTCCTGCCCCAGGCCAACCGCGCCGCGCTCGGCGAAGAGGTGGCGGACCAGATCACCGCCGAGGGCAAGGACGTGGTGATCATCGGCGGCGGTGACACCGGCGCCGACTGCCTCGGCACCTCCACCCGGCAGGGCGCACGATCCATCACCCAGCTCGAGATCCTGCCCATGCCCCCGGGGGACCGCCCCGCGGGCCAGCCGTGGCCCACCTACCCGATGACGTTCAAGATCACCTCGGCGCACGAGGAGGCCGGGGACCGGGTGTACTCCGTGTCCACCAACCGGTTCGTCGGCGACGATCAGGGCCGGGTCGCCGGCCTGGACATCGTCGAGGTCCGCTTCGACGCCGGCCGCTTCGTGCCGGTTGAGGGCACCGAGCGGCACATCCCGGCCCAGTTGGTGCTGCTGGCGATGGGATTCACCGGGCCCCAGCAGACCGGCCTGGTCGAGGAGCTCGGCGTGGAGCTCGATCCCCGCGGCAACATCGTGCGCGATGACAAGTACCGCACCAGCGTGGAGCACGTGTTCGTGTGCGGCGACGCGGGCCGCGGGCAGTCGCTGATCGTCTGGGCGATCGCGGAGGGTCGGTCCTGCGCGCAGGGCGTCGACGAGCACCTCAGCGGCTCGTCGAAGCTCCCACGGCCGATCGGGCCCCAGGAGCGCCAGCTGCTGGTCTAGGGGTCAACTTCGCTCATCCGTCGCTCCCTGAGGAGGGCCGCCCGCGGAGCGGCGTGGCCTGTCCCCATCGCTCCCTGAGGAGGGCCGCCCGCGGAGCGGCGTGGCCTGTCCCCTTTCGCTCCCTGAGGAGGGCCGCCCGCGGAGCGGCGTAGGCCGTCTCGAAGGGTCGTGACTACCACTTTCACGCAGTTCTCGTCGTCGGGTGTGGGGAGCCGTGAGTCGATGCCCGGGCGGCCGTTGTCCAGGGTCTGGTTTCTGGCTGCCGGTCAGTGTGTGGTCGCGCTGTTGAGGCCGCCCGGCCCTCGTCTCCCGTCTCCCCGCACTCGTTCCTCCTGTGGCGTTGTCTTGTCCCGGGTGTGGGCTGGCAGGGCGGCGTTGGGGTTGGGTCTGCTTGGGCGGGATGCCGGTTGGGTGATCGTTGGGTTGGGCACCGCTGCGCAGTGCCGCCCTGCCGTCCCCCACCCTTGCGCTCGGGAGCGGGACCCTTTGGACCTGAACCCCCGACAAGCCAGCGGAGACGACCATTGGTGTCCTGCGTCAGGCCGATGGGGCTGTCTCGCACCGGGAGGGTCCCACAGGGATAGGCTCGGCAGATGAAGACACTGTTCGCCGAGTTCACCGCGCTGCCCGGACACGAGGATCGGGTCGCCGAGTTGATGGCTGGCCTCACCGAGAAGGTCCGCCAGGAGCCCGGCAACGTGGTGTTCCTCCCGTTCACCCGGGAGGACCACCCGCGCCGCTGGTTCGTCTTCGAGCAGTACCGCGACGACGACGCCTTCCAGGCACACATCACGGCCGAGTACGGCGCTGAGTTCAACGCGGAGCTGGTCCACCTCATCGTGGAGGACGGCTCGCACCTCACCTGGTTGAACGAGCCCTGAGCCGCCCGCGTTTCGTGAAGCGCTAGCCTGCTGACTGCCCGGACGAGTGAACGGGCGGGGGAGGAGTCACCGTGCTGGGCCTGCTCGCGTCGTCGCCCCTGCTGACCATCATGCTGGTCGTGGCGTTGGGCGCCGCGTTCGGCATGATTCCCTTCGGGCCCCTCAAGCTCGGCGCCGCGGGGGCCTTGTTCGTCGGCCTCGCCGTGGGCGCGCTTGACCCCGCGCTCGGCGACGGACTGGCCCTGATCTCCACACTCGGGCTCGCCCTGTTCGTCTACACCGTGGGCATCGCGGCGGGGGAGACCTTCTTCTCAGACCTCCGGCGCCAACTCCCGCTGATGATCCTCGCGGTGGCGGCCATTGCCGCCGTCACGGCCCTGGCCTTTCTGATCGGCTCCTGGCTGGGCCTCGGCACCGGCATGGTGGCCGGGCTCATCGCGGGCGCGCTCACCTCGACTCCGGCACTCGCCGCCGCCACCGCCGCCACCGGCAGCCCCGACGCCGCCGTCGGCTACGCCCTCGGCTACCCGGTGGGCGTGATCCTGGCCATCGTCGTGGTGGCGCTCGTGGTGGGACGGAAGTGGCCCGGCAGGAACGACCCGGCGCCCGCCTCGGCCGACGCCATCGTGGCCGAGTCCGTGCACGTCAAGAGGCCCACCTCCCAGCGGGGCGTGCCCGGCTGGGCGGACGAGAGCATCAAGATGAGCTACCTCGTCCGCGACGCCCGCACCCGGGTCCTGGCCCCCGGTGAGGACCTGCAGGCCGGGGACGAGGTGCTCGTGGTGGGCGCACCGGCCGCCGTTGAGGAAGCGATCGCCTACCTCGGGCACCGGCTGTCCCGGGAGCTGACCGACGACCGCGCCTTCGTGGACTTCACGCGGTTCGTGGTGTCCTCGCCGTCGGTGGCGGGGCGCACCGTGGCACAGCTCAACCTCCCGGGGCGCTTCGGGGCGGTGATCACCCGGGTGCGCCGCGGCGACTCGGATCTCCTCGCCCGTGACGACCTCGTCCTGCAGCTCGGCGATCGGGTCCTGGCGGTGGCTCCCCAGGAGGAGTTGGACGACCTGTCGACGTTCCTGGGGGACTCCGAGCGACGAGTCGCGGAGGTGGATGCCCTCGCGCTCGGCCTGGGGCTGGTGGCCGGCCTGCTGATCGGCACGATCGCGGTCCCCATGCCCGGAGAGGCCGTGTTCTCCCTCGGCTCCGCGGCCGGCCCTCTCCTGGTGGGCATGGTGCTGGGCGCCACCCACCGCACCGGCCCGCTGATCTGGGCCATGCCGCTCACCGTCAACCTCACCATCCGGCAACTGGGCCTGCTGCTGTTCCTCGCCAGCGTCGGCCTGGCCTCGGGGCCGCTGTTCGCCGACCAGGCGCTCACCGCCACCGGGCTCCGGGCCGGGCTCCTGGCGGCCATCATCGTCGCGTTCTCCGCCGTCGTCTTCCTCGCGGGCGCCAGGTTCCTGGGGCTCAGCGCCCCCCGCGCCGCCGGGGGCTTCGCGGGTTACATCGGCCAGCCGGCCATCCTGTCGTTCGCCACCTCACGGGTCAGCGACGGGCGTGTCGACGCGGGCTACGCCGCCCTGTTCGCGTTGGGGATCATCGCCAAGATCGTCGCCGTGCAGGTGCTGGGGGCGGTGGCGTGACCCACCGGCCGCGCCACAGGGCCGGCGCGGCCAGGGGCGAGTATGGTGGGGTCCCGTCGCCCGCTGACGGATGGAGGAGATGACAGATGGCCGATACCTTCGTTCACCTCCACAACCACTCCGAGTTCTCCATGCTCGACGGCGCCGCCCGCGTCAAGGACATGTTCAAGCAGGCCGAGAAGCTCGGCATGACGGCGCTGGCCATCACGGACCACGGCAACCTGTTCGGCGCCTACGAGTTCTACAAGGCTTCGAAGGAATTCGCCGTCAAGCCCATCATCGGGCTCGAGGCCTACCTCACTCCCCGCACCCACCGCTCCGAGCGCAAGCGGGTCCAGTTCGGAGACGGGACCGGCGACGACGTGGCCTCCAAGGGCGCCTACACCCACATGACGATGTGGGCCTCCAACCAGGAAGGCATGCACAACCTCTTCCGGCTCAGCACACGCAGCTCGCTGGAGGGGTTCTTCTACAAGCCGCGCGCGGACCGGGAACTGCTCAACCTGTACGGGAAGGGCCTCATCGCCACCACCGGCTGCCCCTCAGGGGAGGTGCAGACGTTCCTGCGGCTCGGCCAGTACGACAACGCGCTCGCCACCGCCGCCGAGTTCCGCGACATCTTCGGCGAGGGCAACTTCTTCGTCGAGCTGATGGACCACGGGCTGGAGATCGAGACCCGGGTCCGGCACGACCTGCTCAGGCTCGCCAAGGACCTGCGGCTGCCGCTGGTGGCCACCAACGACTCCCACTACGTCCACGCCGACGACGCCGACGCCCACGACACGCTGCTGTGCGTCTCCGCGGGCTCCCGCAAGGCGCAGACGGACAGGTTCAAGTTCGACGGCAACGGCTACTACATGAAGTCGCCCGCGGAGATGCGCGCCCTCTTCCACGAACTGCCCGAGGCATGCGACAACACGCTGGCCATCGCCGAACGCATCGAGACCACCTTCGACGAGGGCTCCGGCACCTACATGCCGAAGTTCCCCTGCCCCGAGGGGGAGACCGAGGACACCTGGTTCCTCAAGGAGGTCCAGCGCGGGCTCGCCGCGCGCTATCCCGGGGGAGTGTCCGCCGAGGTCGCGGACCGGGCGCACTTCGAGATGGGCATCATCACGCAGATGGGCTTCACCGGCTACTTCCTGGTGGTGGCGGACTTCATCAACTGGGCGAAGAAGAACGGGGTCCGTGTCGGCCCCGGCCGAGGCTCGGGCGCAGGCTCCATGGTGGCCTACGCGATGCGCATCACAGACCTGGACCCCATCGAGCACGGTCTTCTGTTCGAGCGCTTCCTCAACCCCGAGCGCGTCTCCATGCCGGACTTCGACATCGACTTCGACGACCGCCGCCGCGGCGAGGTGATCGCCTACGTCACCGAGAAGTACGGCTCGGACAAGGTGGCGCAGATCGTCACCTACGGCTCCATCAAGGCCAAGGCCGCCGTCAAGGACGCCGCGCGCGTGCTGGACATGCCCTTTGCCATCGGCGAGCAGATCACCAAGGCCATGCCCGCCGACGTGATGGGCAAGGGGGTCCCGCTGGCGGACCTGTTCAACGAGAACCACAAGCGCTACAACGAGGGCAGCGAGTTCCGCGAGCTGTACCAGGGCTCCCCGGACGTGCGCACCGTCGTGGACACAGCCATGGGGCTGGAGGGGCTGAAACGCCAGTGGGGCGTGCACGCCGCCGGTGTCATCATGTCCGCCTCCCCGCTGATCGACATCATCCCGCTCATGAAGCGGGAGGCCGACGGGGCCATCATCACCCAGTTCGACTACCCCGGCTGCGAGTCCCTCGGGCTGATCAAGATGGACTTCCTGGGCCTGCGCAACCTCACGGTGCTCGACGACGCGGTGCGCAACGTCAAGCTCAACAAGGGCATCGACGTGGACCTCGACACCCTCACCCTCGACGACCCGGCCACCTACGCGCTGCTCCAGGCCGGAGACACGCTGGGGGTGTTCCAGCTCGACGGCGGACCCATGCGGGCCCTGCTGCGCCAGATGCAGCCGGACTGCTTCGAGGACATCTCCGCCGTGGGCGCCCTGTACCGCCCCGGCCCCATGGGCGCCGACTCGCACAACAAGTACGCGCGCCGCAAGACCGGCCGCGAGCCGGTGGAGCCCATCCATCCGGAGCTCGCCGAGGCGCTGGAGCCCATCCTGGGGGAGACCTACGGCCTGATCGTGTATCAGGAGCAGGTGATGGCCATCGCCCAGCAGCTGGCCGGATACTCGCTCGGCAGCGCGGACATGCTGCGCCGCGCCATGGGCAAGAAGAAGAAGTCCGAACTGGACGCCCAGTACGAGATCTTCTCCGGCGGGATGCAGGAGCGGGGCTACTCGCAGGACGCGGTCCGCACCGTGTGGGACATCCTGCTGCCGTTCTCGGACTACGCGTTCAACAAGGCACACTCCGCCGCCTACGGCCTGGTCTCCTACTGGACGGCGTGGCTGAAGGCCAACCACCCCGTCGAGTACATGGCCGCCCTGCTGCAGTCCGTCCGCGACGACAAGGACAAGTCCGGCCTCTACCTCGCCGAGTGCCGCCGGATGGGCATCCAGGTCCTGCCGCCGGACGTCAACTCCTCCGAGTCCGCGTTCACCCCCGTGGGTGACCACATCCGGTTCGGCCTCGGCGCGGTCCGCAACGTGGGCGACAAGGTGGTCAGCGCCTGGATCGTCGAGCGCCAGCGGAAGGGCCCGGCCACGGACTTCCACGACTTCCTGGACAAGTCCCCGCTGCTGATGTGCAACAAGCGCACCATCGAGTCGCTGATCAAGGCGGGGGCCTTCGACGAACTCGGCCACGCTCGGCGCGCGCTGATGGGCATCTTCGAGACCGCCGTCGACTCCATCATCGACGTCAAGCGCAACGCCGAGAACGGCCAGGACGGCTTCGACTTCGGACTGAGCCTCCCCGACGACTCATCCGGCCCCGCCCTGCACGCCCAGGTGCCGCAGGTCGACGAATGGGACCGTCGCACCAGGCTCGCCTTCGAGCGGGAGATGCTGGGCCTCTACGTCTCGGACCACCCCCTCAACGGCCTCGAACACGTGCTGCAGGCCAACAGTGACCGCCCCATCGCGTCAGCGGCCGCAGGCGAGGGCTTCCGCGGGCAGACCAAGCTGTGCGGCCTCATCACCTCGGTGAACCGTCGGGTGAACAAGGCCGGCAACATCTGGGCGCAGGTGGTGCTGGAGGATCTGACCAGCTCCATCGAGGTGACGGTCTTCCCCCGCGTCTACGACCAGGTGGCCGCCCACCTCGCGCCGGACACGATTGTCGCGGTGGAGGGCACGGTGGAATCCGGCGAGGACCGCGGCCGGATGCGCGCCCAGCACCTCGTCTCGCCCCACGTCAGCGCGGAGGGCAACGTCGGGCCGCTGGCCCTGACGCTCCCGGCCGTGCGCTGCACCCCCGGCGTGGTGGCCCGGATCAAGGAGATCCTCGCCCAGTACCCGGGGGCCGCGGAGGTGCACCTGCAGCTGCGCACCGGAGACCAGGTCAAAACCTTCAGGTTGGGCGACGGTTTCCGGGTGGAGCTCACCTCGGCGCTGTTCGCGGACCTGAAGGCGGTCCTCGGGCCCAGCTGCGTCGGCGTCGGAAGGCAGGACTGATGGCCGAGGATGTGCTGGTCATCTCCCGCCGGGGCAGGTTGTCGGAGCTGTGGGACAGCACCGCCTGGCGCGTCGCGGCCTACCTCGCCGCGGCGGTGGCGCTGGGCGTGATCGCAGGCCTGCTGTGGTCCTCGCTGTCCCCGCTGCCCGCCTTCACCATCAACAACGACATGACGGCCTCGATCAACGAGCGCAGCCAGACGGCGATGGTGGCTGCGGACGTCACGTTCACGGTGCTCACCGGCGTTGTCGGGCTTGTCCTGGGGGCCGTCGGCTGGGTGATTCTGCACCCCAAGGGCTGGGTGGTGATCGCTGTCCCGCTGATCGCGGCGCTGGCGGCAGCCCTCACGGCGTGGCAGACAGGGCTGCTCGTGGGCGAATCCGGTTTCGTTGACCGGCTCGCCGCCGCCCAGGCCGGCGACGTGGTACGCGTGGACCTGGCGTTGCGGTCGATGTCGGCGCTGCTGGTGGCGCCCTTCGCGGCTATCACGCCCATCATGCTGATGGCCGCCTTCTGGCCGGAGCCCCGCGTGGACCGGCCCACGGAGGAGCCCGTCGGCACGGTCTAGACTTGGGCAGCGTGCTGCGAGTTCTTGACCTGACCGGCGTCAACGACGCCTACCGTGACCACCTTCCGCGTGGCCAATTCGACGTGGAGGCCGCGGTCTCCGTCGTGGCTCCCATCGTCGAGGCCGTGGCCCATCGCGGTGAGGACGCGCTGCGCGAGTTCTCCCAGCGCTTCGACGGGGTGGACCCCACCCACCTCAGGGTGCCGGCGGAGGCGCTGGCCAGGGCGGCCGAGGAGCTGGACCCGGAGCTGGCCGCCGCGTTCGCCGAGGCCATCCGGCGCCGCCGCCACGTGGCCGAGGCGCTGGAACTCGACGGCAACCCGGCCCCTGCGCTGCTGGCCGCGGGCGCCCGGGTGGGGTTGCGCAACATCCCCGTCGATCGGGTGGGGCTCTACGTGCCCGGAGGTCTCGCGCCCCTGTCCTCCAGCGTCATCATGAACGTGGTGCCGGCCCAGGTGGCGGGCGTCGCGTCGATCGCGGTTGCCTCCCCGCCGCAGAAGGACTTCGGCGGCCTCCCGCACCCCAACATCCTCGCCCTGTGTCACATCCTCGGCGTGGAGGAGGTCTACGCCGTGGGCGGGGCGCAGGCCATCGCCATGTTCGCGCACGGCGTCGCGGGGCTCTGCGAGCCCGTCTCCCTCATCACCGGCCCCGGCAACATCTACGTGGTGGCCGCCAAGCGCCTGGTGCGCGGGCTGGTGGGCATCGACTCCGAGGCCGGCCCCACCGAGATCGCCATCATCGCCGACCACACCGCCACCCCGGCGTTCGTGGCCGCGGACCTCATCTCGCAGGGTGAGCACGACCCCATCGCGGCGTCGGTCCTCATCACGGACTCGGCGGAGCTTGCGCAGCGGGTGCAGGAGGAGCTGGCGGTGCAGGTGGCCGCCACCAGGCACGTGGAGCGGGTCCGCACCGCTCTCGGCGGCCAGCAGTCGGCGGTCGTGATGGTCCGCGACATCGATCAGGCCGTCGCCGTGGCGGACGCCTACGCCGCCGAGCACCTCGAGATCCAGACCGAGAACGCGGAGGCCGTGGCCAACAGGATCCGCAACGCGGGCGCGATCTTCGTCGGCGACTACGCGCCGGTGTCGCTGGGCGACTACTCGGCCGGCTCCACCCACGTGCTGCCGACTGCGGGCTGCGCCTGCCACTCGTCGGGGCTGACCGTGCGGTCGTTCATCAAGACGGTCCACGTCATCGGCTATACGGCCGAGGCGCTGCTGGCGATCGCCGACGGGGTTGAGCGCTTCGCGCTGGCCGAGGACCTGCCCGGGCACGCCAACGCCATCACCGTGCGGAGGCCGCAGTGATCACGCTGGAGGATCTGCCATTGCGGGCGGACCTGGTGGGCCAGGAGCCTTACGGTGCCCCGCAGCTGGACGTCCCCGTGGTGCTCAACGTCAACGAGAACCCGTACCCGCCCTCCCCGCTGATCCGCCACGAGATGGCCGCGGCCATCGTCACCGCGGCCGGCACCCTCAACCGGTACCCGGACCGTGAGGCGCTCGCGCTGCGCGAGGATCTCGCGGCCTACCTCGGGCACGGGCTGACGGCGGAGCGGATCTGGGCCGCCAACGGGTCCAACGAGATCATGGCGCACCTGCTCACCGCCTTCGGCGGACCGGGGCGCCGCGTGCTGGCGTTCACCCCCACCTACTCGATGTACCCCGAGTACGCCCGCAACACCTGCACCGAGTACGTCACCGTGCCCCGGCACCCGGACTTCACGCTCACCGCGGACCTCGTCCTCGACGCTGTCCGCGAGACGGAGCCCACCGTCGTGATCATCGCCACCCCCAACAACCCCACCGGCACCGTGGTGCCGGTGGAGGTGATCGACGAGATCTGCTCGGGCACCGAGGCCATCGTGGTGATCGACGAGGCCTACCAGGAGTTCTCGGCCAAGCCGTCGGCGCTGGAGCTGCTGGACAGGCATCCCCGGATGGTGGTGTCGCGGACCATGTCGAAGGCCTTCGCCCTGGCCGGCGGGCGCGTGGGGTACCTGGCTGCGGCGTCGGCCATCGTCGACGCGTGCCGGATCGTCCGGCTGCCCTACCACCTGAGCGCGCAGACGCAGGCGGTGGCCAGGGTGGCGCTGGCCCACGCAGACGAGCTACTGGCCCAGGTGCGTCAGCTGGCCGCGGAGGCCCGCGGCTTCGAGGCCTGGGCGAGGGGCCGCGGCTACGCGGTGATCGACTCCGAGGCCAACTTCACCCTCGTCGGGCGGTTCGCGGACCGGCACCGGGTCTGGCAGGACCTGCTGGACCGTGGCATCCTGATCCGCGAGACCGGACCCGCCGGCTTCCTACGCGTCTCGGCGGGCACGCCGACCGAGATGGCCATCCTCCGCGACGCGCTGGAGGACCTGAATCCACCCATCGAAGGGACCACGCTGTGACCCGCACCGCCACCGTCGAACGCTCCACCAGCGAATCGAGGATCACGGTCACCGTGGACCTGGACGGCACAGGAGCCTCCAGCATCAGCACCGGCGTGGGGTTCTACGACCACATGCTGACCGCCCTGTCCAAGCACTCCCTCATCGACCTCACCGTCGAGGCCACGGGAGACCTGCACATCGACGGGCACCACACCATCGAGGACACCGCCATCTGCCTCGGCCAGGCGCTGAAGCAGGCGCTGGGGGACAAGTCCGGCATCCGTCGCTTCGGGCACGCCGTGGTGCCCCTCGACGAGGCGGTGGCGGACTGCGTCGTCGACGTGGCCGGCCGCCCGTACGTGGTGTGCTCCGGAGAGCCGGACGGACAGGTGTACGCACAGATCGGCGGCTCGGGAGTGCCCTACGCCGGCTCCATGACCTACCACGTGGTGGAGGCGCTGGCCCTCAACGCAGGCCTCTGCGTCCACCTGCGGCTGCTGTCCGGCCGTGACCCCCACCACATCGTCGAGGCCCAGTTCAAGGCCCTGGCCCGCGCCCTGCGCGACGCCGTGGAGCTGGACCCTCGGGTCCAGGGCATTCCCAGCACCAAGGGCGCGCTCTGAGCCGCCGGGTGGGTCTGCTCGACTACGGCTCGGGCAACCTGCATTCGGCCGCCCGCGCGTTCGCCAACGCGGGCGCGGACCTCGTCGTGACCTCGGACCTGTCAGAGCTGCGCCGCCAGGACGCGCTCGTCGTGCCCGGTGTGGGCGCCTTCGCGGCCTGCATGGCGGGGCTGCGGGCCGCCGGGGGCGTCGAGCTCATCTCCGGGTGGGTGGAGGCCGGACGGCCACTGTTCGGCATCTGCGTGGGTCACCAGGTCCTGTTCGACAGCGGCACCGAGCACGGGGTCGACACGCCAGGGCTTGGGCTGTTCCACGGACGGGTCGTGGAACTGGACGCCCACCGGCTGCCGCACATGGGCTGGAACACCGTGACCCCGCCGGAGGGCAGCGTGCTCTTCGACGGGTTGGCGGCAGAGCGCTTCTACTTCGTGCACAGCTACGCGGCGATCGCACCGCCCCCGGACGCGCTGGTGACGCTCTCCCGCCACGAGGACGCCACGTTCGTGGCCGCCGTCGAGCAGGGGCCGGTGAGCTCCACCCAGTTCCATCCTGAGAAGTCCGGGGCCGCCGGTGCGCGGCTCATCGCGAACTGGCTCGGGTCCTGGTAGCCCCGTTTCAGCTAGGGTTGGGCGTCGTGGAGAAGTTGCAGCTGTTGCCAGCCGTCGACGTGCAGGACGGCCAGGCCGTCCAGCTCGTGCAGGGGATCGCGGGGTCACAGAAGGAGTTCGGCGACCCGCTCGCCGCTGCCCTCAGATGGCAGCACGGGGGAGCCGAATGGCTGCACCTCGTGGATCTGGACGCCGCCTTCGGCCGCGGCAGCAACGCTGAGCTGCTGCGCTCCATCGTCGGCAGCCTCGAGATGAACGTCGAGCTGTCCGGCGGGATCCGCGACGACGAGTCCCTTGAGCGGGCGCTGTCCACCGGCGCCAGGCGGGTCAACATCGGCACCGCTGCCCTGGAGAACCCCCAATGGTGCGAGCGGATCATCGGCCAGTACGGGGACCGGGTCGCCATCGGCCTCGACGTGCGCGGCGAGAACCTCGCCGCCCGCGGCTGGACCACAGAGGGGGGCCCCTGGCCCGAGACTCTGGACCGGCTCGTCGCCGCCGGATGTGAGCGGTTCGTCGTCACCGACGTCAACTCCGACGGCATGCTCACCGGCCCCAACATCGAACTGCTCACCGCCGTCGCGCAGCGCAGCGGCCAGAAGGTGATTGCCTCCGGCGGGATCGCCACGCTGGAGAACCTCCGGGCTCTGCGCGGCCTCGTGGACCGCGGGATCGAGGGCGCCATCATCGGCACGGCCCTCTACCTCGGCCGGTTCACCATCGAGGAGGCACTCGCCGTGGCCGAAGGAGACCTCTGATGCCCAAGCCACCCGCGAGTACGTTCGGCGAGGTCAACTCGGCCCGCGTGCACGTCCCGCCGCTGCTGAACGGCCGGATCGCGGACCTGCTCGCCGGCAAGAAGATCGTGATGACCGGCGTCACCGGGTTCATCGGCGAGCAGCTCCTGTGGAAGGTGCTCACCGAATGCCCGGACACCACCACCGCCGTCCTGGTGCGCCGGAAAGGCTCGGTCACGGCCGAGCAGCGCGTCGTCGGCCTCCTGGGCAAGAAGATCTTCAAGCCCATCGTCGAGGCTGCCGGCGGCGTCGAGAAGCTGATGGCAGAGCGGGTCTCCGTCATCGAGGGTGACCTGCCCAACGTGCCGGACCTCCCGCGCGACCTCGACGTGCTCCTGCACTGCGCGGGCGACGTGTCCTTCGATCCGCCCATCGACCAGGCCTTCATGACCAACGTCATCGGCACCAAGGCCCTCCTGACGAAGCTGCGCGAGGCCTGCTCGGACGAAGACGGCACGCTGGTCAAGGTGCCCCACTACGTGCACGTCTCCACCGCCTACACCGCGGGTCGTCGGCGCGGCGCCATCCCCGAGGCAGCGCACGTCCACGACGTGGACTACGAGGCTGAGACTGTCGCGGCGATGGCGATGAAGGAGCACATCGAGGCCCGCTCCCGCGAGGCGGGGCAGCTGACGAAACTCCGCAGGGAGGCCGAGGCGCTCCACGCGAAGGCCGGCTACCTGACCACCTCCCGCGACACCGAGCGGCGCCGCCAGGAGTGGGTCAAGACCGAGCTGGTCCAGGCCGGCACCGAGCGAGCCCGTTCCCTGGGCTGGACCGACGTCTACACCTTCGCCAAGGCGCTGGGGGAGCGGGTGGTGGCGGACCTGGGGCAGGATTTCCGGATCTCCATCTACCGTCCCGCCATCGTTGAGTCCTCCCTGAAGCACCCCTATCCGGGCTGGATCGAGGGGTTCAAGATGGCGGAGCCGTTGATCCTGGCCTACGGCCGGGGTCAGCTGCCTGAGTTCCCGGCCTCCCCGGATGCGGTCATCGACATCATCCCCTGCGATTTCATCGTCAACGGCATCGTCGCGGTTTGCGCCACCACCCCAGAGGTGGGCCGGCCGGAGTACTACCACGGCAGCTCCGGGGCCAGGAACCCGCTCACCTTCCGCGGGGTCTACGAGCACGTCCGCAGCTACTTCGAGGCTCACCCCTACACGTTCGGCCAGGGCTCGACGCCGCTGGCCACCTGGACCTTCCCCGGCGCCGAACCCATCGAGAAGTTCATGTGGGTCGCGGGCAAGGGCGTGACGGCGGCCAACAAGCTGCTCAGCTTCGCGCCGCGCGGAAAGTCAACCCGGGCCTGGGCCACCCAGCTGGACAAGTCCGCCAAGCAGCTGGACTTCCTCAGCAAGTACCTCACCCTGTACGGCGAGTACCTGCAGTCCGAGCTGCACTTCGTCGACGACGCCGCCCTTGCGCTGCACAACTCCCTGCACCCTCAGGACTTGGACATCTTCGGGTTCGACTCGGCCTCCTACACCTGGACGCACTACATGGAGGAGGTGCACATCCCGGCCATCACGGACCCTGTGCGCCGACTCGAGGCGGCCCGGAAGCGCCGGCAGGCCCGATCGGCCACCTTCAGGGAGCTGAAGCCGGCGGAGCCGGGCACCGTGGTGGCGGCCTTCGACCTGGACGGCACCGTCATGGCCACCAACGTCGTCGAGACCTATCTGTGGGCGCGCCTGCCCGAGCTCTCCCCGATGAGACGGGCGCTGGAGGTGGCCCGGGTCACCGCCCAGCTGCCCGTCTACCTGGGCGCTGAGCGACGTGACCGGGGCGTCTTCCTGCGTTCCATCTACCGCCGCTACGCCGGGGCGGACCTGGCGGCGCTGGAGCAGTTCGTCGACGAGAAGCTGGCGCCCCTCATCCTCGACCGGATGTCCCCGGACGCCATCCGGCGCATCCGCGAGCACCGCGACGCCGGCCACACGACCATCCTGATGACCGGCGTGATCCGGCCCCTCACCCGCCCGTTCGAGGGCCTGTTCGACACCATCGTGGCGGCCGAACTGGCCACTGACGAGAACGGCCGCTGCACCGGGTTCCTCAGCGGACCGCCCATGGTGGGCGAGTCCCGCTCGGCCTGGCTCACCCACTACGCGTCGCTGCACGACATCGATCTCACGCAGTGCTACGGATACGCAGACAGCCACGTGGACCTCCCCATGCTCACCACCGTGGGCAACCCGGTGGCGGTCAGCCCCGATATCGGCCTCATGCGAGCGGCAAAGGCCAAGGGCTGGTCCATCGTCGAGTGGCCTGCCATGTCTCCGCTGCCCCGCTGGAGGATGTCGTGAACGGAAAGGAAGACTGATGTCTCGACCCGGATTTGTCCTCGAGGTGGACGACCAGACCCCGCCGCTGCTCACCATGGCCGGCTCTGATCTGCGCCTGGAGCGCCTGGGGCTGGGCACCAGGGTGATCTACCCCGCCGACGCCGCGCCCTCCACGGACCCGGTGGCGCTGGTGGATTCGGCCCTGGCCGCTCCGCTCGGCGCCGACCCGCTGGCCTCGCAGCTCAAGCCTGACACCCGCCTGACCATCGTCGTGGTGGACTCCGACAGCCCGCTGCCCCGCCCCGAGTTCGAGGTCCGCCGCACCCTCGTCGAGCGCGTCCTCGAGACGGCCGCCCGGGTGGGGGTCGACGACGTGGAGCTGGTGATCGCCACCGGCCTCAAGCAGAAGTGGAATGCGGCCGCCGTCACCGAGGTGCTGGGCGACCGCGTGGCCACCTCCTTCCTGCCGGACGGGCTGGTCAGCAGCCACGACGTCACCTCGCCGGACCTGGTGCACCTCGGCGACGTGGACGGGGTCCCGGTGAAGTTCAATCGCCGGGTCGCCTCCTCGGACCTCGTGGTGCTGGTCTCAGCCCGGGCGGACTCGGGGGAGCGGTGCCCGTTCGTCTCTGGTCTGGTGGACGTGGAGACCGTCAACCGGCTCGCAGGGGCGCAGAGCGAGGATCGGTACTGCGCCGGCGTCGAGTCGCTGGTGCACGGGAAGATCCGCACCTTCGCCGTGGTTGCGGTGCTCGGGCAGCCCCTGCTGGGCCGGTCACTGCGCTTCGCCTCCCGCCGCGAATGGGAATGGAACCTGGCCGACAAGCTGTCGCTGGCCAGCGCCCGCCAGATCGTCGCGGCCCTGCCGCGACAGGGCGCCCAACTGCTACACGGCAACCCGCGAGCCGATTACGCCATCGTCGACGTCCTCAGCGGTGACTACCAGCGCGTGATGGCGGACTCACGCCTGGTGTGGAAGGCGGCCAACGCTGTCGAGGTGAAGGGGCAGGCGGATGTCCTGGTCACATCGGTCTGGGGCGCCTCCTTCGATGAGGGCGACCCGGTGGGTTCCCCGCTCGGCGCGGCGCACCACGCCCTGGTGACCCGGGCGGGAACCCACCTGGGCACCCCCTACGCCCGCGAGGGAGGGGCGCTGATCGCGTTCCATCCGCTGCGGAGGCGGTTCTCGAACCGCCGTCAGTCCGCGGCCGCCGACTTCTTCGCGACGGTGCTGCCGCAGACCACGGACCCGGCCGAGATCGCCGCCACCTACGAGGCGCGCGCCATCGACGACGAGTGGTACCTGGACCTGTACCGCAAGCAGTTCGCCGAGCACCCGCTGCACGTGTTCCACCGCTGGTACGCCACCGCCCGGGCGGCTGAGCGGTTCTCCGACGTGATCTGGGTGGGCGGGGACCGGCGCAGCGCCGCGATCCTCGGGCACCGCAGCGCGACCACCTACGCTGACGCCCTCGAGATCGCGTCGAACACCGTGGGACGCGCCCCTTCCATCACGGTGCTGCGCAGTCCCGGGCTCGCGCTGGGCGATGTGCGATGAGCCGCCTGCTCCCGTCCTGGGCGCAGAGCGGGCGCGGACGCCAGCGGCCCAAGCTGACCTGGCCCCGTGACCTGAGGCAGATCGCGTCCGGGATGCTGCACACCGGCACACCCGCGGGCGCGCCCCCGCGGCCCCCCGTGGCCCGCGACAGACTCAGCCTCCGCGCCGCCCTGTCTGGGCGACACCTGATGCTGAGGCTGCTGAACCTTCGCCTCGACATCGAGCTGGTCTCAGCCGACAGCGTCGCCGGCCTTCAGCCGCCAGTCGTGTTCGCCGCCAACGAGCAGGGTGCGATGGACTACCACCTGCTCCGCTTCGCCCTCCCGTCGAGGGTGCGGCCGACGATGATCGCCCCGTCTCGGGCGATCGCGGGCGGGCGCAACGTGGTGGTGTTCGCCGACGAGCCCGTCAAGCGCCGCCTTGTCGGCGAGTTCTCAACCGTCCCCGCGGCACTGGCCAACCAGCACAACGTGCCCATCGTGCCGGTCGGCATCGTCGGCACGTTCAAGCTTCAGGACATCCTGAAGCTGGCGCTCCGCAGCCGGCCGAAGGTCTCCATCCGCTTCGGCGCCCCCCTCTACACCCGGGGACGCTCCCTCGCCGAGGCCACGGCCGAGGTGCAGGCCCGCGTCGAGGAGCTCGTCCACGAGGGCGATCTGTCGTGGTGGACGGTGCAGCGCCGCCGCGGCGGAGCCAGCTCGGGCACCACCCTGTCCGCGCCGCGTTGGCGCAGGCTCTGGGACCAGGCCGCACCCAAGCCCGCCCCCGAGCACAGGATCTGGCGGTAGCGCGGGGAATGGACGTCTATGTGGAGCCGCACCTCGCGTGGCGACTCCTCGGCCCGGACGACGCTGCCGATCTCGATCACTTCCGCAGCCAGCTCGACGCCTTGGAAGATTCGGTGCTGTCCGGCGTGGCGGCATCGATCACGCAGCGCAACCTGCAGGTGGCGCACGCCGTCGGCGGCTACGACGCCTACCAGTCCCTCTCGGCCTACGCGGTGGCCTACATCGCCGAGACGGACCCGCTGCGCATGTACCTCATGGGTGGAGTTCACCCCACCCACCGGCACCTGCACATCGGCACCGCGCTGCTGCACTGGCAGGTCACCCACGCCGCCGCGTGGCGGGACGAGTTCCGGCCCGGTCAGCCGCTGTGGCTGGGCTGCTACGCGGAGCTCGGGCGCCCCGGCCTCGAGCGCGTGGCCCACAGCCTCGGCTTCACGATCGAGCGCTACTACTACGATCTCCACCGCGACCTCACCCGGCCCGTTGCGTCACCGGCAGTCGAGGACGTGCAGCTGGAGGCGTTCACCCCCATGCACTCCGAGGGGGTACGGCAGTTGCACAACCTGTGCTTCAACGGCATGGGCCATGAGGTCACCACGGACGTGTGGGCGGCGCGTCTCCACGATCCGGACTTCCGCCCGGACTGGTCGTTCCTGGCCAGCGTCGACGGCCAGGTGGTGGGGTACGCCATGAGCGGCGTGGCGGACACGGACGACGATGGGGCGCCTGTGGGCTGGATCGAGCGTTTCGGGGTCCACCCGGAGCACCGCGGCCACAAGATCTCCCTGGCCCTGATGGGTCGCTGCCTGCAGGCGATGCGGGAAGCCGGCTGCCACGAGGCCGGCATCGGCATCGACACCCCGGACGGGGTGGGCGTGCAGCGGCTCTCCGCGGAGCTCAGCTGGACGACACGCGACGCGGTGGCACTCCTCACGAAGGTGGTTCCCTGAGCCCGCGATAAGCTGTCGGCCAGTACAGACGACGGAGCGCAAGAAGGTGGGACAAGGATGAGCGGCCATTCCAAGTGGGCGACGACCAAGCACAAGAAGGCGGTCATTGACGCCAAGCGGGGCAAGCTGTTCGCCAAGCTGATCAAGAACATCGAGGTCGCGGCCCGGCTGGGCGGCGGTGACCTCGCCGGTAACCCCACCCTCTACGACGCGGTCCAGAAGGCCAAGAAGTCGTCGGTGCCCAACGACAACATCGACCGCGCCGTCAAGCGCGGCTCCGGCGCCGAGTCCGGCGGTGCGGACTACGAGACCATCATGTACGAGGCCTACGGCCCGGCAGGCGTGGCGATCCTCATCGAATGCCTCACCGACAACCGCAACCGCTCGGCCTCGGACGTCCGCGTGGCGGTCACCCGCAACGGCGGCACCATGGCAGACGTCGGCTCGGTCCAGCGCCTGTTCGCCCGGAAGGGCGTGGTGACCGTTCCCAAGCAGCAGGGCGGAAGGGACATCTCGGAGGACGACCTGCTCGAGGCGGCACTGGAGGCCGGAGTCGAGGAGGTCGACGACGACGGCGACGTGTGGGAGGCGGTCTGCGACCCCAACGACACCGTCGAGGTCCGCAAGGCCATCGAGGCGGCGGGGCTGGACTACGACTCCTCCGAGGTGCAGTTCGTGCCGTCCTTCGACCAGGAGGTCGACTCCCTCGACGTGGCGCAGAAGGTGTTCCGCATCATGGACGCCCTCGACGACTCCGACGACGTGCAGAACGTCTTCACCAACCTCGACGTGACCCCCGAGGTCGCCGAGGCCCTCGAGGCCGAGGACTGATCCGCCGGGCATGCGCATCATCGGCATCGACCCCGGCCTCACCCGCTGCGGCATAGGGATCGTCGACGGCACAGTCGGGAAACCGCCGCGGCTGGTGGCCGTGGGGGTGGTGCGCACGCCTGTCGGGCTGGACATCGCGCAGCGCCTGCTGGCGCTCGAAGCAGGCCTGGCGGGCTGGTTCGACGACTACGCGCCGGAGGCGGTGGCCATCGAGCGCGTCTTCTCCCAGCACAACGTCAACTCCGCCATGGATACGGCGCAGGCCGCCGGTGTCGCGGCGCTCAACGGCGCCCGCCGCGGCCTGCCCGTGACCTTCCACACGCCCTCGGAGGTGAAGGCCGCCGTCACCGGCTCCGGCTCCGCCGACAAGGCACAGGTGGCCCTCATGATCACCCGCATCCTGAGGCTCACCGAGCCGCCCAGGCCGGCCGACGCCGCGGATGCCCTGGCCGTGGCGGTGTGCCACGCCTGGCGCGGGGGCGCCACCAACCGATACGCCGCGGCGGTCGCGGCAGCCAAGGGGACCCGATGATCGCCCTCCTCACCGGCACCGTCGTGATGGCGGGCGCCACCCATGGCGTGCTCGACGTCGGCGGCGTCGGCTACCGGGTACTCACCACCCCGCAGACCGCAGCCGGCCTCCGCGTGGGGGAGCGCGCCACCCTGCACACCACTCTCGTGGTGCGGGAAGACTCGATGACGCTGTTCGCCTTCGGCGAGGAGGGGGAGCGCGAAGCCTTCGAGCTGGCCCAGACGGCCACCGGGGTCGGTCCGAAGCTGGCCCTGGCCATCGTGTCGGTGCTCACCCCGGGCGAGCTGCGGCGCGCGGTGCTGACGGAGGACCTCAAGCGCCTGTGCGCGGTGCCCGGCATCGGGCTCAAGGGCGCGCAGAAGCTGGTCATCGAGCTGAAGGACAGGGTGATGGTCCTGGCGGACACGCCCGCCGGCGACGCCTCCGGCCCGGCGGACACAGACGCGTGGCGCGCGCAGGTCAGCGAGGGCCTCCGGGGCCTCGGATGGTCGTCGCGGGACGCCGAGGCGGCTTGTGACAACGTCGCCCACCTCGTCGAGTCAGATCCCGGGATCGGGGTGGCGAAGCTGTTGCGCGCCGCCCTCAACTCGCTGGCGAGGCGGTGATGGACCACACGGAGGTGGACCCGACGGCAGACGTCGAGGACCGCGACTACGAGGCGGCCCTGCGCCCCAAGCGGCTGGCGGAGTTCGAAGGCCAACCGCGGGTGCGGGAGCAGCTGGCGCTGGTCCTGGACGCCGCGCGCCACCGCGGCAGCGCCCCGGACCACGTCCTGCTGTCCGGCCCCCCCGGCCTGGGGAAGACCACTCTGGCCATGATCATCGCGGCCGAGCTCGGCACCGGGCTGCGGATCTCCTCAGGCCCAGCCATCCAGCACGCGGGCGACCTCGCCGCGATCCTGTCCGGTCTGGACGAGGGTGAGGTGCTCTTCCTCGACGAGATCCACCGGCTGTCCCGCCCCGCCGAGGAACTGCTGTACCTGGCCATGGAGGACTTCCGCGTGGACGTGATCGTCGGCAAAGGGCCCGGCGCCACGGCCATCCCCATCGAGCTGCCGCCGTTCACCCTCGTGGGAGCCACCACCCGTGCGGGGCTCCTTCCCGGGCCTCTCCGGGATCGGTTCGGGTTCACCGCGCAGCTGGACTTCTACGCCTCAGAAGACCTGGAGGGAATCGTCGCGGGCTCGGCAGGGAAGCTCGGGGTGCGGATCGACGACGCCGCGCGCCGGGAGATCGCGACCCGCTCCCGCGGCACGCCGCGGATCTCCAACCGTCTGCTGAGGCGGGTGCGGGACTTCGCGCAGGTCAAGGGTCACCCGGACGTGGACCGCTCCGTCGCGCGGGCTGCGCTGGAACTCTATGAGGTGGACGAGCGCGGCCTGGACCGGCTGGACCGCTCGGTCCTCGTGGCGTTGTGCCGGCTCTTCGACGGTGGCCCCGTCGGGCTCTCCACGCTGGCGCTCAGCGTGGGGGAGGAGATCGAGACCATCGCGGAGGTGGCCGAGCCGTTCCTCATCCGGGAAGGACTCATGGTGCGCACCCCCCGCGGCCGCGTCGCCACCCGGGCTGCCTACGCCCACCTCGGCATGTCGGTGCCCTCGGCCAACCCCGCCCTGTTCGACTAGCGGTCCTCTCCGTGAATTCACCAGGGTCAAGTAGTCCACCAAGGGTGTAGCAGTGGCCCATCGAGTGGGCACATATGCTTGTCAGCTTGAGTTGCGACCCTTCGAGACGGTCCACGCCGCTACCTGGGCGGCCCTCCTCAGGGAGCGGTGGGGACGGTCCACGCCGCTACCTGGGCGGCCTCCTCAGGGCCCTCCTCAGGGAGCGAAAGCTCGGTCCCTGAGGGTCCCGCGTCGCGAAGCGACCGTGGGAGTCTCGAAGGGTCGAAAACCCTCAGCTGACAGCAAGGGTGGGGGACGGCAGGGCGGCGCTGCGCAGCGGTGCCCAACCCGACGGTCACCCAACCGGCATCCCGCCCAAGCGGACCCGACTCCGACGCCGCCCTGCCGGCCCGCACCGGGACAAGTCAACGCCACAGGGGGAACGAGTGCGGGGAGACGGGAGACGATGCCCGGGCGGCCTCCACAACGCGACCACCGACCGGACCAGCACCCGGCAGCAAGACGTTTGACAACGGCCGCCCGGGCATCGACTCACGGCTCCCCGCACCCGACAACGAGATTGGCGTGAAGGTGGTAGTCACGACCCTTCGAGACGGGCCACGCCGCTTCGCGGGCGGCCCTCCTCAGGGAGCGGTGGGGACGGGCCACGCCGCTTCGCGGGCGGCCCTCCTCAGGGAGCGGTGGGGACGGTCCACGCCGCTTCGCGGGCGGCCCTCCTCAGGGAGCGGTGGGGACGGGCCACGCCGCTCCGCGGGCGGCCCTCCTCAGGGAGCGGGAGTAGACAGGCCACGCCGTACGCGGGCGGCCCTCCTCAGGGAGCGAGGAAGACCCGCCACGCCGGGCCGCGGCCGCGGACCGGTAGCCTTTCCGCCATGCGGACGCGTGCGGACATCAAGGCCTGGCTCACGGACATGGACGGCGTGCTGGTGCACGACGACCGGGCGCTGCCGGGCGCGCAGGAGCTCATCGACCACTGGGTGATGTCGGGCACACCGTTCCTGGTGCTCACCAACAACGCCACCTACACGCCGCGGGACCTCTCGGCGCGCCTCAGGGATTCGGGCCTCAACGTGCCGGAGGAGAGGATCTGGACCTCGGCCATGGCCACCGCCAAGTTCCTCGCCGAGCAGAAGCCCGGCGGGACCTGCTTCATGGTGGGGGAGGCAGGCCTGTCGACCGCCCTCCACGACGCCGGCATGGTCCTCTCCGACCGGGCCCCGGACTTCGTCGTCATCGGCGACACCCGCACCTACTCGTTCGAGGCCATCACCACCGCCATCCGGCTCATCGACGGCGGGGCGCGGTTCATCGCCACCAACCCCGACGCGACGGGGCCGACGCCCTCGGGGGTGGTCCCGGCCACCGGCGCGGTGGCGGCGCTGATCACCAAGGCCACCGGCCGCGAGCCCTACGTGGTGGGCAAGCCCAATCCGATGATGTTCCGCTCCGCGTTGAACAAGATCGGTGCCCACTCCGAGGAGACGGGCATGATCGGGGACCGGATGGACACTGATATCGTCGCGGGCATGGAGGCGGGCCTGCACACGGTGCTGGTGCTCACCGGCATCTCCACCACCTCCTCGATGACACAGTTCCCCTATCGCCCGGTGGAGATCCTCGACGGCGTCCACCAGATGCTGGCTGGGGCCACGCCGACCGACGATGGGGCCTGACGCGCCTCGGCGCGGTTATCCTTGCAGGCACCGCTATCCTGATCGATGGCTTACCCACGTACGGAGTGAAACGAACTATGGACCCCCTTATCCCCATGATGATCGCGCTGTTCGCGGTCATGTACTTCCTCATGATCCGCCCGCAGCAGAAGCGCGCCAAGCAGCACCAGGAGATGCAGTCAGGGCTCAGCGTCGGTGACCGCGTCCTCCTCACCTCGGGCATGTTCGGCACCGTCTCATATATCGGCGAGCGGCAGCTGATCGTCGAGCTCGCCCCCGGGGTCGAGGTCACGGTGCTGAAGGGCAACGTGGCGCGCAAGGTCCTGCCCGAGGACGAGGAGTTCGAATTCACCGATGAGGCCGTCGAGGGCGACGACGTCATCGGCGACGACGCGGACCTCACCCCGGCCCTGGCCGAGACACCCTCCGACGACGCGGCCACCCCCGTCGACAACGGTGCTTCAGCCGATGACACGTTCTTCCAGGATCGCACCGCGGAGCCGCGTGCGGAGGACACCAAGTAACGGTGGCCACCTCAGCGAAGAGGGGGCGCCCCGGCGTCGTCCTCACTGTCTTCCTGCTCATCATCGCGGGTCTCTACACCATCATGGCGGCCACCAACACGTGGACCCCGAAGCTCGGCCTTGACCTCAAGGGCGGGCAGACGATCACCCTGACGGCCACGAACGACGCAGTGCCCATGGAGTCGCTCGAGTTGGCCCGCGACATCATGCAGCAGCGCGTCGACGGCCTCGGTGTCGGTGAGGCCTCAGTGGTCATCCAGGGCGAGCGCAACATCGTTGTCTCGGCGCCCAACGTCGAGCGCGACGATCTGGTGAAGCTCGTGGGCGCCACCGCGCAACTTGCGTTCCGCCCCGTGCTCCAGGTGGCCGCGGGCACCGGCACGGACCCTTCGGCTTCCCCGGACCCGTCTGAGTCGCCACTGCCCGGACTCCCCACACCCGCCCCCAGCCCCACGCCCTCCCCATCGCCCGGCCCTGACGGCGAGCCGGTGGACCAGCTGCCCATCGCCGAGGTGCTCGCCTTCGAGCCCACGGAGGCCGAGTACCAGGCGTTCCTGGACTTCACGTGCGGCGACGAGGTGGCCGACGATCCGTTGACCTCGCAGGTGGCCTGCGACACCGACGGCCTGCGGAAGTTCCTCCTCGCCCCCGTCGCGGTGCGTGGTCAGGACCTGTCCACCGCCTCGTTCGGAATTCCGCAGGGCGAGTTGCAGTACGCGGTGACGCTCAGCTTCGACTCAGAGGGCACCGCCAGCATGTCTGAGCTGACCGGCGCCCTGGTGGGTGCGGCGGAGCCGCGCAACATGTTCGCGATCGTCCTCGACGGCAAGGTCGAGTCGGCGGCCACGGCCGAGAGCCGGATCACCAACGGTGATGCGATCATCCGCGGCGGGTTCACCGCGGAGTCGGCTGCCGGCCTGGCCAACGTGTTGAAGTACGGCTCCCTGCCGCTGTCCTTTGAGCCGTCGCAGGTGGAGACCGTCTCGGCCACGTTGGGCGGCGAGCAGCTCCGGGTCGGCATCATCGCCGGCATGCTCGGGCTCCTCGTGGTCATGCTCTACAGCTTCCTCTACTACCGGGGCATGGGCATCGTCGTCGTGCTCTCCCTCGCGGTGGCCGCGTCGGCCACCTACGCGATGATGGTGCTGCTGGGGTCGGTGATGGGCTTCGCGCTCAATCTCCCGGGCATCGCGGGTGCCATCGTCGGCATCGCCGTCACCGCAGACTCGTTCATCATCTACTTCGAGCGCATCCGCGACGAGATCCGGGAGGGGCGCAGCCTCAAGTCCGCCCTCTCGGCCGGCTGGGCGAAGGCGCGCGGCACCATCGTCATTTCCGACGCGGTCTCGCTCCTCTCCGCAGTGGTGCTGTTCGTCCTGGCCGTCGGCGCGGTGAAGGGCTTCGCGTTCACGCTCGCTCTCACCACGCTCATCGACCTGGCCGTGGTGTTCTTCTTCACCAAGCCAGTGGTCGAGCTGCTCAGCCGCACGAAGTTCTTCGGTGAGGGTCACAGGTGGTCCGGGCTCGACGCCCACCGCATGGGCGTCACCCGGGACTCCCTGCTCGGCCGCCGCAGCAAGCGCGCCACGGCCGCCAGCTCAACCGTCCCGCAGGAGGCCTGATGTCCACCAGGAAGCTCGGGATCGCCGAGCGGCTCTACACGGGCCAGACCAGTTACGACTTCATCAAGCACCGCCGCCTGTGGTTCATCGTGTCGGCGGTTGTCATCGGCGTCTCGCTGCTGCTGCTGGTGTGGCGCGGTCTCACCCTGGGCATCGAGTTCAGCGGGGGCACGGACTTCCAGGCCCCGATGAGCGTTCAACAGGGCACCGTCGACGAGGTCCGTGCGCAGATGGCCGACGTGGCCGTCGAGGACCTGGCCCCGCAGGTCTTCGCCCTCGGCGAGGACGCGATCCGCGTGCAGACCCGGGCACTCAGCCCAGACGAGACCAACACCGTTCGCGCAGAGGTTGCCCGCATCGCCGGCTCGACGGTCGACGACGTCACCTACAACGCCATCAGCGGCTCCTGGGGAGAGCAGATCACCCGCCAGGGCACCATCGCTCTGGTGGTGTTCATCGTGCTGGTGATGGCGCTGATCGCCGCCTACTTCCGGGACTGGAAGATGTCCGTGGCCGCGGTCGTAGCCGTCTTCCACGACCTGCTCGTCACCGTGGGCGTCTACGCGGCGGTGGGCTTCACCGTCACCCCGTCGACCGTGATCGGCGTACTGACCATCCTCGCGTACTCGCTGTACGACACCGTCGTGGTGTTCGACAAGATCCGCGAGAACGTCAAGGGCATCGAGCACACGAGCCACACGTACTCGGAGCAGGCGAACCTGGCCGTGAACCAGGTCCTGGTGCGCTCGCTCAACACCACCGTCATCGGCGTGCTGCCCGTCCTGGCCCTGTTCATCGCCGGCGCCACGCTGCAGAGCGGGCCCCTGGCTGATCTCGGCCTGGCGCTGCTCATCGGCATGATCGCCGGCGCCTACTCGTCGCTGTTCATCGCCATGCCCGTGCTGGCGTGGCTGCGGGAGCGCGAGCCGGCCATGGTCGAGCACCGTGAGCAGCTGGCCCGTCGCAAGGCCCGCGCCGCACAGCGCGCCGGCGCACACAAGCAGCCGCTGGACGCCGCGGCCGAACCGATGGCCCTCGTCGACGGCGAGGCATTCCTGGCCTCCGGCGTGCGTCAGCAGAGGCGCACCGGCGGGTCCCGTGCGGAGAGGAAGGGCAAGCGATGATCGTCAACGAGTCCGCCAAACGCCGCGAGCTGGTGGGCGGACTGATCTCCGACGTGCCGGACTTCCCGCGCCCCGGTGTGGTGTTCAAGGACATCACCCCGCTGCTCGCGTCCCCGCAGGGGTTCCAGGCGGCGGTGACCGAGCTCGTCACGACGGCGCCGCGCGGCATCGACGTGGTGGTGGGCATGGAAGCGCGAGGCTTCATCTTCGCCGCACCCGTCGCGCTGGCCCTGGGCGCCGGCTTCGTGCCCGTGCGCAAGCCCGGGAAGCTGCCCGGTGAGACGATCTCGGAGTCCTTCGAGCTGGAATACGGATTCGAAACCCTCTCGATGCACCGCGACGCCATCCGGCAGGGGGCGCGGGTGCTGGTGGTCGACGACGTCCTCGCCACCGGCGGCACCGTGGGGGCCACGGCCGCTCTGGTCAAGCAGATGGGTGCCGAGCTGGTGCACGTCAGCGTCCTGATGGAGCTGAGCTTCCTGGGGGGTCGCCAACGGCTCGCGGAGTTGGGGATCGACAATCTCACCGCAGTCCTGACAGTCTGAGCCATGGCCAAGTTGGAGCCCGGCGGACGGGGCGGGGTGCTGTCGCTGGTGAGCCTGCCGCGGATCACTTCCTCGCCGTTCAAGGAGCTCGCCCGGCGGGCACTCCTGGCGCTGCTGCTCCTGATGATCAGCACGATGATCGTGTGGCTGGACCGCGCGAGCTATGCCGACAACACCGCGGCCGACGGCGTGTCTCTGCTGGACGCGCTGTACTACTCCACTGTCACGCTGACGACCACGGGCTACGGTGACATCACCCCGGTTGCCGCGCACGCCCGCCTGATCAACGTGCTCGTGGTCACCCCGCTGCGCATCGGCTTCCTCGTCCTCCTCGTCGGCACCACCATCGAGGTGCTGACGAAGGAGGGGAGCCGGAGCATCAAAGACACGTTCTGGAGGAGGAAGATGCGCAACCACGTCGTCGTGATCGGCTACGGCACCAAGGGTCGCAGCGCCGTCAACACGCTGCGCCGCCACGGTGAGGCCGCGGAGAAGATCCTTGTCATCGACGCGCACGCCAGTGCTGTGGCTGACGCCAACTTCGACGGGCTGGCCGCGTTCCAGGGCGACGCCACCCGCCGTGAGCTGCTGCGCCGGGCCGAGATCAGCAAGGCCAAGCAGGTCATCATCTCCCTGGACCGCGACGACACAGCCATCCTGGCCACACTCACCGTCCGGCAGCTCAACCCCACCGCGGGTGTGGTCGTCGCGGTGCGCGAGCACGAGAACGTCCCGCTGGTGCGGCAGTCAGGTGCGTCGTCGGTGGTGACCAGCTCCGAGACCGTCGGTCGGCTCCTCGGGCTCTCGGCCATCGGTCCGGAGCTGGGGACCATCATGCAGGACATGCTCACCGGGGCCGAGGGCCTTGAGGTCCACCAGAGGCTGGCCGAGCCCCAGGAGGCCGGGCAGCCGCCGTCGTCCGTGCAGGGTGAACGCGTCATCGGCATCATCCGCAACGGGACCCTGCGCCGCTTCTACGATCAGACAGCCACGAAGATCGAGATCGGCGACGAGCTGATCGTCGTGCGTCGCGCGCAGCCACCGGCCAAGGATTCACACGGGCTGCTGTCGCGCCCCTATGACGAGTAGGCGGCTACGATTGGGCCCTAGCGGCGCGAAGGGAGGCGATCCATGTCAGAGGATTCGCTGACCGGCGTGTCCCGGCTGGTGACCGGCCCTGAGCAGCCGCGGTTGCGGATGCGGCACAGACTGGCCCGTCTGGGAGCGGTGCGCTCCAAGTCCGCGGTGTTGGACCCGCTTTTCAGGATCGTGAAGTCCAACCACCCCAAGGCGGATCTCGACGTGATCGAGCGCGCCTACCGGGTGGCCGATCAATGCCACGCGGGGCAGAAGCGCAAGTCGGGGGACCCCTACATCACCCACCCGCTGGCCGTCGCCACCATCCTGGCCGAGCTCGGGATGACCGAACCGGTGCTGGTGGCGGCGCTCCTTCACGACACCGTCGAGGACACGCCCTATTCCCTGGACCAGTTGCGGCTGGACTTCTCCGACGAGGTCGCGCGGATGGTCGACGGCGTGACGAAGCTGGACAAGCTGACCTACGGGGAGACGGCCAAGGCCGAGACGATCCGCAAGATGATCATGGCCACCTCCGAGGAGGTGCGGGTCCTGGTGATCAAGCTGGCGGACCGGCTGCACAACATGCGCACCATCGGTTTCCTGAGGCCGGACAAGCAGGTCCGGATCGCCACCGAGACCCTCAACATCTTCGCCCCGCTGGCCCACCGGCTGGGCATGAACACCATCAAGTGGGAGCTGGAGGACCTGTCGTTCTCCGTCATCGAGCCCAAGGTCTACTCGGAGATCGTGGACATGGTGGCCCAGCAGGCCCCGTACCGGGAGCGGTACCTGAGGGAACTGATCGCCGAGTTCCAGAACCTGCTCAGCGAGGCGAAGATCACCGCCACCGTCTACGGCCGGCCCAAGCACTACTACTCGATCTATCAGAAGATGATGGTCCGCGGCCGTGACTTCAAGGAGATCTACGATCTCATCGGGCTGCGCGTCCTCGTCCAGGACACCGCCACCTGCTACGCGGTGCTGGGGGTGGCGCATGCGGCGTGGAAGCCCATCCCCGGCCGGTTCAAGGACTACATCGCCGGGCCGAAGTTCAACCTGTACCAGTCGCTCCACACCACCGTGCTGGGCGCCAACAACGAGCCAGTCGAGCTGCAGATCCGCACCCACGAGATGCACCGTCGTGCCGAGTACGGCGTCGCGGCGCACTGGAAGTACAAGGCGGACCTCCGCGAGGGCGTCACGCCTGAGGAGGCCGGCCTGCGCGCCATGCACCAGCTTGGCGTGATGTCGAAGGAGACCGAGGACCCCAGCGAGTTCCTCGACTCGGTGATGTTCGAGATCAACTCCGACGAGATCTACGTCTTCACGCCCAAGGGCGAGGTGATCGCCCTGCCGCTGGGTGCCACGCCCGTGGACTTCGCGTTCGCCGTCCACACCGAGGTGGGCTACCGGTGCATCGGCGCGCGCGTCAACGGCCGGCTGGTCGCGCTCAGCACACGGCTGGCCCAGGGCGACAAGGTAGAGATCCTCACCTCGAAGGCCGAGGGTGCGGGCCCGAGCCGTGACTGGCTTGGCTTCGTCGTCTCCAGCCGCGCCCGGCAGAAGATCAAGGCGCACTTCTCGCGCGAGCGCCGCGACGTGGCGATCGAGCAGGGCAAGGATGCGCTGGCCAAGGACCTGCGCCGCACCGGCATCCCGATGCAGCGCCTCCTGACGCTGGAGAACCTGACGGCCGTGGCCAACGAGCTGGGCCTCAAGGACGTTCCCAACCTGTACGCGGCCATCGGGGAGGGGCACCTCGGCTCCCAGGGCGTGGTGGAAAAGCTCATCGTGCTGCACGGTGGCGAGGAGGAGACCGTAGACACGGTCACCGAGGACGTCGTGGTGCGGCAGCGCAGACGCCCGGTGCGCGACGGCGCGCACATCCTGGTCGACGGCGACAGCTCGGTTGCCGCGAAGTTCGCCAAGTGCTGCTATCCGTTGCCCGGGGACGAGATCATCGGATTCGTCACCCGCAGCGAGGGGGTCTCCGTGCACCGCGCGGACTGTTCCAACGTGCCTGCGCTGATGAAGGAGCCGGAGCGCATCGTCGACGTTGCGTGGTCCGGCCACGAGCAGGGTGCGAGTTTCCTGGTGACCATCCAGATCGAGGGAATCGACAGGGCACGTCTCCTGTCAGACGTCTCGTCGGTGCTGTCCGAGCAGCACGTCGACATCCTCGCGGTCAACATCACCACCAATAAGCAGCGCCAGTTCAGCGGCCGGATGACGTTTGAATCGGCAGATCCGACGCACCTGCAGCATGTGATCCGTCAGGTGCGCCGGGTCCCGGGTGTCTACGACGTGTATCGGGTGGCCGGTTAGCCCGTGAAGTCCGCGAGGGTCTCGCGGGCCTGCTCCAGCCAGCTCTGGTACGTCTCGATGGACTGCTTGGCGTCCTTGGCCCGCTTCGCGTCACCCTTGGACTCGGCCGCGGCCAGGTCCTTCTCGAGCTTGGCGATCTGCGCCTCGAACATGGCGACGGTGTCCTGGGCTCGCCTGCGCGCCTCCGGATCCGTCCGGCGCCACTCGTCGGCCTCCATCGTGGCCATCTTGTCCCCGAGCGCACGCACCCGGGCGTCCAGGTCGCGCATCGCGTTCCGCGGCACGTGACCGAGCAGGTTGAGCTTGGCCAGGAAGTCCCGGTGGATGGTCTTGGCGGCCTCCACGTCCGTGACACCCTCCAGGTCCTTCTCCGCCTGCTCGACCAACGCCAACCGGGCCGCGAGATTCTCCGCCTGCTCGCCGTCGACGGCGCTCTGCGCCGCCGTGCGCGCGTCGAAGAAGGAGTCCTGGATGGCGCGGAACTTCGCCCAGAGGGCGTCGTCCTCGGCGCGGCGGGCGCTCCCGGCTGCCTTCCAGCGCTGCATCAGGTCGCGGAACGCGGCCGACGTGGCGCCCCAGTCTGTCGAGGCGGCCAGCGGCTCGGCCTCGGCGATGATGGCCTCCTTGGCCTCCTTCGCCCCGTCGCGGCGCTGGTTCAGCTCACCGAAGTGGGTCTTGCGTCGGCGCGTGTACTGCGTGCGGGCGGAGGAGAAGCGGTGCCACAGCTCGTTGTCCGTGGCGCGGTCCACACGGGGGAGGGCCTTCCACTCCTCGAGCAGCACGCGGAACCTGTCCACGCCGCCGCGCCAGTCGTCACCCTCAGCCAGCTTCTCGGCCTCCTCGACCATGGCCTCCTTGGCGGCCACCGTGACGGAGTTCTGCTCCGCACGCTGCGCCTTCCTGGCCTCGATCTGGGCCGGGAGCACCTCCAGCAGGGCGTCGAGGCGGCGGATCAGGGCCTCCAGATTCCCGACGGCGTTGGCCCCGGTCACGTTCGTGCGTGCGGTGCCGATCGCGGAGCGCGCCTCCTCCGGAGACATGGCCTGGGCGGCCACCCTCGATTCGAGGAGGCCCACCTCCGCGGCCAGATTCTGGAAGCGCCGAACGTAGAACGCCATGGCTTCATCAGGGGTGGAGTCGGGGATCTGCCCGACACTTCGTTCGGTGTCACCCACGCGGACGTAGACCGTGCCGTCGGCATCGACACGGCCAAAATCGGAGGGCGCTTGCGATTCGCTCATGGGCCCAATCTAGCCGTATAGGGTGTCGTCGTGCTCATCCAGCCCATCCAGGTGTCGCCCTGGCAGTCCAACTGTTATCTCGTCTCGCCGCACGAGGACACGGCGGAGTGCATCATCGTCGATCCGGGCATCACGGCGGCCGAGCCGGTGCTGGCGGCAGTGGCCGAACGTGGGCTGAGTCCGGTGGCGCTGGTGGCCACCCACGGCCATCTGGACCACGTGGGAGACGCGCACCTCCTGGCGTCCCACTGGAGCATTCCTCTGTACCTGGCGAAGGCCGATCAGCACCTGCTGGTACGGCCAGGCGACGGCCTCGGTGCCCAGGGGGGTCAGCTCATGCGTCAGCTCACCGGCTCGGACACGCTGCCGCCCGTGGCCGACGTGCGTGACTTCGAGGGCCCGATCACGCTGGCGCGGATCCTGGTGACACCGTTCCCGGCCCCCGGCCACACGTCGGGCTCCACCCTCCTGGAGTTCACGTCCGCGCGCACCTCCGTGGTGTTCACCGGCGACGTGCTGTTCGCGGGCACGATCGGGCGCACCGACCTGCCCGGCGGTAGCATGTCGGAGATGCGCGAGTCGCTTCGGCGCATCGCCACGCACTTCCCGGCCGAGACGCCGCTGCTGCCCGGCCACGGCCAGCCCACCAGCATCGGCCAGGAGCTCAACTCGAACCCCTTCCTGCAGCCGAACCCCTTGTGAGGAACCCTGTGTCCCGCCCCAAGCCGCTCAGCGGTTACCCCGAGTTCCTCCCCTCCGGACGGATCATCGAGAACCGCGTCCTCGACGTCGTGACCAGCACCTTCGAACTGCACGGCTTCGCGCCCATCGAGACCCGCGCCGTCGAACCGCTGGCGCAGCTGGCCCGCAAGGGAGAGATCGAGAAGGAGATCTACGTGGTACGCCGGCTCCACGCCGAGGCCGGCGACGCCGACGAGTTGGGCCTGCACTTCGATCTCACCGTCCCCTTCGCGCGCTACGTGCTGGAGAATGCCGGCCACCTGGCGTTCCCGTTCCGCCGCTACCAGGTTCAGAAGGTGTGGCGCGGGGAGCGCCCGCAGGAGGGCCGGTACCGCGAGTTCACACAGGCGGACATCGACATCGTGGGGCAGGACGCGCTCGCGGCGCACCACGACGTCGAGATCCCGCTGGTGGCCGTCGACGTCTTCGAGAAGCTGCACCGAGACCTCGGCCTCCCGCCGGTCTCCCTCCACGTCAACAACCGGAAGCTCTCCGAGGGCTTCTACCTGGGCCTGGGGATCGAGGACACCGCTGCCGTGCTGCAGCGGGTGGACAAGTACGACAAGATCGGGCCTGCGGCCGTCGCGGAGCTGCTGACGGCCGAGGTGGGTCTCTCCGAGGCCCAGGCCCGCGCCTGCGTCGCCCTGGCGGGCATCTCCGCCAGCGACGAGTCCTTCGTCGACGATGTGCGCGCCCTCGGCGTGACGCACGAGCTCCTGGAGGTCGGCCTGGAGGAGCTCTCCGCCCTTGTCCGTGTGGCGCGCCGGTCCGTGCCCGACCGCGTCGTCGCGGACCTCAAGATCGCCCGCGGGCTGGACTACTACACCGGCACCGTCTACGAGACGTTCCTGGTGGGCTCCGAGAGGCTCGGCTCCGTCGCCTCCGGCGGCCGCTACGACTCGCTCGCCAGCGACGGGAAGGTGACCTTCCCCGGCGTCGGCTACTCCTTCGGCATCACCCGCATCCTCGTCCCGCTGATCGGCAAGGGACGGCTCGTCTCCTCGCGCAGCGTGCCGAGCGCGGTCCTGGTGGCCGTCGACGACGAGGAGTCGCGTGAGCGGGCCATCGCGGTCGCGGCGCTGCTGAGGTCGCGGGGGATCGCGGTGGAGGTCGCCCCGAAGGCGGACAAGTTCGGCAAGCAGATCCGCTTCGCCGAGCGCAGGGGCATCCCGTTCGTGTGGTTCGGCGCCGGCTACGAGGACTCCGTCAAGGACATCCGCACCGGCGCACAGGTGGCCGCCTCGCCGGACACGTGGCAGCCACCCCTGGCGGACCTCCGGCCCTCAGTCGGGGCCCCGGAGGACTGAACCGGGCCTCACCAGGTACCGGGCCCGGGCGGCGAGCCGTTACGATGTCGGGGCCAGCTGCACTGTCTATGCAGCGCAACGAGAGGAATACCGTGATCCGCACCCACGACGCCGGGGCGCTCCGCGCCGGGCACGCAGGAAACCAGGTCGTACTCGCCGGGTGGGTGGCCAAGCGCCGCGACCACGGCGGTCTGGCCTTCATCGACCTGCGCGACGCCTCCGGGCGCGTCCAGGTGGTCATCCGCGACGAACTCCTCGAGGCCACCGGCGCCCATGACCTGCGCAATGAGTACTGCATCAAGGTCACCGGCGTCGTCGAGGTCCGCCCCGAGGGAAACAACAACCCAGACCTCCCCACCGGTGAGATCGAGGTGGCCATCACCGAGCTCGAGGTGCTCAACACCTCCGCAGCGCTGCCGTTCCAGATCGACGAGCGGGTCACTGTCGGGGAGGAGGCCCGGCTGAAGTACCGCTACCTGGACCTGCGCCGGCCCGCCCCGGGTGCCGCCATCCGGTTGCGCTCCGAGGTCAACAAGGCCGCTCGGCGCGTCCTGGGAGAGCGGGACTTCGTCGAGATCGAGACCCCCACGCTCACCCGGTCCACCCCCGAGGGCGCCCGCGACTTCATCGTCCCCGCCCGCCTGGCGCCCGGATCCTGGTACGCGCTCCCGCAGTCCCCCCAGCTCTTCAAGCAGTTGCTCATGGTGGCGGGCATGGAGCGCTACTACCAGATCGCGCGCTGCTACCGCGACGAGGACTTCCGCGCCGACCGCCAGCCGGAATTCACCCAGCTCGACGTCGAGATGAGCTTCGTGGACCAGGACGACGTGATCGAGCTGGGTGAGGCACTCATCAGGGAGATCTGGGCGCTGATCGGGGCGGAGCTGGAGACTCCGTTCCCACGGATCACCTACCTGGACTCCATGGACCGGTACGGCTCCGACAAGCCGGACCTCCGCTTCGACCTCGAGCTCACGGAGCTCACCCAGTACTTCGCCGACACCACCTTCCGCGTGTTCCAGGCCCCCTACGTGGGCGCCATCGTGATGCCCGGCGGCGGCTCGCAGCCCCGCCGCACCTTCGACGCCTGGCAGGAATGGGCCAAGCAGCGCGGCGCCAAGGGCCTGGCCTACGTCACCCTCGACGAGAACGGCGAGCTGGGCGGCCCCGTCGCGAAGAACCTCTCCGACGCGGAGCGCGCCGGGCTCGCGGAGAAGACCGGCGCCAAGCCGGGGGACTGCATCTTCTTCGCCGCCGGCGCCCGGGCCGCATCCCAGGCGCTGCTCGGTGCAGCCCGCAACGAGATCGGCGAGCGCTGCGGACTCATCGACGCGGATGCCTGGAGCTTCCTGTGGGTGGTTGACGCGCCGCTGTTCAAGCCAACCTCCGATGCGAAGGCAGAGGGTGATGTCGCGGTGGGTGAGGGTGCCTGGACGGCCGTCCACCACGCCTTCACCTCCCCCAAGCCGGAGCACCTGGACACGTTCGACACCGCTCCCGGCGAGGCGTTGGCCTACGCATACGACATTGTGTGCAACGGCAACGAGATCGGCGGAGGGTCGATCCGTATCCATCGCCGTGACGTGCAGGAGCGCGTGTTCAAGGTGATGGGCATCGGCGCCGAGGAGGCCCAGGAGAAGTTCGGCTTCCTCCTCGACGCCTTCCAGTTCGGTGCGCCGCCGCACGGTGGAATCGCGTTCGGCTGGGACCGGATCGTCGCCCTGCTGAGCAGGTCCGACTCGATCCGTGACGTCATCGCGTTCCCGAAGAGCGGCGGCGGCTTCGACCCGCTGACCCAGGCGCCGGCCCCGATCTCCGTGCAGCAGCGCAAGGAAGCGGGAGTCGACGCGAAGCCCGAGGCGAAGGGCGTCACTGCCTGACAGCGACGCTCCGGTGCGCGGACCGCGAGTCGATGCCCGGGCGGCCGCGGTCGACGCAGCGCCCCTGGGGTCTTTGACCACCCAAACCGTCTCGGGCTCGGTCTTTCGATGCGCGGAGTCGAAAGCCGATGCCCGGGCGGCCGCGATCGACGGATCTTGCTGCTGCTCTGGCCTCGCGGGGCTCGGGTGGTTGAGGCCGCCCGGGCATCGGCTTGCGCCTCCCCGCACTGGTTCGGCGGTGGCGCGGCCCGGTCCGGGTGCGCCTCGTCAGGGCGGCCCTGGCGCAAGTTCGTCCAAGCGGGACGCCAGTTGGGCGATCGTCGGGCTGGGCATCACTGCGCCGAGCCGCCCCCACGAGTCGCGCCCTCATCTGCGGCTCTCCCGCGGGTTGAGCCGGGCCGAGCCGCGAAGCGGCGCAGCCCGCGTCGACTTGGGTTGAGCCGGGCCGAGCCGCGAAGCGGCGCAGCCCGCGTCGACTTGGGTTGAGCCGGGTCGAGCCGCGAAGCGGCGCAGCCCGCGTCGAAACCGACGCAAGCGTGTAGCAGGACCCAGTGGGGTTTCAGGACAGCCGGCGTGACCCGTCGGGAATCCGGTCAGCCGCCGAGGATGTTGGGGACGCTGCGCGGGCGAAGGACGAGCCACAGCGCGGAGGTGGCCAGCAGCGCGCAGATCAGGATCCCCATGCCCATCGGCACGGCGCTGGTCATCGCGAACAGCCCGATCAGCGGGCCCACCGTCGACCCGACCACCTGAGTGACGGCACCCATCAGGGAGGCCGCAGTCCCGGAGTGCTGGCGATGGTGGTGCAGCAGGAGGATCTGCCCACAGGGCGCGGACAGGCCGAACCCGAACGTCAGGATCCACAGCGCGGGCACCAGGGGCACGAAGCCGACGTTCGCGGCGTCAACCACCAGCACCGCGACACCCGACGTCACCATCAACGACGTGGCCAGGACCAGCACCCACTGCGGACCCCAGCGCTGCGCCAGCCGGCTGCCGAGTTGGACGCCGACGAAGACGCCGAAGGAGCAGATCGCGAAGACCGTGCCGAAGCCTCTCGGGGAGAGGCCGTACACCTCCTGCAGGAGCACCGACGAGCTGGCCACGTAGGAGAACAGCGCGCCGAAGGAGAATGCCGCCACGAGGATGGCTCCCAGCGCCATCCGGTCGGCGAACACCGCCCGGAAGGCCAGGCCGACCGGCTTCAGCCCACCGCGGGCCCGCTCCGACGGCGGCCGCGTCTCCACCGTCATCACGACGATGAGCACGATCACGACGGAGCCGTAAGCCGCGAGCCCCCAGAACACTCCCCGCCAGTCCGTGAAGCTGACCATCCAGGAGCCGACGATGGGCGCGACGATCGGCGCAAGGCCGGAGATCAGGGCAAGTCTCGACAGCATCACCACGAGCGGGCGCCCGCTGAACAGGTCGCGTGCCATCGCCATCGCCACCACCGCGCCACCCGCCGCGCCCACGCCCTGCAGCAGCCGCATGGCCGTGAGGAACTCGATGCTGGGAGCCACCGCCACCAGCACGGAGGACACCACGTGCAGGATCGAGCAGACGATGAGAGGGAGTCGCCGGCCCAGTCGGTCACTGAGGGGGCCGACCAGCAGCTGCCCGGTGGCGAACCCCAGCGTGGTGGCCGACAGGGTCAGCTGGACCTGCGCGTCGGAGATCCCGAGGTCAGTTTTGAGCGCCGGGAAGGCGGGGAGATAGAGGTCGATGGTGAACGGACCGAGGCCCGTCAGCATGCCGAGGGTGACGATGATCGCTACGCGACGACGTCGCGAGAATGTGTTGCCGAGGTGGGAAGCCACAACGGATCATCCTAGGATGGTTTGGGATTCAAACAAACTCGGCCGGGCTAGAGTGGCGGGCGATGAGCTTCGACCTTTTCGGCAATCCGGACCCCACCCCGCCCACGCGGGGCGGCTCGCTGAGCGACGCCACCAACCCGCAGGCGCCGCTCGCCGTGCGGCTGCGGCCACGGACCCTGGACGAGATCGTCGGGCAGCAGCAGCTCCTCGCTGCGGGCTCGCCGCTGAGGCGGCTGGCCGACGGGCAGCCGATGTCGGTGTTCCTGTGGGGGCCCCCAGGGGTGGGGAAGACGACCATCGCCTCGGTGGTCTCTCAGGCCACGAACCGCCGCTTCGTCGAACTGTCCGCCGTCACCGCAGGCGTCAAGGAGGTCCGCGCCGAGCTGGAGACCGCCCGCCGGGAGCTGGCCCGTGGGCACGCCACGGTGCTGTTCGTCGACGAGGTGCACCGCTTCTCCAAGGCGCAACAGGACGTGCTGTTGCCGGCGGTGGAGAACCGGCTGGTCACCCTGATCGCCGCCACCACTGAGAACCCCTCGTTCTCGGTCATCTCGCCGCTGCTGTCGCGTTCGCTGCTGCTGCGGCTGCAGCCACTCACCGCCGCAGACCTGGGCGCGTTGCTCGATCGGGCGTTGACCGACGAGCGCGGGCTCCGTCGCGCCTCGGGGGAGCCGTTCGTGTTGACCGGCGAGGGCAGGGACCTCATCCTCCGGCTCTCCGGCGGTGACGCGCGGCGCGCGTTGACCTACCTGGAGGAGTCCGCCGCGGCCGCTGTCGCCCTGGGACGAGAGGAGATCGACGAGGCCGCCGTCGAGTCCTCCGCGGACAGGGCGGCCGTGCGCTACGACCGCGACGGGGACCAGCACTACGACATCATCTCGGCGTTCATCAAGTCCATCAGGGGCTCGGACGTCGACGCGGCGCTGCACTACCTGGCGCGCATGCTGGAGGCCGGCGAGGATCCCCGGTTCATCGCGAGGCGGCTGATGATCTCCGCCTCCGAGGACATCGGCATGGCCGCCTCTGGGGTGCTGCAGATGTGCGTGGCGGCCGCCCAGTCCGTGCAGCTGCTGGGGATGCCGGAGGCTCGGATCACGCTGGCGCACGCCACGGTCGCGGCGGCCACCGCGCCGAAGTCCAACGCGGCCTATCTCGCTCTCGACGAGGCCATCGCAGACGTCAGGCGCGGCAAGGGCGGGCTCGTCCCCGCCCACCTCCGCGACGCCCACTACGCCGGCGCGGAGAAGCTGGGCCACGGCCAGGGCTACCGCTACCCGCACGACTTCCCGCACGGCGTCGTCGCCCAGGCCTACCTGCCCGAGGACCTTGAGGGAACCGAGTACTACCGGCCCACGGCCCACGGCCAGGAGGCCGCCATCGCTGAGCGCGTCTCGCTGCTGCGCGGGCTGCTGGCGGGAGAGCCGTCGGCTAGAGTTACGCCGTCCGTAGATCCAAGGAGGACAGGACCATGACCGTTGGAGACATCGCCGCTCTGATCGCCGCGATCGCGCTGTGCGTGCTGGTGGCACTGTTGGCCGTGCCGCTGCTCAAGCTGAGCCGCGTGCTGGACGAGGCGCGCCTGACGGTGCGCGACGTCGGCCACAACTCGGTGCCCATCCTGCAGGAGCTCAAGGGCACCGTCGTGGCCACCAACGAGGAGCTCGCCAAGCTCAGCCTGGTGACCGACGACGTGAGCAAGGCCTCCGGTCACGCCACGGTGGTCACCGAGAACGCCGCCCAGATGTCCACCCTGTTCGCGGCCACCCTCGGCGGCCCGCTCGTCAAGACAGCTGCCTTCAGCTACGGCATCCGCAAGGCCTTCCAGGGACGGAAGAAGAAATGAGCCGCCTGTTCTGGATCATCGTCGGCGCCGGGCTGGCCGTCTTCCTGATGCTCCGCGGCAAAGAACTGCTCCATCGGCTGACCCCCAAGGGCGTCCAGGAGCAGGTCGTCGAAAAGGGTCACGAAGCCGCAGCAAGCTTCGGTGACTTCATGGGGACATTCCGCACCGCCATGTCCCAGCGCGAGGCCGAGCTCCGCCACGAGCTCAACATCCCCGCCACCACCCACTGACCACTCAAGGGACCCCTCAATGAAGACCTCCGAGATCCGGAGCCGTTTCGTCGACTTCTTCGCCGCGAACGGCCACACGGTGGTGCCCAGCGCGTCGCTGCTCTACAACGACCCCACGCTGCTGTTCGTCAACGCAGGCATGGTTCCCTTCAAGCCGTACTTCCTCGGGGACGAGCCTGCACCGTTCAAGCGGGCCGTGTCGTCGCAGAAGTGCGTCCGGACGCTGGACATCGACGAGGTGGGCAAGACCACCCGACACGGCACGTTCTTCCAGATGCTGGGCAACTTCGCGTTCGGCGACTACTTCAAGGAAGGCGCCATCAACTACGCCTGGGAGCTGGTCACAGGTTCCGAGGCCGACGGCTGCTGGGGCTTCGACCCGGACAAGGTGTGGGTGACCGCGCTCTACGGCGATCAGGAGACCATCGACCTCTGGCAGCAGGTGGGCGTGCCCCGCGAGCACATCCAGGAGCGTGGCCTGAAGGACAACTACTGGCACATGGGCGTCCCCGGCCCCGGTGGGCCCTGCTCCGAGATCTACATCGATCGCGGACCGGCCTTCGGCGCCGACGGCGGGCCCGAGGCGGACGAGGACCGCTTCCTCGAGATCTGGAATCTCGTCTTCCAGCAGGAGGAGCTCTCCGCGGTGCGCAAGAAGGACGACTTCGACGTCCTCCGGCCCCTGCCCAGCCAGAACATCGACACCGGCTCCGGCCTTGAGCGCGTCGCCCTCCTCAAGCAGGGGGTGGCCAACATGTACGAGATCGACGAGGTGTTCCCGGTCATCGCCAAGGCCGCCGAGCTCTCCGGGCGCGCTTACGGCGCGGACCCGGCAGACGACGTGCGCTTCCGCGTGGTGGCGGACCACGTGCGGTCCTCCCTCATGTTGATGACCGACGGCGTCACCCCCGGCAACGAGGCGCGCGGCTACGTGCTTCGCCGCCTGCTGCGCCGGGTGATCCGCTCCATGCGCCTCCTCGGCGTCGGCGATCCAGTGTTGGGTGAGCTGCTGCCGGTGTCGCGGGATCTCATGCGCGTCTCCTACCCCGAAATCGACGAGAACTGGACCCGCGTGTCCCAGGCCGCGGCAGCGGAGGAGGAGTCCTTCCGCCGCACCCTCCAAGCCGGCACGGTCATGTTCGACACGGCGGTCGCCGAGGCCAAGGGACGCGCGGCGTCGTCGCTGGCCGGGCCCCAGGCGTTCCAGCTGCACGACACCTACGGCTTCCCGATCGATCTGACCATGGAGATGGCCTCCGAACAGGGCCTGAGCGTGGACCGGGCGAAGTTCGACGAGCTCATGAAGGAGCAGAAGGAGCGCGCTCGGGCCGACGCGAAGGCCAAGAAGGGCGCGGCCACCTCCATGGACGCGTACCGGGCGCAGCGCGACCGCGGCGAGGTACCGTTCCTCGGCTACACAGACCTCGACGTCTCCACCCGCATCCGCGGCATCATCGCGGGCGGGACCGCAGCTGACAGAGCCCTCGACGGCACCACCGTCGAGATCGTGCTCGAGGAGACCCCCTTCTACGCTGAGGCCGGAGGCCAGGACGCGGACCGCGGCACCATCGTCGGGGAGGGCTTCACACTGGAGGTCCTCGACGTCCAGAAGCCCGTGCCCGGGTTGACGGTGCACCGCGTGGAGGTCTTCGGGGAACTCACCCTCGGCTCCGCCGCGGACGCGCGGGTCGACGCCGCAGCCAGGCACGGCGCCAGCCAGGCCCACACGGCCACCCACATCGTGCACGCGGCGCTGCGGGAGCTGGTCGGCCCCACCGCCACCCAGGCCGGGTCCTACAACAAGCCCGGCTACATGCGCTTCGACTTCTCCTCGGCCAAGGGGCTCTCCGAGCAGCTGAAGTCCGAGGTGGAGGCCCGCGCCAACCAGGCCATCGCGGACAACTTCGCCGTCACAGCGCAGCAGATGCCGCTGGAGCAGGCCAAGGCGCTGGGCGCCATGGCCATGTTCGGCGAGAAGTACCCCCCGATGGTGCGCATGGTGGAGCTCTCCGGCCCATGGTCGCGTGAGCTGTGCGGCGGCACCCACGTGGCCACCACAGCCGAGATCGGCGTGCTCAACCTCCTCACCGAGTCCTCGATCGGCTCGGGTGTCCGGCGGGTGGAGGCCCTGGTGGCCCACGACGCGTTCGCGAAGTTCGCGGCCGAGCGGGCGCTGGTCTCGCAGCTGACCGACACCCTGCGGGTTCAGCCTGACCAGCTCGTCGGGAGGGTGGAGCGCCTCGTCGCCCAGCTGAAGGAGGCGGAGAAGCACATCGCCGCTCTCAACTCGGAGCGCCTGCTTGCCACCGCGTCGTCGCTGGCCGAGCGCGTGCAGGACGTCGCCGGCGTGCGGTTCCTCGGACTCGAGGTGCCCGGTGTCGCGGGCGCGGACCTGCGCACCCTGACGCTGGACCTGCGCGAACGCCTGGGTTCGGCCGCCGCGGTGGTGGCGCTCGTGGGCGGGACTGACAAGCCGAGCGCCATCGTCGCCACCAACGACGCGGCGCGCGGACTCGGGCTGCGGGCCGGCCAGCTGATCGGAGTCGCGTGCGCGGCGCTGGGCGGTAAGGGCGGCGGCAAGGACGACCTCGCCCAGGGCGGCGGCACGAACCCGTCGGCGGCCCCCGAGGCGATCGCCGCTGTGCGGCGAGCCCTGGAGACGCGTGCCTGAGGGCGCCAGGCTGGGCATCGACTGGGGCAAGGCACGGATCGGTGTGGCGGCCAGCAACCGGCGCACCTCCTTCGCCTATCCCGTCGAGACGGTCGTCGCCGGTCCCGACGAGTTGCGCAGGCTCGCGGCCCTGATCGCCGAGCACGACGCCGACGTTGTCTACATCGGGCTTCCGCTGACGCTCGCCGGGACTCACGCCCTGGCCGCCGAGTACGTCTCGGCGAAGGCAGCAGCCTTGGCCGCGGCGGTCTCTCCCATCCCGGTGCTGCTCGTCGACGAGCGGATGAGCACGGTGTCGGCATCACGTAGTCTGGGGAGCGCGGGCCGCCGGGCCAAGCACCAGCGCAGCGTGATCGATCAGGCCGCGGCCGTCGAGATCCTCCAGAGGGCCATCGACGCCGAGGAGCGCCAGGGGGCACCGGTCGGGGAGCCCGCGCTGGAGGAGGAATCGTGAGCCCACGTTTGGTCGACAACGACAGCGCGCTGAACTGGCGCAAGATCGGTTACTACGGCCGCAGCGCGTTCGCCGTGCTGCTGTCGCTCGCGGTCCTGGTGGGCGGCGGCTGGTTCGTCTACGACAAGGTCAACGACGCCTACATCGCCTGGCGCACCGAGGACGACTACCTCGGCGAGGGCCTGGAGCCGGTGCAGGTCGTCATCCCCAGCGGTGCCACCATCACCCAGATCGGCGACCTCCTGGTGGAGGCGGACGTGGTGAAGTCCACCCGCACCTTCCGGCAGGTGGCCCAGCGCAGCGGCGAGTCGAACCAGCTGCAGGCAGGCCGCTTCAACCTGAAGACGCAGCTGCCTGCCCAGACCGCGTTCGACATGCTGCTGGATCCAGCCAACCAGCAGCGCCTGATGGTGACGCTGCCGGAGGGAACCACGACCCTCGAACAGATCTCCTACATCACCGAGAAGACGGGGCTCACCGCGGAAGAGCTCACCGCGGCGGCCACGGACACCAGCGCCTTCCCGCTCCCTGCCTATGCCGCTGGAAGGCTGGAGGGTTTCCTCTTCCCCTCGACCTACGCGGTGCAGGAGCCACCTCAGGCGGCGGCCATCCTCGCCAGTCAGGTGAAGCAGTTCAACGTCATCGCCGAGGCGATCAGCCTGGAGGGACGCGCTGCCGAGATGGCGGTGGAACCCCTCAGCGTGGTGACCATCGCCTCGATCATCGCCAGCGAGGTCAACCAGGCTGAGGATCAGCCGAAGGTGGCGGCCGTCATCTACAACCGCCTGGAGCAGGGAATGCCGCTTCAGATGGACTCCACCGTCCATTACGCGGTGGGGAAGTCCGGCCGGGTCACCACCACGGCCGAGGACCGGGCCACCGAGTCGCCCTACAACACCTACCTCAACACCGGCCTCCCGCCGGGACCGATCAGCAACCCTGGCCAGACGGCTTTGGAGGCGGCGCTGGCCCCGGCAGACATCGCCTCCCTGTTCTTCGTGACGGTGGACCTGGACACGGGCGAGACCCGCTTCGCGGACACGCTCGAGGAGCACAACGCCAACGTCGCGCTCTTCCAGGCGTGGTGTCAGGCCAACACGGGCCGATGCTGAGGAGACGCTGCGGGGTGATCGGGGATCCGGCCGGGCACTCGCTCTCGCCGGCCATCCACCGCGCCGGCTATGAAGCGAACTCACTGGTGTGGGCCTACGAGGCCTACAGCGTTCCCCCCGCGGAGCTTGACGGCTTCGTCCGGGCGCGGATCCAGGATCCGGTCTGGGCGGGCCTGAGCGTGACCGCCCCGCACAAGGAGGCCATCCTCGCCTTCGGGGAGGCCGACGAGCCCACCCGGCTGCTGGGCGCGGGCAACACGATCGTTTTCGGCGGCGAGGGTGCGCGGGTGTTCAACACCGACGTGCCCGGCTTCGTCCGCGCGTGGCGTGCGCATGGGCTGGACTCGCCCACCACGGCAGCCATCCTCGGCAACGGCGCCACCGCCCGCTCGATCCTCCTGGCGCTGGCCGGGCTCGGCATCCGGGAGGTGCGGATCCTGGCCAGACGCCCGGAGCGCGCCGCCGGGATCCTGGAACTGGCTGCCACCCTGGGGGTCTTCGCCGAGGTACACGGCCTGGACGAGGCCCCCGTCGATGTGGATCTGCTCGCCAACACCATCCCCGCCGCCGCCACGAGGCCGCACGCCCCCGCCCTGGCCGGGGCGGCGAAGGTGATTTTCGACGCTGTCTACGACCCATGGCCGACGCCCCTGGGTGAGGCGGCCGCCACGGCAGGACGCGTCGCGTTGAACGGTCTGGACCTGTTGGCGGGTCAGGCGGTGGACCAGTTCTTCCTCCTGACCGGCGCCCGCGTGAGCTTCGAGGCGTGCCGGTCCGCCGCCGAGCAGGAACTGAGGCGCCGCGCCGGTCTCTGACACAATGGCGCGCATGCTTCGTTACCTCACCGCCGGCGAGTCCCACGGCCAAGCGCTCATCGCGACCATGGAGGGCATCCCCGCCCACGTGCGCGTGGGCGTCGACGAGATCTCCACGAACCTGGCCCGCCGCCGGCTCGGAGTGGGCCGGGGTGCCCGGATGAAGTTCGAGGCGGACGAGGTGACCCTCCTGGGAGGCTTCCGCCACGGGGAGACGATGGGCTCACCGATCGCCATCATGGTCGGCAACACCGAGTGGCCCAAGTGGCAGCAGGTGATGGCCCCCGGTGAGGTGGACGCCGACGAACTCGCGGCCCTGGCCCGCAACGCCCCGCTCACCCGGCCCCGCCCCGGGCACGCGGACCTCGCGGGCATGCAGAAGTACGACTTCGACGAGGCCCGGCCCATCCTCGAACGCGCCTCCGCCCGGGAGACTGCGGCGCGGGTGGCGCTCGGCACCGTCGCCCAGGCCTTCCTGCGCCAGGCGCTGGGCATCGAGGTGCTGAGCCACGTCGTCGAACTCGGCCCCGTCCGGGCCACCCGTGCCGACCTGCCCACCGCATCGGATCTGGCCGCGATCGACGCGGACCCCACGCGCTGCTTCGACCCGGAGGCCGCCCAGGCGATGCTGGCGGAGGTGGAGGCGTGCCACCGCGACGGCGACACCCTCGGCGGCGTGGTGGAGGTGGTGGCCTGGGGGCTGCCCCCAGGCCTGGGCTCGCACTCCCAGGGAGACCGCCGCCTCGACGCGCGCCTCGCCGGCGCGCTGATGGGCATCCAGGCCATCAAGGGAGTCGAGCTGGGAGACGGCTTCGGCCTGGCGCGCCGCCGGGGCTCGGCCGCCCACGACGAGATCCTGCCGGGCGCGGACGGAATCCAGCGAGCCACCCACCACTCCGGCGGCACGGAGGGCGGCATGTCCACCGGCGAGGTGCTGCGGGTGCGGGCCGCCATGAAGCCCATCGCCACCGTGCCCAGGGCCCTGCGCACCATCGACACCTCCACCGGCGAGGCCGCCGCCGCGCACCACCAGCGCTCCGACGTCTGCGCCGTCCCCGCGGCGGGGGTGGTCGCCGAGGCGATGGTGGCACTGGTCCTCGCCGAGGCGGTGCTGGAGAAGTTCGGCGGAGACTCGGTGGGTGAGACCCGCCGCAACGCCGACGGCTACCTGGCCGATGTCGCGGCGCGCGGGCTCAGGATCGACCGATGACCATCGTGCTCATCGGCGCACCCGGCGCCGGCAAGTCCACGGTTGGTCGACGCCTGGCCAAGAAGCTCGGGAAGACCTTCGTCGACGTGGACCAGCGCATCGAGGAGGTCGTGGGCAAGCCCGTGGCGGAGATCTTCGCCGACGAGGGCGAGGCGCACTTCCGTGCGCTCGAGCAGGACGCCACCCTTGAGCTGCTCCAGACCTACGACGTGATCGCGCTGGGCGGGGGAGCGGTGATGAACCCGGCCATCCGCCAGGCACTCGACGGGCACGACGTGATCTGGCTCAAGGTCTCCATCGGCCAGGCCACCAGGCGCGTGGGCATGAACACGGTCCGGCCGCTCCTTCTCGGCAACGTGCGCGGCAGGTTGATCGAGCTGCTGCGCGAGCGCACCCCCGTCTACGAGGCGCTCGCCACCCAGATCCTCGACACCGACGGCCGCGGAAGCTCCGAGCTGGCAGACACCCTGGCCGCGGAGCGGGGTGCCCCGTGAGCGTCCGCGTCGATTCCGCGCTGGGCCCCTACGACGTGCACATCGAACGCGGCGCCGTCGACCGGCTGCCAGGCCTGCTACGCGACGCGGACCGCGTGGCTCTGATCCACGCACCGTCCGTCTCCGCCACCGCCCGGGACATCGCGCTCCGCCTCGAGGTTCCGGTCACCCTGATCGAGGTCCCGGACGCGGAGCGGGCCAAGACACCCGAAGTACTGGCCAGATGCTGGGACGCGGTGGCTGCGGCCGGACTCACCCGCAACGACCTCATCGTCGGAGTGGGCGGCGGCACCACCACGGACCTGGCGGGATTCGTCGCCGCCACCTGGCTGCGCGGCGTGGCCTACGTGAGCGTGCCGACGACCGTGCTGGCGATGGTGGACGCCGCCGTCGGCGGGAAGACCGGGATCAACCTCGGTGCGGGTAAGAACCTTGTGGGGTCCTTCTACGAGCCGCGCGCCGTTCTGTGCGACCTGGCCCTGCTGGACACCCTCCCCTCCCGCGACGTCCGGGCCGGCCTCGCCGAAGTGGTCAAGTGTGGCTTCATCGCCGATGCCCGCATCCTGGAGCTCGCCTCCGAGGACCTGGCCGACAGCGCCGACGTCGCCGGCGCGCGCTTCGCCGAGCTGGTGGAGCGCGCGGTCGCGGTGAAGGCCACCGTCGTGGCCGTCGACTTCCGCGAGGCCACCTCGACGGGGGCCCGCGTCGGCCGGGAGGCGCTCAACTACGGCCACACCCTCGGGCACGCCATCGAGGCGCACGCGCACTTCTCCTGGCGGCACGGCGACGCGATCAGCGTGGGCATGGCGTGGGTGGGGCGGGTGTCGCGGGAGATCCTCGGCCTGCCCGCGGAGGCCGTGGGCCTGCACGACGAGCTGCTCGGCGGCCTCGGCCTCCCGCTGCGCTACCAGCCCGACGCCTACCCGAGGCTGCGCGAGCTGATGAGCCTCGACAAGAAGGCCCGGGGCTCGCGGCTCCGCCTGGTGGGCCTGGAGGCGCTGGGCAGTCCCAGGATCATCGACGACCCGCCCGAGGACGTGCTCAGCGCCGCCTACCGCGAGCTCGGCTGAACCCATGGTCGACGTCCTGGATGCCCTGACCGCGGCGCTCACGCTGAGCCCGGCCGGCCTCGCCGGGGCCGGCGCATGGGCCGCGATCGGAGTCGCGGCATTGGCGGGCCTGTCGACGATGCTGGGCTACAGCGCGGTCCTGACGCTCAACCGCATCGGCGGCCTCCGGCTGCTGTCCACCCTCCTGCTCAACGCCACCGTGCTGGCGACGCTGCGGCTCCTGCAGGTCTCCATCACCTGGGTCGTCGCCAGCCTGGTCCTGGGCCGCCCGCTGCCGTTCGTGCCCCTGGTCATCGTCGGGCTGCTGTCCCTGGCCCCACAGGTGTTCGCCGTGGTCACGGCGCTCCCGCACGTCGGGCTGTTCATCGGCCGCGCGCTGGAGGCGTGGGGCTACCTGGTGCTGGTCGTCGGGGTGAGCGCCGCCTTCGACATCAGGCTGCCGCTGGCGCTGGGAGTGAGCCTGGCGGGGTGGATCATCATGCAGATGGCGTCTCGGTTGCTCAAGGCGCCGGTGAGCTGGCTGGGGTCGAAGCTCTGGACGCTCGCCACCGGGCGACCCACCATGGTGACCGCCCGCGACATCCTGGCCGGCACCCCGCTGATGCCGATCGAAGCCGACGGGGGCAGGCCGTGATCGAGTGGGTGGTCGGGATCCTGCTGATCGCACTCGTGGTGCTCGCCCTGCTGTCGCCGCTCGAGTCCGCGCGGTGGTGGGCCGACAGGGGCGAGGCGGAGCTGAGGCGCACGTTCGAGGAGTTGCCCCGCGAGATCGTGCCCGCCGAGGACGGGGCGCGTGCGCATCTTGTCTACCTGTCGGGGATCGGCGATGTGGGCGGCAACCGGCTCCTGGATCGCGAAAGCTCCTGGCTGGTCACCCTGGACGAGGCGCTCCCCGAAGTCACCGTGGTCTCGGACGTCTTCCCCTATTCCGTGGACAACCGGGGCCTGCTGCAGCGCACCACGGTGCGGCTTTGGTCTTGGCTGGACCACGGGCGCCGCGCGCGTCGGATCAGGATCCTCCACTTCCTGATCAACCTGCGCAACGTGCTGTACGTGCTGATCTCCGCGGACCCGCGCTACGGCCCAGCACACAACATCGGGCTTGCGCAGGAGATCTGGCGGTCGTTGCAACGCCACGGCTACCGGCCAGGCAGCGGTCGGCCGGTGGTCCTTGTCGGCTACTCCGGCGGCGCCCAGATGTCGCTCGGGGCGGCCTGGTTCCTCAGCCGAGCCGGGGTCCCCGTGTCGGTGATCTCGATCGGAGGTGTCTTCGGCGACGAACCCGGCCTGGACCGGATCGAGCACCTGTGGCACCTCATCGGCGCCCAGGACCGCGTGCAGTTGATCGGTTCGGTCGCCTTCTCCGGGCGGTGGCCCACTGCCCCGTTGTCCTCGTGGGGACGGGCGAAGCGCGAGGGACGGGTGACGTTGCGCACCATCGGCGACATGCGCCACGACGGCGGGGAGGCCTACTTCGGGCGGCGGGCGATGGGGGCCGACGGCCGGACCCACGCCGAGACCACCCGCGACGAGGTGGTGGCCATCCTCTCGACCCTCGGGCACGATGGGGAACATCCCAGCGGCGTCGGGTAGACTTCCGCGTTGGCCTGACAGCCCCCGAAGAACCCGCGAAGGAGACCCCTGCATGGCGTCAACCAACGACCTGAAGAACGGAATGGTGCTCGACCTCGACGGTCAGCTGTGGCAGGTGCTGTGGTTCCAGCACCACAAGCCGGGCAAGGGCAACACGGTGGTGCGTTCGAAGCTCAAGCACGTGATGACCGGCAAGATCATCGACCGGACGTTCAACTCCGACACCAAGGTCGACACCGCCACCGTGGACCGCCGCGAGATGCAGTACCTGTATCTGGACGGTGATGACTACGTCTTCATGGACAACACCTCATTCGAGCAGTTCCACGTCTCCGTGGAGACGCTGGGCGAGGCCAAGGACTACCTGCTGGAGAACCAGACGGCCGTCGTCGCCACCCACGAGGGCACCCCCCTGTTCGTGGAGCTGCCGGCCGCCGTCGAGCTCGAGGTCACCTACACCGAGCCCGGCCTGCAGGGGGACCGCTCCACCGGTGGCACCAAGCCCGCCACGCTGGAGACCGGCAAGGTCATCCAGGTGCCGCTGTTCATCACCACCGGCGAGCGCATCAAGGTTGACACCCGAGACGGCTCCTACCAGGGCCGCGTCAGCTCCTAGTGGTCACGGCGCCCCACTACACGGCCCAGACGAAGGCCCGCAAGGCTGCCCTGGACATCCTGTTCCAGGCGGAGCTGCGCGGGGACTCGCTGGCCGAAACGTTCACCGAACAGCGGTCACTCTCCGGCGGGGTGACGCGCGAGCTCACCACCCGGATCGTCCTGGGCGTCGCCGAACACCTGCGTGACATCGACCGGAGGATCTCGCAGTGCACCTCCGACGGATGGCCTCTTGAACGGATGCCGGCCGTGGACCGTAACCTGGCCCGGATCGCCATCTACGAACTCGACTACTCGGACGTCCCGCCGGCGGCGGTCATCTCGGAGGCCGTCCGCCTCGCGGGGGACCTGTCCACCGACGAATCACCGGCCTTCCTCAACGGCCTGCTCTCCACGGCCCTGGCGGCCAAGCCGACCACGAACTGACTAACAAGCGAGGTGCGCATGAGTTCCCTTCCTGCGATTCTGGTATTGGAGGATGGGCGCGTGTTTCGTGGCCGGTCCTTCGGCGCCACTGGTGAGACCTTCGGCGAGCTGGTCTTCTCGACCGGCATGTCCGGCTACCAGGAGACCCTGACCGATCCCAGCTACCGGGGACAGGTGGTGCTCGCCACCGCCCCCCACATCGGCAACACCGGGTGGAACGACGAGGACGACGAGTCGGGCCGCATCTGGGTGGCCGGATACATCGTGCGCGACCCGTCGCCGCGTCCCTCCAACTGGCGGTCGCGGCGCAGCCTCGACGCTGAGCTCGACGCCCAGCGGGTCGTCGGCATCAGTGACATCGACACCCGTGCGCTGACCCGCCACATCCGCGACCGCGGCGCCATGCGCGTGGGCATCTCCACCCTGACGGCCGACGCCGGCGAGCTGCTCGCCCGGGTGGTGCAGCAGCCGCAGATGGCGGGCCGCGACCTCACCGCGGACGTCACCACGGCTGAGCCCTACCTGGTCCCCGCGGTGGGGCAGCGCCGGTTCACCGTCGTGGCGGTTGACCTGGGCATCAAGTCCATGACGCCGGTGCAGCTCGCGGCCCGGGGTCTGGACGTCCACGTCGTGCCGGCACACACCACCTTCGAGCAGATCCGCGCCCTCAACCCCGATGGCGTCTTCTTCTCCAACGGCCCAGGCGATCCCGCCACCGCTGACGGGCCGGTCTCCGTGCTGCGGCAGGTTCTCGACGCCGGCATCCCGTACTTCGGCATCTGCTTCGGTAATCAGCTGTTCGGGCGCGCCCTCGGGCTGGGCACCTACAAGCTGAAGTTCGGCCACCGCGGCATCAACCAGCCCGTGATGGACCGCACCACGGGGAAGGTCGAGGTCACGGCGCACAACCACGGCTTCGCCGTCGACGCGCCCCTGGAGGGGGCTGCGGAAACGCCCTACGGCCAGGCCACGGTCAGCCACGTGTGCCTCAACGACGATGTGGTGGAGGGCCTTGAGCTGCACCGCGACGGCCGCCTGACGGCCTTCTCCGTGCAGTACCACCCCGAGGCCGCCGCCGGCCCGCACGACGCCAACTACCTCTTCGACCGTTTCGTCGACGTCATGAAAGCAAAGGACGCCTGATGCCCCGTCGCACCGACATCTCCTCGATCCTCGTCATCGGCTCCGGCCCGATCGTCATCGGGCAGGCCTGTGAGTTCGACTATTCCGGCACGCAGGCCTGCCGGGTACTGCGCGAGGAGGGGTTCCGCGTCATCCTGGTCAACTCCAACCCGGCCACCATCATGACTGACCCGGACTTCGCCGACGCCACCTACGTCGAGCCCATCACGCCGGAGTTCGTCGAGAGGGTCATCGCCAAGGAGCGCCCGGACGCGGTGCTGGCCACTCTAGGCGGCCAGACCGCGCTCAACACCGCCGTGTCGCTGCACGACAACGGGGTGCTGGCCAGGTACGGCGTGGAGCTGATCGGCGCCTCGATCGACGCCATCCAGAAGGGCGAGGACCGCGAGCGGTTCAAGGAGATCGTCGTCTCGATGACCGACATCCCCGGCGGTGTGCCGGAGGTGGCCAAGTCGCAGATCTGCCACTCGATGGACGAGGTGCTGGCCGCCGCCGAGGTGCTCGGCTACCCGGTCGTGGTGCGACCCAGCTTCACCATGGGCGGCGTCGGCTCGGGCTTCGCCCACGACGAGTCGGAGCTGCGCCAGATCGCCGGCGCAGGCCTGTCGGCCTCGCCGGTGACGGAGGTCCTCATCGAGGAGTCCATCCTCGGGTGGAAGGAGTACGAGCTGGAGGTGATGCGCGACAAGGCCGACAACGTCGTGATCATCTGCTCGATCGAGAACTTCGACCCGATGGGCGTCCACACCGGCGACTCCATCACCGTGGCGCCGGCGATGACGCTGACGGACCGCGAGTATCAGCGCATGCGCGACGTGGCCATCGGCGTGATCCGCGCCGTCGGGGTGGACACGGGCGGCTGCAACATCCAGTTCGCCGTCAACCCCGACGACGGACGCATGATCGTGATCGAGATGAACCCTCGGGTGTCGCGCTCCTCGGCCTTGGCGTCGAAGGCCACCGGCTTCCCGATCGCCAAGATCGCGGCCAAGGTCGCGGTGGGTTACACCCTCGACGAGATCCCCAACGACATCACCCTCGAAACGCCCGCCAGCTTCGAGCCCAGCCTGGACTACGTCATCGTCAAGATGCCCCGGTTCGCGTTCGAGAAGTTCCCGGCGGCAGACCCCATCCTCACTACCCACATGAAGTCCGTGGGCGAGGCGATGGGCATCGGCCGCAACTTCACCGAGGCGCTGGGCAAGGCCCTGCGGTCCCTGGAGGACCCCACGGCGCCATTCGACTTCACCGCCCCCCTGCGGGAGGTCGACGAGCTGCTCGCGCTCGCATCGAAGCCCACCGACGGCCGCATCCAGCTCGTCATGCAGGCCCTCCGCGCCGGTGCCAGCGTGGAGCAGGTGTTCACGGCCACGAAGATCGACCCATGGTTCCTGGACCAGATGGCCCTCATCCTGGACGTGGCCCGCGAGGTGCAGGCGGCGCCCGAGCTCACCCCGGAGGTGCTGCGCTACGCCAAGCGCCACGGCCTCTCGGATCCCCAGGTGGCCTCGCTGCGCAACCTCAGCACCGAGGTGGTGCGCGGTGTCCGCTGGGCGTTGGGTATCCGGCCCGTCTACAAATCGGTGGACACCTGCGCGGCCGAGTTCGCGGCCTCGACCCCCTACATGTACTCCTCCTACGACGAGGAGACGGAGGTGCCGCCCCGCACCAAGGAGGCGGTGCTCATCCTGGGCTCCGGCCCCAACCGCATCGGCCAGGGCATCGAGTTCGACTACTCGTGCGTGCACGCCACCATGGCGCTCCGCGAGGCCGGCTACGAGACGGTGATGGTCAACTGCAACCCGGAGACGGTCTCGACCGACTACGACACCTCGGACCGCCTCTACTTCGAGCCGCTGACCGCCGAGGACGTGCTGGAGATCTACCACGCGGAGCTGAAGGCCGGCCCGGTGGCGGGCGTCATCTGCCAGCTCGGCGGGCAGACGCCGCTCAAGCTGGCCCAGACCCTCAAGGACGCCGGGGTGCCGATCGTGGGCACCTCCCCGGAGGCCATCCACCTGGCTGAGGAGCGGGGCGCGTTCGGGCGGGTGCTGGCGCGGGCCGGGCTCGCCGCCCCGAAGCACGGCATGGCCACCACGGCTGAGGAGGCCAAGGCCATCGCCGGAGAGATCGGCTACCCGGTGCTGGTGCGGCCCAGCTACGTGCTGGGCGGCCGCGGCATGCAGATCGTCTACTCCGACGACGCGCTCGAGAGCTACATCGACAAGGCCACCGACGTCAACGAGAACCAGCCGGTCCTGGTGGACCGCTTCCTGGACGACGCCGTGGAGATCGACGTCGACGCACTCTACGACGGCACCGAGCTGTACATCGGCGGCATCATGGAGCACATCGAGGAGGCGGGCATCCACTCGGGCGACTCCGCCTGCGCGCTGCCCCCGATCACGCTGGGCGACGCGATCATCGACCAGATCCGGCACCACACCCTCGCCATCGCCGACGGCGTAGGGGTGCGCGGCCTGCTCAACATCCAGTTCGCTCTGCACGCCGACACCCTCTACGTGTTGGAGGCCAATCCCCGCGCGTCGCGCACGGTGCCGTTCGTGTCCAAGGCCACCAACACGGCGCTGGCGAAGGCGGCGGCCCTCATCATGCTCGGCCGCACCATCGCCGAGCTGAGGGCCGACGGGAAGCTCAGGGCAGAGGGGGACGGGTCCACGCCCCTGCCAGGCGCCCCCATCGCGGTCAAGGAGGCCGTGATGCCGTTCAACCGCTTCCGCACCGCCACGGGCGCTTTCGTCGACACGCTGCTCGGCCCCGAGATGCGCTCCACCGGTGAGGTGATGGGCCTGTCGGACAACTTCGGCACCGCCTACGCGAAGTCGCAGGACGCGGGTGGCGGTCCGCTGCCCACCTCCGGGAAGCTGTTCGTTTCGATCGCGGACCGCGACAAGCGTCACGCGATCTGGCCCATCAAGCGGCTGGTGGACCTGGGCTTCCAGGTGCTCGCCACCAAAGGCACCGCCTCGGTGCTGCGCCGCAACGGCGTGGCCGCCGAAGAGGTGCTCAAGCTCTCCGAGATGATCGAGGGCGACGACAGGCCGAGCATCGTCGACCTGATCACCTCCGGCGGGATCGACCTCATCTTCAACACCCCGGAGGGCTCCTCCTCGGGCGCCAGTACACGCGAGGACGGATACCTCATCCGCACAGCCGCGGTGCTCGCGGACGTTCCTGTCGTCACCACCGTCCCGGGCCTGGCCGCCGCCACCCAGGGCATTGAGGCGCTCCAGCGCGGCGAGGTGGACGTCCGCTCGCTGCAGGACTGGGCCCGCAGGTGACCTCGCCGGGCACGCGGGCGCTTCGTGTCGGCTACCACGCCCTCCGGGCGGGGCTGTTCCGCTACGCGGGAGGGGACCCGGAGCGGGTCCATGAGGACATGATCGCGATGCTCGCGCGGGTGCCCGCCGGCCGGCGCGCCACCGTCGCGGATCCAGTGACGGTGGCCGGCGTCAGGTTCCCCAACCGGGTCGGCGTGGCGGCCGGCCTGGACAAGGACGGTGCCGCCGCCCAGGCATGGTCCTGGCTGGGGTTCGGGTTCGCCGAGCTCGGCACCGTCACCGCGCTGCCCCAGCCCGGCAACCCGAGGCCCCGGGTCTTCCGGGCGGTGGCCTCGCGCGGCATCGTCAACCGGATGGGCTTCAACAACCACGGCGCCGCGGCGCTGGCGGACACCCTTCGTGCCAAGGGCGTGGCGCGCGGCAACGGGGCGCTGGGCATCCCGCTGGGGATCTCGATCGGCAAGTCCAAGGTGGTCGACCTGGACCACGCCGTCGACGACTACCTCTCCTCGTTCCGGCTCCTGGCCCCGCTCGCCGACTACGTGGCGGTCAACGTCTCCAGCCCCAACACGCCGGGGCTGCGCAGCCTGCAGGCCGCCACCGAGCTGTCGGCGCTCCTGCGTGCCCTGACCGACGAGGCGGCCGAGCTGGATCCCGCACGTCCGGTTCCGATCTTCGTCAAGCTGGCACCGGACCTCACCGGCACAGACCTCACCGAGACCCTGGCCGTGCTCAACGATTCGGCCGCCGCAGGAGTCATCGCCACCAACACCACGCTGGCCCGAGACGGCCTCGCCCCGGCCGACGCGCACCTGGCACGCGAGGCGGGAGGCCTCAGCGGCGCGCCGCTGACGGCCAGGGCGCTCGGCTTCGTCCAGCGGCTGGCCTCGTCGACCGAGCTGCCCGTGATGGGAGTCGGCGGGGTGATGAGCCCGCGCGACGGGGCCCGCATGTTCGACGCCGGGGCCACCCTGCTGCAGCTCTACACGGGGTTCATCTACGAGGGCGTGGCGCTCGTGCGCGCCTTGCAGCAACTGGAAAGGACCACACCGTGACCTATGCAGCCAGTCTCGCCGCCGCCACCGCCGAGCGCGGCAGGCTGTGCGTCGGGATCGACCCGATGCCCAGCGTCCTGGATGCCTGGGGCCTCCCGCACGACCTGTCCGGCCTGGAGCGGTGCGCGCGAGGGATCGTGGCGGTCCTCGGCGGACGGGTGGCGGTGTTCAAGCCGCAGTCGGCCTTCTTCGAGGCGTTCGGGTCGCGCGGGGTCGCGGTCCTGGAGCGGGTGCTCAGCGACATCCGCGACGCCGGGGCGCTCAGCATCCTCGACGTCAAGCGCGGCGACATCGGATCCTCCATGGCCGGCTACGCCGCCGCGTTCCTCGGCGACGACGCCCCCACCCGCGCCGACGCCATCACGCTGAACCCCTATCTGGGGGTGGGCGCGCTTCGGCCGGCCATCGACGCCGCCGTCGCGGGCGGTCAGGGGCTCTACGTGCTGGCCCGCACCTCCAACCCCGACGGGGCCCCCATCCAGCTGGCGCGCAGCGGGGATGTCAGCGTCGCCCAGCACGTGGTGGACACGGTCGCGGGGCTGAACCCCGCGGCAGACCACGCGGTGGGGCTGGTGGTCGGGGGCACCCATGCGGAGCTCGGCTGCCGCCTGGACCACTTCAACGCCTCCATCCTGGTGCCCGGCATCGGCGCCCAGGGGGGCACCATCGAGGGGTTGCGGGCCACGTTCGGGGCGGCGCTGGGCCACGTGCTGCCCACGGCGAGCCGCGAGGTCATCGGAGCAGGGGAGGCGGCCCTCTCCGGGCGCCTCGAGCGGCTGCTCGAATCGACCGCCGCGCTGACCTGATTCGTCGGCAATTTGGCGTCGCGGCGAGCCGCCGAGCGGTACATTTCACGGAGGGCCCCAAACTGGGGTTGTCAAGGTCATTGACGTGAAGGGGACTTCCGATGGCGATTCCTCAATTGAGCAGTGCTCAGCTCGAAGCCGCCCGCGAGGCGGCCACCCAGGCCAGGCGTGCACGCGCCGAGCTGAAGGAGCAGGTGAAGACCAGCACGGTCTCGTTCACCGACGCCCTGAACAAGGCGGTGGGAGATGACACGCTCTCCCGCATCAAGGTGGTGGACCTGCTCCGCGCCATGCCCCGGGTAGGGATCACCCGCGCCACGGAGATCATGGAGAACCTGCAGATCGCCCCCAACCGCCGCATCCGCGGGCTCGGCCGGCACCAGGTGGACCGCCTCAACGAGTTGTTCAAGTAGCGCGCGGCTGCCCTAAGCTCGGGCGGGTGAGTGGCGCTGCGAATGTCTGGGTGATCTCCGGCCCGAGCGCGGTCGGCAAGGGCACGGTGTGCGCCCGGCTGCGGGCCCTGCACCCGGACCTGTTCTACTCGGTGTCCCTGACCACGCGCCCGCCCAGAGCAGGCGAGACCGACGGCGTCAGCTACCACTTCGTCGACGAGGACGAGTTCCGGCGGCTGATCGAGGCGGGCGAACTGCTGGAGTGGGCCGTGGTTCACGGCACGCACTACTACGGGACTCCTCGCCGGCCGGTGGTCGAGGCCGTCGCGGCCGGCCGCCCCGTCGTCCTGGAGATCGACCTCCAAGGCGCCCGCCAGGTCAAACGAAACCTCCCGTCGGCCCGGCTTGTGTTCCTCACCCCGCCCACCTGGGACGAGCTGGTATCCCGGCTGCGCGGGCGCGGCACAGAGGACGAGGCGGCCCAGGAGCGTAGGCTGAACACAGCCAAACTGGAGCTGGAGGCCCAGGCGGAGGCCGATGTCGTGATCGAAAACACCGAGATCGAGGAAACCGTGGCGGCTTTGGTAAGCTTGATGGGCCTGTGATCGGGCCGCACTCTTTCAGAAGGAACACCTTGAACAGTCAGCCAGAAGGCATCACCTACCCGCCGATCGATTCGCTGCTGGAGAATATCGACTCCAAGTACCGGCTCGTCCTGTTCGCGGCCAAGCGCGCCCGGCAGATCAACGCCTACTACTCGCAGCTCGGCGAGGGCCTGCTCGAGAATGTCGGCCCCATGGTCGCCGCCGCGCCGGAGGAGAAGCCGCTGTCCATCGCCCTGCGTGAGATGAACGAGGGCATGCTGCAGTTCACCCAGATCGATCCCGAGGCCGAGGCCGAGGCCGCCCGCACCGCAGAGGCGGATCCGGCGTTCTCGTTCGTGGATCCCTTCGCCGACACCGCGCCGGAGCCCGACTCCGCGTCCTGACCGAACGTCCCACCTCCAGGGGGCGGCTTGTTGCCGCCGTTGACAACCCCACGATGCGGCTTGTCGCCGCGCTAGGAGTGCTCGCATGAGCCGTCTGTTCACCTCCGAATCGGTGACCGAGGGTCATCCCGACAAGATCGCGGACTCCATCTCCGACGCCGTCCTCGACGCGTTGCTCGAGCAGGATCCCGTCGCCCGCGTCGCTGTGGAGACCCTCGTCACCACCGGACTCGTCGTCCTGGCCGGCGAGGTCTCCACCACCGGCTACGTGGACGTGGCGGGCCTGGCCCGGCAACGGATCCTGGACATCGGCTACGACTCTTCGCGCAAGGGGTTCGACGGCGCCTCCTGCGGGGTGAGCGTGGCCATCGGGGCGCAGTCACCGGACATCGCCCAGGGCGTCGACGACGCCTTCGAGCACCGCACCGGAGCCGAGCAGGACCTGATCAGCCTCCAGGGAGCCGGCGACCAGGGGCTGATGTTCGGGTTCGCCTGCACAGAGACCCCCACCCTCATGCCGCTGCCCATCGATCTGGCCCATCGCCTCGCCGAGCGGCTCACCGAGGTCCGCAAGACTGGCGTGCTGGACTACCTGCGCCCGGACGGCAAGACGCAGGTCACCGTCGAGTACGGCGACGACGGCCGCCCGGTGGGCATCGACACAGTGGTGGTCTCCTCCCAGCACAGCGCGGACGTCAGCCTCGAGCGCATCCAGCCGGACATCACCCGCGAGGTCATCGAGCCGGTGCTGCAGCGCTACGGCTTCCACGCCCCGCGGCGGGTTCTGGTCAACCCCACCGGCAAGTTCGTCATCGGTGGCCCCATGGGCGACGCTGGCCTGACAGGGCGCAAGATCATCGTCGACACCTATGGCGGCATGGCCCGTCACGGCGGCGGCGCCTTCTCCGGGAAGGACCCCTCCAAGGTGGACCGCTCGGCATCCTACGCCATGCGCTGGGTGGCGAAGAACGTGGTGGCCGCCGGACTCGCGGAGCGTTGTGAGGTGCAGGTGGCCTACGCCATCGGGACCGCGCACCCCGTCGGGTTCTACCTGGACACCTTCGGAACCTCAGTGGTGCCGGAGGACCGGATCCGCGACGCGGTGCTGACCACCTTCGACCTGCGCCCCGGCGCGATCGTGCGGGACCTGGACCTTTTGCGCCCCATCTACAGCAACGTCACCGTCTACGGCCACTTCGGGCGCGAACTCCCCACCGCCACCTGGGAGCGAACGGACCGCGCCGCAGCTCTGGCCGCAGCCGTCAAGGGCTGACATGACCCCGCGGGTGGCGCGGGTCGCCGTCGACGTGCCTCTGGCCCACCTGGACCGGCTCTTCGACTACGAGGTGCCCGAGGCGCTCGCGGAGACGGCCGTGCCCGGGTCGCGGGTGAAGGTGCCCTTCGCGGGCACCACCCGGGACGGATGGCTCATCGAGTTGGCCGACAAGTCCGAGGTGTCCGCGCTGGCGAAGCTGGGCAAAGTGGTGTCCTCCGAGCCCATCGTGACGCCCGAGTTCTACGAGCTGATCCGCGCCGTCGCGGACCACTACGCGGGCACCTGGCCTGACGTGGCACGGCTGGCCATCCCCCCGCGCCACGCCGCCACCGAGAAAGCCCCCCAGCGCGCCTGGTCCGAGCCCAAGCCATTGGAGCAGGCCACGGTGCTGCCCGGGTACCCCGACGGACAGGCCCTGCTGGAGGCGCTCGCGGAGGGCCGCTCGCCGAGGGTGCTGTGGCAGGTGGCGGCCGTCTTCGGCGGGGTGGGAGACCTGGTCGGTGGGGTGACGGAGGCCGTCGACGCCACCCTGCGCTCCGGCCGTTCGGCCCTGGTGGTGGTCCCCACCATGCGCGAACTCGCGGTGGCGGCAGCCCGCCTGCGCACGGTGTTCGGGCACGGCTCCGTCGGCACGCTCGCCGCGGAGAGTGGGCGATCCGCCCGGTATCGCGCCTTCCTGGCGGCCTCCAGGGGGGAGGCGCGCATCATGGTGGGCACCCGCAGCGCTGTCTACGCGCCCATGCGTGACCTCGGCCTGCTGGTGGTGGTCGACGACGGCAATGACGCCCACGCCGAGCCGCGCGCGCCCCATCCGCATACCCGGGCCGTCGCCGTCGTCCGCTCCGCCCGTCAGGGGCCCGCCCTGCTGATCGCCGGTCACGGCCGCTCCACCGACGCGCAGGCGCTTGTGGAACGGGGCTGGCTGCGGGAGCTCTCGTTGCCCCCGGCGCAGGCGCGGCGCGTCTCCACGCCTGTGCGGGTGGTGGCCGAGGAGGACCGGGAGCGCGACCCGTCGGCGGCCCGGCTGAGGATCCCGTCCGTGGCCTTCCGCTTCCTCCGCGACCATCTCGCGCAGGGGCCCGTGCTCGTGCAGGTGCCGATGAGCGGCTACGCCGGGGCGCTGAGCTGTGCCCGCTGCTTCAACCGCGCCGTCTGCGACAAGTGCGGGGGGCCGATGCGGGAGCGGCGGCGAGGCGTGCCGGAGTGTGCGCTGTGCGGGCACACGCCTGTGCGCTGGTCCTGTCCCCACTGCCACACGTCGGCTCTCCGCACCCCGCTGCCCGGGGCCGCGAGGACTGCCGAGGAACTGGCCCGGGCCTTTCCCGGCGTGTTGGCGCTCAACAGCTCGGCCGATCGGATCCGCGACGAGGCCCCGGACGAGCCCGCCATCGTGGTGTCGACGCCGGGGGCCGAGCCGATCGCTCCCACCGGCTACGCGGGTGTGCTGATCCTGGACGCCGAGGTTGCGCTCAACCGGGCGGAGCTTCGCGCCTCGGAGGAGTCGGTGCGGCGATGGGCGAACGCGGCCGCCCTTGCCCGGGGCCCTCGCGAGGGCGGATCGGTCCTCATCGTCGGCCCCTCGCCGCACCCCGCTGTGCAGGCGATGGTGCGGGCAGATCTGGCGGGTTTCGCGTCCCGTGAGCTCGAGGACCGTGCCGAGGCGGGGCTGAGCCCGGCGGTCAAGCTGGCCCGGATCGTCGGGGAGCCTGAAGGCGTGCGTGAGTTCCTGGACAACGACGACTGGGAGGGAGTCGATATCCTCGGTCCCACAGAGGTGGGGCCTGAGAGGTGGGCGGCGCTCCTGAGGGTCCCCGTCGAGCGGGCGAGGGACCTCACCGTCCGGGTGAAGAGCGCGGCGGCGATCCGCTCGGCGCGCAAGGAGCGTGGCCTGCTCGGCATACATGTCGACCCTGAGACGTTGGAGGACAGATGAGGCTCGTGTTCGCGGGGACCCCCGAGGTGGCGGTCGCGTCGTTGGACGCACTGGTGGCGTCGGATCACGACGTGGTGGCGGTGGTGACGCGCCCGGATGCGCCGTCGGGTCGCGGGCGCCGGATGAGCGCCTCACCGGTGGCCTCTCGGGCCGCAGAGCTGGGCATCGAGGTGTTGAAGCCCACCCATCCGCGCGACGAGGACTTCCAGGCCCGCCTCCGGGCGATCGCGCCGGACGCCTGCGCGGTGGTGGCCTACGGTGCGCTGCTGCCGCAGTCGGCGCTCGAGATCCCCCTCCACGGCTGGGTCAACCTGCACTTCTCGCTGCTTCCGCGCTGGCGCGGCGCCGCCCCGGTGCAGCGGGCCATCATGGCCGGCGACGATGAGATCGGGACCACCTGCTTCCGGATCGTCAAGGAGCTCGATGCGGGGGACGTGTACCTCATGGAGTCGCTGCCGATGCCCGAGGGAACCGCCGGAGAGGTCCTGGCGCTCCTCGCAGAGACCGGCGCCCGCCAGCTGGTCACCGCCATGGACCTCGTCCAGGCGGGGCTCGCCCCCACGCCGCAGCTCACCGACGGGGTCACCATCGCGCGCAAGATCAGCGTCGAGGAGGCGCGGATCGACTGGAGCCGCCCGGCCAGGGAGATCCACCGCCTCATCCTGGGCTGTTCGCCGGACCCCGGAGCGTGGTGCGAGCTGGACGGTCAGCGGTTCAAGGTGTACCGGTCCGCGCCCGCGCCGGACGCCCCCTCCCTGGGCCCGGGAGAGCTCTCCGCCACGAAACGACGGGTCCTCGTCGGCACCGGCTCGGTGGCGCTGGAACTCCTGGAGGTCCAGGCCCCCGGGAAGCGCCGGATCCCGGCGGCGGACTGGGCGCGCGGCGGCGTCGAGTCCACGGTGCTCGCGTGAGCGCCCGTCGCGTCGCGTTCGATGTCCTGCGCCAGGTCACCGGCGAGGACGCCTACGCCAACCTCGCCCTGGCCAAGCGGCTCGCTGTGGCCGGCCTTGACTCACGCGATGCCGCCCTTGTCACGGAACTCGTGGCCGGCACCTGCCGGCTGATGGGCACCTACGACGCCATCATCGAGGCCGCCGCAGGGCGGCCGCTGTCCTCGCTTCAACCGGCCGTGGTGGACCTGCTCAGGCTGGGCGCCCACCAGGTGCTGTCGATGGGCATCAAGCGCTACGCCGCCGTCGGGGCCACCGTTGACCTGGCCCGCTCCACCGTGGGGCAGCGCGTGACGGGAGTGGTCAACGCGGTGCTGCGCAAAATCTCCGCAAGGAGCCTGGACGAATGGACCGCGCAGCTGTCCGCCGATGCCGACGAGATCGGGGCACTAGCCATCACGGGCCACCATCCGCGGTGGATCGTCGAGGCTTATGCCGACCTCCTGCCCCCCGAGGATTTGCCGGAGGCCCTCGCGGCCAACAACGTGAACCCCAGGCCCACGCTGGTGGTGCGGCCGGGGCTCGCCAGCCCCGCGGAGCTGGACGGCGCCACGCCCACCAGATATTCGCCGTTCGGTGCCGTGGCCCAGGGAGCGCCGGCGGACCAGGCCGCGGTCCGCGAGGGTCGCGCCGGGGTGCAGGACGAGGGCTCCCAGCTGGTGGCGTGGGCCCTGGCCCTCACCGACGCCCCCGACGGGCCGTGGATGGACACCTGCGCCGGCCCGGGCGGCAAGGCCGCACTGCTGGCTGGGCTGGCCGTGGAGGCGGGGGAGTGGCTGCTGGCGAGCGAGGCGCAGGAGCACCGGGCCCGCCTGGTGCGCCAGGCGCTGTCTGCCTATCCGACCGGGCACGTCACCATCGCCGCGGACGGCACCGCCCCCGCGTGGGGCAGATCGTTTGCCCGCGTGATGGTGGACGTGCCGTGCAGCGGACTGGGAGCGCTGCGGCGCCGCCCGGAATCGCGCTGGCGCCGTCGCCCCGAGGACGTCACTGCCCTGGGCGAGCTTCAGCGCTCGCTGCTGCGGCACGCGCTGGACTCCGTCGTGCCCGGTGGGGTGGTGGCCTACGTCACGTGTTCCCCCCACCGCGCGGAGACCGTCGAGGTGGTCGACGACGTGCTGCGGGAACGCCCCCACGTGCGCCGCCTCAGGGCGGCTGACTCACTGCCGGGCGTGCCGGATTGCGAGCTGGGCGAGGACGTGCAGCTGTGGCCGCACCGGCACGGCACCGACGCGATGTACCTCGCGCTCCTGCGCGGCTGACCGGAGGATAGGCTGTCGGGCATGCGTATCACGCCCAGCATCCTCAACGCGGACTTCGCGAACCTGGCCGTCGAGATCGGCCGGATCCCCGGCGCGGACATGATCCACGTCGACGTCATGGACAACCACTTCGTGCCCAACCTCACCATCGGCCTGCCGGTGGTGGAGGCGCTGCGCAAGGTCACTGGACAGATGCTGGACATCCACCTCATGATCCAGGATCCGGACCGGTGGGCGCCGGCTTACGCCGAGGCGGGCGCGGAGTCCGTGACGTTCCACATCGAGGCCGCAGGGGCGCCCATCCGCTTGGCCCGGGAGCTGCGCCGGCTCGGAGCCCGCGCCTCGATGGCGCTCAAGCCCGCGACCGCCATCGAGGGCTACGCCGACATCCTCGGCGAGGTGGACATGGTCCTGCTCATGACGGTGGAGCCTGGCTTCGGGGGACAGAAGTTCCTGGACGTGGTGCTGCCCAAGATTCGCCGGACCCGGGCGCTCATCGGGGATCGACCCATCTGGCTGCAGGTCGACGGGGGCGTCAGCCCCGAGACGATCGGGCGCTGCGCGGAGGCCGGGGCGGACACGTTCGTCGCCGGGTCCGCGGTCTACAGCGCGCCGGATCCCGACGTCATGGTGCGCGAGCTGCGCGAGGCCGCTGTGGCGGCCTGCGCACACTAAGGAAGCACTGATCAATGCTGTTCTCGGCGAGGACGTGCCGGGCGGGATGATATGGCGCCCCGACATCTGGTGCGTGTACTTGACGTCCATATCCAGATGGAGGGGTGTCAGATCGCCCGATCCGGTGCGCCGCAGCCGGGACATGATTGATCAGTGGTTCCCTAGCCTCCGTCGGACTCCTCGTCCTCGATCTGGCGTCGGAGGAACTTCTCCAGCTCGGCCGCGATCGTGTCGCCGGTGGCCTCCTTGACCTCCTCCTGGTCCCGGGCCTCCTCGAGCTGCTCGATGTACTCGGCGATGTCCGGGTCCTGCTGGCTCAGCTGATCCACGGCAGAGGACCAGCGCACCGCCTCCTCGGGGATGCTCTTGTGGTCCACGGAGATCTTGAGGACGCCCTCCAACTCGGTCAGCAGTGCGTCCTGGGCCTTGGGGTTGGGTGGTGTGGACACATAGTGCGGCACCGAGACCCACAGGGACGCCGCGGGAATCCGCTCGTGGATCATCAGCTGGCTCGCCACTCCGATCATCCCGGTTGGTCCCGTGTAGTCGTTGTTCTGCATGTGGAAGGTGCGCTCCACCATCGGATCCGAGGTGTAGAGCCCCACCGGGAGCGGGCGCGAGTGGGGGGTGTCGCTCAGCATCGCGCCGAGGAACAGGACGATCTCCGGCTCGATCTGCTTGATCCGCCCGATCAGCTCGGCGGCGAACGTGCGCCACAGCAGGTTGGGCTCGGGACCCAGCATGACCACGATGTCGCGCTCGGGGTGATGGACTACCCGGATCCGCACGGCGGGCCACTCCACCCATGGTCCGTCCACCGCGCGTTGCAGGAGTGGACGGGTGTGTTGGAAGTCGTAGTACCGCTCGTCGTCGATGATGCCCGCGTCCGTGCCGGGGTAGGCGTCGATGAGGTGGCGCATCAGGTCGCTGGCGGCATTGCCCGCGTCGTTCCAGCCCGAGAAGGCGATGACGACGGCTGGCTCCCGAAGACCCTCCAGCGGCGTGAACTGCATTGTTCCACCCTACAGTGGGGCAGGTAGCCTGTGCGGGTGTCGAAAACCCTCTCTGACCTGTTGAACCGTCGCGTCCTCGTCGCCGATGGGGCGATGGGGACCATGCTGCAGTCCTTCGGCGAGCTGTCCGTCGATGAGGACTTCCTGGGGCTTGAGGGCTGCAACGAGATCCTGTCCGTGACCCGCCCGGATGTGGTGGCCTCCGTGCACCGCGCCTACTTCGAGGCCGGCGCGGACGCGGTGGAGACCAACTCGTTCGGCACCAACCTGGCGGCGCTGGCCGAGTACGACATCGTGGACCGCCTCGAGGAGTTGGCTGAGGCTGCGGCCAGGATCGCGCGCGGTGTCGCGGACGAGTTCAGCACCGACGAGTGGCCCCGCTTCGTGCTCGGCTCCATGGGCCCGGGCACCAAGCTGCCTACGCTGGGCCACATCGCGTTCGCCGACATCCGGGACGCCTACCAGCGGCAGGTGGAGGCGATGATCCGCGGCGGCATCGACGCGGTGCAGATTGAGACCTGCCAGGACCTGCTTCAGGCCAAGGCGGCCGTCATCGCCGCCAAGCGCGCGCGCGAGCGGATGGGGGTGGAGCTGCCGATCCTGATCAACGTCACCGTCGAGACCACCGGCACCATGCTGCTCGGCTCGGAGATCGGCGCTGCGCTGACCACTCTCGAGGCGTTGGGCGTGGACTGCATCGGCCTCAACTGTGCCACCGGCCCGGCGGAGATGAGCGAGCACCTCAGGCATCTGTCGCGGCGCGCCGGCATCGCCATCGGAGCCATGCCCAACGCCGGGCTCCCGGAGTTGACCGCCGACGGCGCCCGTTACCCCCTCGGCCCCGACGGGTTGGCCGACGCACTCGGGGCCTACGTCGAGGAGTTCGGCCTTGCCATGATCGGGGGCTGCTGCGGCACCACGCCCGAGCACATCCGGCTGCTGGCTGAGCGTTACGCCGGCCGCGAGGTGGTGCCCAGGCACCCGGAGACCGAGCGGGCGGCGTCGTCGCTGTACATCGAGGTGCCGTTCGCGCAGGACGCGAGCTACCTCAGCATCGGGGAGCGCACCAACGCCAACGGCTCCAAGGCGTTCCGCGACGCCATGCTGGCGGAGAACTGGGACGAGTGTGTGGACATCGCGAAGGCGCAGGCCCGTGACGGGGCCCACGTGCTGGACCTGTGCGTGGACTACGTGGGGCGCGACGGTGCCGCCGACATGGCGGTGCTCGCCGCCCGGCTCTCCACCTCGGTGACCCTTCCGGTCGTCCTCGACTCCACCGAGCCGCCCGTCCTCCAGGCCGGGTTGGAGCGGCTGGCGGGCCGCAGCATCATCAACTCGGTCAACTACGAGGACGGGGACGGGCCGGAATCGCGATTCGGGCGCATCATGCCGATGGTGCGCGAACACGGTGCCGCCGTGGTGGCGCTCACCATCGACGAGGAGGGCCAGGCGCGCACGGCCGAGTGGAAGGTGCGGGTGGCGTCCCGCCTCATCGACGACCTGGTGGGCAACTGGGGGATGGACGTCGGCGACATCCTCGTCGACTGCCTCACGTTCCCCATCGCCACGGGCCAGGAGGAGACCAGGCGCGACGGCATTGAGACCATCGAGGCCATCTCCGAGCTCAAACGCCGCTATCCCGGGGTACGCACCACCTTGGGCGTGTCCAACGTGTCCTTCGGCCTCAACCCAGCGGCGCGCATGGTGCTCAACTCGGTGTTCCTGCACGAGTGCGTCGTCGCCGGCCTGGACTCGGCCATCGTTCACAGCGCCAAGATCATCCCCATGGACCGCATCCCTGAGGAGCAGCGCCTGGTCGCGCTGGACCTCGTCTACGACCGCCGGGACGGTGACTACGATCCTCTGACGAAGTTCCTGGACCTGTTCGAGGGCGTGACGGCGGCCTCGGTGCGGGCTTCGCGTGCCGCCGAGCTGGCCGCGCTCCCGCTGGCCGAGCGGCTGCAGCGCCGCATCATCGATGGTGAGGGCAAGGGCCTCGCCGCGGACCTGGATGAGGCCCTCCAGGGCAAGGCCGCGCTGGACATCATCAACGAGGACCTCCTGGCGGGCATGAAGGTGGTGGGGGAGCTGTTCGGGTCCGGCCAGATGCAGCTCCCATTCGTGCTGCAGTCCGCCGAGGTGATGAAGCAGTCGGTGGCCTATCTCGAGCCCCACATGGAGAAGGCCGACGACGATGCCGGGAAGGGCACCCTGGTGCTGGCGACGGTCCGCGGCGACGTGCACGACATCGGCAAGAATCTCGTCGACATCATCGTCAGCAACAACGGCTACACGGTGATCAACATCGGCATCAAGCAGCCCATCCAGGCCATCGTCGAGGCCGCCCAGCAGCACGGGGCGGACGCGATCGGCATGTCCGGGCTCCTGGTGAAGTCCACGCTGGTGATGAAGGACAACCTCGCCGAGCTCAACCGCCTCGGTCTGGCGGAGAAGTACCCGGTTCTCCTCGGCGGCGCGGCGCTGACCAGGACCTTCGTCGAGCACGACCTCGGCGACATGTTCGACGGCGAGGTGCGCTACGCCAAGGACGCCTTCGAGGGCCTGGCGCTGATGGACGCCGTGATGGCCGTCAAGCAGGGCATTCCGGGTGCGGCGCTGCCCGCGCCGCGGAAGCGCCGCTACGCCAAGACCTCCCTGGTGGAGGTCGTGGAGCCGGAGCTGGGGGTCCGCTCGGAGGTCGCCCGTGGCGTCGACGTGCCCACGCCCCCGTTCTGGGGCACCCGCGTGGTGAAGGGCATCGCCCTGGCCGAGGTGGCAGCCTGGCTGGACCACCGGGCCACGTTCCTGGGGCAATGGGGGCTCAAGCCGCTGCGCGACGGCGCCTCCTACGAGGAGCTCGTCGAGACCGAGGCCATGCCGCAGCTGCGGATGTGGCTGGACCGGATCAAGACCGACAACCTCGCCAACTTCGGAGTGGTCTACGGCTACTTCCCGGTGCACTCGGCTGGGGAGACGCTGATCGTCGGGTCGCCGGAGGATCCGGCACGCGAGGTGGCACGGTTCACGTTCCCGCGGCAGCGCCGCGACAAGCGGCTGTGCCTGGCGGACTTCTTCCGCGACGAGGAGGAGGCCGCCGCCCACGGCCCGGACGTCCTGGCGATGCAGCTGGTCACCATGGGGGCGGAGGTCGCCAAGGCAACGCAACGAATCTTCGAGGCCAACGCCTACCGTGACTACCTGGAACTGCACGGACTCTCCGTGCAACTCACCGAGGCGCTGGCAGAGCTGTGGCACAGCCGCATCCGCGAGGACCTCGGCTTCGCCGCCAGCCCCGACATCACCGCCGCCATCCGGGACCAGGCGTACCGCGGGTCGCGCTACTCATTCGGCTACCCCGCCTGCCCGGATCTCGAGGACCGCGCGAAGTTGGTGGCGCTGCTCGATCCGTCGCGCATCGGCGTGGAGCTGAGCGAGGAGCTTCAGCTGCACCCCGAGCAGTCCACCGACGCCATCGTCGTGCACCACCCCGAGGCGAAGTACTTCAATGCAGGCTGAGCCGAAGGCGGTCCTCTGGGACTTCGACGGCACCCTGGTGGACACCGAGCCGCTGTGGGCCGCCACAGAGCGCGAGATGCTGGCCGGGTACGGCGTCGAGTGGGGTGAGGACATGATGCTGGCCTGCCACGGGCAGCACGCCATGATCACCGCGCAGATGATGGCCGACGACATGGGAATCCCGGAGGAGGCGGCCTCGGTGTGGCAGGAGCTCCATGAGCGCATCGCCGCCCACATCCGCGCCCACGACCTGCCGTGGATGGCCGGGGCGCGGGAGCTGATGGCCGAGCTGGCCGACGCGGGCGTGCCGTGCGCCATCGTCACCGCCAGCGACCGCATCATCCTGGAGGCGGCCCGCGAGCGGCTGCCCGGCAACGTGGAGGTCATCGTGACCGTCGACGAGGTGTCGCGGGCGAAACCGCACCCCGAGGGCTACCTGACGGCGGCCTCCAGGTTGGGCGTGGCCGCCGAGGATGCTGTGGCCCTGGAGGACTCCGTCCCCGGGACCACCGCCGCGCTGGCCGCGGGTGCGGTGGTCTACGCTGTCCCGTCGATGGTGGACCTGCCGCCGCATCCCCGCATGCATGTCTCCTCCCGCGGGCTGACCACCACCACGTGGCCGGAGCTGGCCAGCGTGTGGCGTGAGTTGAAGGAAGTCAGATGAACCTTTCCGGCGTGAACACAGGCCCGCTCAAGGCGGGGGACCGGGTCACTCTCACCGACGGCAAGGGCCGCCGCAAGTCGATCCTCCTGAAGGACGGCGGGGTCTGGCACACCACCAAGGGTGCCGTCAGCCACGACGAGCTGATCGGCGGACCTGAGGGCGTCACGGTGACCTCCGCCGGGGGGCAGCAGTATCTGGCGTTCCGGCCGCTGATGAGTGAGTTCATGGTCTCGATGCCGCGGGACGCCGCCGTCATCTATCCCAAGGACGCCGCGCAGATCCTCATGTGGACCGACATCTACCCGGGCGCCCGCGTACTGGAGGCAGGCGTCGGGTCGGGCGCGTTGTCGATCGCGCTGCTGCGCGCCATCGGGCCTGAGGGTTCGCTGCACTCCTACGAGCGCCGCCAGCAGTTCGCCGACGTGGCCCGCGGCAACGTCGAGGCCTTCCTCGGGGGGCCGCACCCCGCCTGGCGGCTGACCGTCGGGGACCTCGTGGAGGCCATCGACGACGAGCCCATCGACCGTGCGGTGCTGGACATGCTGGCGCCGTGGGAGTGCATCGACGCCGTGGGGGAGCGCCTCGTCGCCGGCGGGGTGCTCACCTGCTACGTGGCGACAGCCACCCAGCTCGGCAAGGTGGCCGACACGTTCCGGGCCCACGGGGGATTCACCGAGCCGCACGCCACCGAGACCACGGTGCGGGACTGGCACGCCGAGGGCCTCGCCATCAGGCCGGGCCACGGCACCTCGGGGCATACCGGCTTCCTCATCACCTCCCGACGGTTGGCGCCCGGGGTCGCGGCGCCGATGCGCAAGCGGCGCCCCGCCCCCGGTGCCTACGGACCCGACTATCAGGGCCCCCGGCCGGCGAACATCCCCGCCGAGCTCGGCGGCAGGGCATGACGCGGCGGGTGCTGATCCTGGGCGCCGGCCTGGTGGGGTCGTCGCTGGGCCTGGCGCTGACCCGTGCCGGCTACGACGTGATGCTGTGGGACATCGTCTCCTCGCATTCCCTGGTGGCCGCCGGGCTCGGCGCCGGACGCATCAGCGACGAGTCCACGGACAACCCGGACATCGTGGTGGTGGCCACCCCGCCCGCCGTGATCCCCGCACTGGTGGCTGAGGTCCTCGGCAAGTTCCCTGACGCTGTGGTGACCGACGTCGGGTCCGTGAAGGCGCCCATCCTCGCCGCCGTCGCCACCCTGGTGCCCGAACACCGCCGCTACGTCGGTTCGCATCCCATGGCCGGCTCGCAGTTCACCGGTCCGCTCACGGCGTCGGGGGACCTGTTCCGCGACCGCACCTGGGTGGTGACCCCCGTCGAGGGGAACGCCCCGGAGGATGTGGTCGCCGTCGAGCAGTTGGCCCGGGATGTGGGCGCGCTGGTGGTGACGATGCCCCCGGCGGAGCACGACGAGGCGGTGGCGCAGGTCAGCCACGTTCCGCACCTGATGAGCATCCTGACGGCCAGCCATCTGAGGGAGGTGCCGGCGGGCAATCTGAGGCTGGCGGGGCAGGGGATCCGTGACGTCACGCGCATCGCCGGCTCGGACCCGGCTCTCTGGCGCCAGATCCTGACCGCGAACGCGGGGGCGGTGAGGCACGAGCTGAGCGAGGTGGCACAGGATCTCAGCCACCTCATCGGCGTCCTGGACCAGCCCGAGGAGCTCGAGCGGTTCCTGGCGATGGGCCAGGCGGGCGCCCACTCGCTGGTGGGCAAGCACGGCCACGACCCGCTGGACACGGTGTCGGTCACGGTCGAGATCCCGGACGAGCCCCGCGCGCTGGGTCGGCTGTTCACCGACATCGGCGAGGCCGGGTTCAACGTGGAAGACTTCGAGCTCACGCACGACCCGGTCCGCGAGGTGGGCTACCTGTCGATCTCGGTGGAGCGCGAGATGGCGGAGCAGCTGCGGGCAGACATCGTGGCCCGCGGGTGGACCGGCTGGGCCGGAAGGGGAGGCGTTCAATGAGCTTGCTGATCGCGATCGACGGGCCCAGCGGGTCGGGGAAGTCCACCACCGCGAAGCTCCTGGCCGGCCGTCTGGGGCTCGGCTACCTGGACACCGGCGCCATGTACCGCGCGGCCACCACCGAGTATCTGCGCCGCTACCCTGACGGCGCCTCGGACGAGGAGGCGGCGGCACTGGTGGCGGGCTGCGACCTTGTGGTGCGGACCTCTCCCGATGCGCCAGCGTTCGTCATCGACGGGACGGATGTGACTCTCGAGATCCGGGAGCCCCGGATCTCGGCGGCCGTGTCCCGGATCGCCACGAACCTCGAGGTCCGGCGTCTGCTGACCTCCATGATGCGCCGCATCATCGATGAGCACGGCGGTCGGATGGTGGTCGAGGGCCGCGACATCACCACCGTCGTCGCACCTGACGCCGATGTGAGGGTGCTCCTCGTCGCGGACCCGGCGGCACGAGTGGCGCGCCGCGCGGCCGAGGTGGCGGACCTCGCCACCGCGGACGAGGTGACGGACCAAGTGTTGCGTCGGGATCGCGACGACTCGACGGTGGCAAACTTCACCGAGGCCGCCGAGGGGGTCACGGTGATCGACTCCACGTGGCTCAGCCCCGACGAGGTGGTTGAGCGAATCGTCGCGCTTGTCCGCTCCCAGTAGGATGGAGAGTCCGCACCAAGACCAAGGAGCCACTGTGAGCGAGCTGCGCAAGCCGATCGTTGCCGTCGTCGGGCGGCCCAACGTCGGCAAGTCGATGCTGGTCAACCGCATCCTTGGCCGCCGCGAGGCGGTGGTGCAGGATCAACCCGGCGTCACGCGAGACCGCGTGTCCTACGACGCCAACTGGAACGGCCGCGAGTTCGTGCTCGTGGACACGGGTGGTTGGCTCTCCGACGCCCAGGGCATGGCAGCGCAGATCGCGGAGCAGGCAGAACTGGCCATCTCGTTGGCGGACGCTGTGCTGTTCGTGGTGGACGCCCACGTCGGCACCCTCGACGAGGATGAGGCCGTGGTCCGCGTCCTGCGCCGATCAAACAAGCCCGTCGTTCTGGCCGCCAACAAGGTCGACGATCAACGCCACGAGGTGATGGCCGCCACCATGTGGAACCTGGGGCTGGGTGAGCCGTACCCCGTCTCGGCCATGCACGGTCGCGGCTCCGGTGATCTCCTCGATGCGCTCCTCGCCGCGCTGCCTGAGGCGCCACGGGAGGCCGAGGTCGAGGCGGCCGGGCCGCGTCGCGTGGCCATCGTCGGGAAGCCCAACGTGGGCAAGTCGTCCCTGCTGAACAAGCTGGCCGACCAGCAGAGGGTCGTGGTCTCGGACATCTCCGGCACCACCGTGGACCCCGTCGACGAGATCGTCGAGGTGGGTGGACAGGTGTATCGGCTGATCGACACCGCCGGCATCCGCCGCCGCGTCAAGGAGGCCAGCGGGCACGAGTACTACGCCAGCCTCCGCACACAGGCGGCGATCGAGCGCGCCGAGGTCTGCATCATGGTGATCGACGCCTCCGAGCCGCTCACGGACCAGGACCTGCGCATCCTCAACTCCATCGAGGATGCGGGGCGCGCGATGGTCATTGCGTTCAATAAGTGGGATCTCACCGACGAGGAGCGGCGCAAGTATCTGGAGCGTGAGATCGACCGCGACCTGACGGGTTGGCGCTGGGCGCCCACCGTGAACATCTCGGCGCTGACCGGCCGCAACGTCGACAAGCTCAGTAAGGCCATCGAGGCCGCTGCGGCAGGGTGGGAGACCAGAATCTCCACCGGCAAGCTGAACGCCTTCCTCGGCCGACTCGCCGCGGCACACCCGCACCCGGTGCGGGGCGGCAAGCAGCCGCGCATTCTCTTCGGCACGCAGGCGCACAACTGCCCGCCCATGTTCGTGCTCTTCACCAGCGGGCTCATGGACGAGCAGTACAAGCGCTTCGTCGAGCGCCGGCTGCGCGAGGACTTCGGCTTCGTCGGATCACCCGTGCAGGTTGAGGTCCGGGCGCGGGAGAAGCGCAAGGACCGCGTCTGATCGACCTGGTGGCTCTTCCCGAGGAGGCCGACGGTGTGGTTGGGTGGAGGTCAGAGCAACTGACCCCTCGGGGCCGACAGTAGGAGATCCATCATGGCAACCACCAGCACCGCACAGACACATTGGGAAGGCAGCCTCTTCGAAGGCTCGGGACAGGTCGAATTGGTGACCTCCGGCCTCGCGACGTTCGACGTGGCATGGGGCGCTCGCGCGGAGTCCGGGCAAGGGGCTACCAATCCGGAGGAGCTCATTGCGGCCGCGCACGCCACGTGCTTCTCGATGGCGCTGTCGAACATCCTGGCCAAGAATGACACGCCCCCGGCCTCCCTGGATACGAAGGCCGACGTCACGTTCGTTCCGGGGACGGGCATCACCGGGAGCCACCTCACGGTCGTCGGCCGGGTGCCCGGGTTGACCGCGGACGAGTTCCTCGCCTTCGCGGGGACGGCCAAGGCCGAATGCCCCGTATCCCAGGCGCTGGCCGGTGTCGAGATCACGATGGACGCCAGTTTCGAGGAGTGAGCTGGGCTCCTGGACGCGATCGGGCAGTCGTCATCCTTGACGCCTGCCCGTCGCGTCGGAACTGACAGGATGGGTCGATGTGCCAAGTCCGGGCAAAGTCGCTAAGCTGTGCGAGTTGCCAGAGATGGCGACGGCGGGCTGTAGCGCAGCTTGGTAGCGCACTTGACTGGGGGTCAAGGGGTCGCAGGTTCAAATCCTGTCAGCCCGACAAGTGAAACACCTTGTCACACGTGATTCACCGCGATCACCGGGGTCTTTGCACCCCTCACGAATCCTAGGGTCCGGGCCATCGGTAGCCGGTACAACTCCCCTCTCTGGCGATGGTCCTGCAGGATGCTATCCATGTGGCGGTTTCTGCGTATATGCACAGAAACCGCCACATGGATAGCATCCTGCAGACAGACCAGAGCCTGCCAGATCGTGAATCCTAGATCGTCGTCTGGCCCGAACGGCGTCTTGACCAATTCAAACCAACAAGGCCGGCTGAGCGCGCACTGTGCCACTCCGGGTTGAAGCTCCCAGGTCCTGGAAGCCGGGCCACGCATGCTCGGGCTATGACGGCCAGGCGCAGGCCACTCCGGACATCGGCCCCTCCAGGCCCCGGGTCGACACCACCGACACTGCGTAGCAGCGCTCCGCCGAGGGATCGCTGCCAGAGGGCCACGGCCAGTAGTCGGGAGCGTCCACGATCCCCAGCTTGCCCGGCACCAGGACCCCCACGGCGTCGGCCGTGACTACGGCCAGCAGGTCGAACTGCCCGATGAACTTGCGGCGATAGACCCGATAGTGCGCCACGGAAGCCGGGGCGGCCAGCGGATTCCAGGTGACCTGGACCTCCGCGCTGCCCCCGGCCGGGGTCGCGGTCAGCCCTGATGGGGCTGCCGGCGGACGGCAGCACCACGGGAGCCGGGTGAGCCGGCCGATCTGCCTCATGATTCCGGACATGGGAGACCCTCTCTGTCGAACGGGGCTGCCGATGCCCTGGAACCGGTCGCCGCAGACCCTGATTTCACGCTAGTCGCACCCCAGGCCAGCTGGCGACGAACCGTCAAAGAGAGGCGCCGCGGACTGGATAGCACTTGGTTCGTCGACTACGCTGCCGAGTTCCCAAAGTCCCCGACCCCATCTGCTTCAGCCCGGTCGGTCAGAGGCTGAATGCCAGCTCGTAGGCATCGTTGATTGCGTCACCGACCTTGCGGGGTGTCACGCAGTCACCGACGGGGTGGACCGGCCGGTTGGCCGTCTGCGCAGCGAACGGAGCCCCGGCACCGACCTTGCCGAGTTCCTCAGCCAGTTCCTGTGCCGGCCGCACGCCGAAGGCCGCTACCACTGTGTCGGCTTCCAGTGTCACCTCGCCGTCGGGTCCTTCGACGACGACGCCGGTGTCGGTGATCTCCTTCACCTTGTGGCTTGTCAGGATCTGAACGTTGCACTCAGCCATCGAGCGCAGCAGCGAAATGCGGTTGAGGAACAACATGTCACGGGCGATCTCGTCCAGCATTTCGACCACTGTCACCTCGTGACCGTCCTGAGCGAGTTCGAGGCCGAGGTCGGCGCCGGACAGGCCGCCGCCGCAGATGATGACGCGGTGGGCGGGCTGCCCACCTGTATGAGCGTCGATGACGTCCATGACGATCGGCTTGTCCATGCCGCGAATCGGCGGGTGCAGCGGGTGCGAACCCGTAGCCACGATGATCTCGTCGGCTTCTGCCAGCTCGGCCGAGTCCTGAGTGATCTCGGCATCAAGGTGGACGGTCACGTTCGGCAGTTCGGCGAGCTCACCGGCCCACCAGTCGATCATCTTCCGCAGCTCGCGCTTGAAGTCCGGCGTCGCGGCCGGGAAAAGTACGCCTCCGATGCGGCTCTCCTTGTCGTAGACGTCAACCGTGTGGCCGCGCAGGCCCGCGACCCGCGCCGCCTCGAGGCCGGCCGGACCGGCGCCGACAATCACGATCCTCTTCGGCATGGCGGTCTTGGTGATGATGCGATCCGCCTCGTGTGCGACCTCGGGGTTCACTGCACAGCCGATCGCCTTGCCGTTGAAGGCATTCCCCGTGCAGAGCTGGTTGCAGCGGATACAGGGACGGATTCGGGCAGCTTGGCCGGCTTCGATCTTGCGGATGATGTGCGGGTCGGCGATGAGTCCGCGCCCGATGCCGATCATGTCGGCGGCGCCGCGGGCCAGCACCTTCTCGCCGCTCTCAGGCGTGATATTGCCGCAGGCTGCGACGGGGATGCTGACGACTGGCTTCACTGCCTCAGCCGCCGAGACCATGCAGTCGTCGCCGAGGTAGTAGGGCGGGAAGACGTAGTCCATGGCCTCGTAGGAGCCGTCGTCGCAAATGAGCAGGTCGATGCCGGCCTTCTCCAGGTGTTGGACGATCTCTCGGGTCTCCTGCCAGCTCCGGCCGCCCTCGAAGCGGTGATTCACCGAGATGCGGAAGCTGACTGGCAGCCCCGGGGCGTTCTTCCTGATCGCGGAAATGAGTTCAGCGGCGAAGCGGCAGCGGTTCTCGGTGCTGCCCCCGTACTGGTCGGTGCGGCGGTTCCAGCACGAACTCATGAACTGGTCGACCAGGTAGCCGGTGTGGCCGTGGATGTCGATCACATCGACGCCCGCCTCGAAGGCCCGGCGGGCGGCCTCTCCGGTATCGGACACGATGCGCTGGATCTCCTCGACCTCCAGCGGCTTGCACAGCACGCCCGGGTCGAAGAACCACGTGTTGTCCGACGATGACCGCGGCTCCATGTTCAGGGTCTGGCAATACTGGTTGTTGCGCCCAAGCCCCATCGTCAACTGCAGGGCGAGGACGCTGCCCCCCTCGTGGACTGCGTCCGCGATCGCCTTGATGCCGGGGGTGTGTGCGTCGGTGTCGATGCGCGAGAGGCCGGGGGCAATCGGATCGAAGATCCCGGAGACGAAGTTGATGCCGGTCATCACCAAGCCAGTGCCGCCCTTGGCGCGCTCGCCGTAGTAGGCCGCCTCTGCCGGCGTCGAATGCCCGTCGTGGGTGCCGAATTCGGTACCCATGGGGGTCAGGAGCAGCCGGTTCCTGAGTTGGAGGTTGCCGATCGTGATCGGCTGCAGCAGGTGCTCGAATGTGGTCATGTGAACGCTTCCTCAGCTGTCCGAGCGGGTGAAGTCCCGTGACTCCTTCAGGGTAGAACGCGGACGAATCCCCAGATGAAAAAGACCCGAACCCGCCCAGACAACCCAGAGAGCTGCACTGCCCCACACACTTACCTGCGCCCCCGCCAGCTTGGTTGGCGCGGCCATCGCCTCCTCGACGCGGGGTCACTCACAAGGTCTCGGGCCATAGCATCCAAGCCTCGCGTGAGAGACCCGACTGTCGCGAGTCAGCTCAAGGGCGGATGAGCCGGGACTGTCATCGACGAGGCCCAGGAGCCGAGGAGGCGCAGCGTTTCGGCGTCGCGGGTGCCGGGTTCGGCGGTGAGGACGGTGAGTTGAGCGCTGGGATGGCCGACGATGTCGAGGCCGTCGTAGTGGAGGGTCATCTCCCCGACGGCGTGGTGGCGGTACCGCTTGACGCCGGAGTCGTGTTGCCAGACGTCATGGTGGCCCCACAAGGTGCGGAAGTGCTCGCTTCTGGTGGACAGTTCGCCGACGAGGTCGTGGAGTTGCTTGTCATGGGGGTCGCGGCCGGCTTCGGTGCGCAGCATCGCCACGTTCATCGCTGCGGCGGCGTCCCAGTCGGGGTAGAAGTCATGTGATGCGGGGTCGAGAAAGGTGTAGCGGGCGAAGTTGGGTGGCTGCTCTGTGGCGTTAGTGATCATCTGGTCCATGAGGGCTCCGCCGAGGGTGTTCCAGGCCAGCAGGTCGGTGCGGCCGTTGCCGATCATGGCCACGGCGGAGGACATTGAGTCCAGGACCCACTGGATACTTGACGATGGCCGCCAGGTTTTCGGGGTTCGGCCGCGGCGGCGTGGTGTGGGGGTGGTGTTGTCGGCTTGGCGGGCGAGGCGGTAGAGGTGTCCGCGTTCGGCATCGTCCATCAGCAGTGCTTTCGCAAGGCCGTCAAGGACGGCTGAGGAGGCTCCGGCGATGGCGCCCCGTTCGAGGCGGGCGTAGTACTCGACGCTGACGCCGGCCAGGGTGGCTGCCTCGCTGCGGCGCAGTCCGGAGACGCGGCGGTCGCCCACGCGGGGGAGTCCGGCCATTTCGGGTTCCACGCGCGCTCGGCGCGACATCAGGAACTCACGAACCTCGGAGCGGTTGTCCATGGATTCAGGCTACGTCGGAGGGGGATGCTGGCGGGATACCCTGCCAGGGCACGTCACACCCGGGACTCCCCAACCCCTGCCTGCGCGGATTCACTGGTCCTATGACGCTTCGATTCCTGACTGCCTTCGCCCTCACCGCCGTCGCCGCGACCGTGTCCGCCTGCTCCACGGCGGGAGGGTCTGAGATGACCCTCGACCTCTCGCTGAACACGACGCCGGCGATGGTCGCCCAGCTTCCGGACACCTTGTCTTTCAGTGACCGCATGGGTACCGCGCAGGTCGCCCAGCTGCCGGATGCGCTCAACGTCGCGGGCGATCCGATGACCAACTATGAGCCCGGCGACGTCGGTTACTCCCCGGTTGAGCGGTCGCTGGTGGTGTTCCTCACCGCCGGCGCGGGGGAGGCGGCCGCCGACCTGGTGAAAGTCGGCCGCGTGGACAGCGGACTCGGGGACCTGTCGAACTGCGTCCTGGACTGTGAGGTCGCGCTCGTCTCCACAGTGACCCCCACCGTGTCATGAGCTCAGCCCAGGTCGTCGGTGAGGCCAGGGAAGCGCGCTGGAGTCCGGGCGGCCGCCCACTCGACCAACGCGAGGAGGGCCTCTGTGTCTTCAGCGTCGATGCCGTCGCCACGGATCACCTCATGGTTGCGCCTGCCGACCGCGATCCAGAGCCGCATCGTGATCCCGTCGTTGACGGGTGACTCCGGCAGGACGTTGGCGACGTTGAAGAAGTCGGCCTCGGTGATCAGGCGCCGTAGCTCATCCTCCTCTGCGTCCGAGAGTTGGTAGCTGTCGGTTTCGTAGAAGGTGGAACCTCCGGCGATCCCTCCCGAGATCGAGTAGCGCAGCCTGATCTCGGTGTCCGGGTGCGGGACCTGCTCCAGGGCCCGGCGTACGTTGCCCCGTTGGTCGGCGTGGTAGGTGAAGCCGTCGCTCAACTGGATGAGGTATCCCGGCGTGATCACGTCTGCGCATGCGTCGTCGTCTGCAGGGACGCCCAGGCACGAGTCGGGCCACTCCCGTGCCTCCATGCGTTCCAGCGCCACGCCCTCGACGGGGACCCGCAGCAGGTCTGCGGCGTCGTTGAGTGCGGCTGACAGGGCGGAAAGGGCCGGGTGGTCAACGGCGGTCATGGTGCGCTCCTTGGGTGGGGTTGCGACGCTTCCGGGTTGTGTGGTGACTCTAATGATTCCCCTCCAAGGAGGAAAGGGACTTAAGGCCACTGTCACGCCGAGGCACTCCCGGCTACTGTGGGCGGCATCCTCGACCCCACGGAGAAGGAGAAACCATGGACATCCCGACCGCGGACACTGAGCCACTCGAGTTCACGAGCGTGGCCCAGGGCGACAACGGGCCCGAGGAGGCCGTCGCCGCAGTGCTCCGCGACCAACCGTCCTTCGCCGACTTCTTCCAGGGCGAACCGCCGACTGGTCAGCCTGTCGACTGGGACACGGAGGTGGTAACCGTCGTCGCGCTGGGTCAACGGCGCGGGGGAGCCACTGTCACCATCGAGGAGATCCGGCTCTACAACCGCGGAATTCGCGGAGGGACCGCGGATGTCCACTACCTCGAGGTCGAGGATGAGTTCGGCGGCGCGACGGTCACCTTCCCGTTCCACGCTGTCCGGTCGTCGCGCTTCGGTCACGCGTTCTTCTACCGAGTAGGGAACGCGGACGTACCGGCCGCCCTGTTCCAGAGCTGGCGTGGCCCGATTCGCATGGACGACGACGGTGTCGGCGTCTACATCCCGCGGGAGGGAGCTCCGTTGTCGCGGTCGGTGGCAGGGTTCTCGGTCGAGGACGATGGCACATTCGTCGCCGTCCACGACTCCCAGACGGACGGTCCGGTTCCAGTGTCCGGGCGTTGGCAGCCGACGCCGGAGGGGCTAGCGGTCCAGCTTGTGGACGGCCGTGCGTTCACCCTGCAGGTGCTGTCCGTAGACAGCCACGAGTTGCGCGCCCGCACCGTGGAGCATTGAAACCACGCAGGGGGAGGGCAAGAGGATGAAGGTACTCGTGGCCTATGCGACCCGACACGGATCAACGGCTGGCACGGCGAACCCGATGCCCACGCTGCCGCCTCCGGCCACCACGTCGACGTTCGGGGCCGTCGCGATCGCGGTGTTCACGCCGACCAGATCCCCCTCACAGGTCACCAACGGACCTCCGGAGTTCCCGGGGTTGATCGACGCGTCGGTCTGGATCGACCCCACCAACACGGTGGAGCCCCCGGCTGCCTTCGGTGCGGGCACATTCCGTCCGATCGCGCTGACGATTCCGCTGGTCACCGTCCCCGAGAGTCCGAGTGGCGCGCCCAGCGCGACGACAGGTTGACCGACGCTGAGGTCCGCGCGTGGCGCGAGGCGGAGCGTCGGCAGGTTGTCGCCTTCGATCTGGAGAACGGCGACGTCCGTCACCGGATCGGTTCCGATCAGCTCCGCAGGGTGACGTGCTCCGCTGTCGAGGAGGACCTCGATGGTGCCGGCGGTAGCAGCCGCGGCGATCACGTGGTCGTTGGTGAGGATGAGTCCGTCGGCGCTGATGATCGCGCCACTACCTGAGCCTGCACCGCCCTGGCCTTCGACGAAGACCGTCACCACAGAGGGCAGCGCGGTGGAAGCCACCCGGACGACGTCGCAAGATCCCGAGGTTGGGGAGATTTGGACGGCCACGCCCGCTCCGACAGCACCCCCAGCCACCGCGACGAGAGCGGCGAGTCCGATGAGTTGCGCCCGGTTAAGCACTGCGCGCTGCAGCCACCAGCCTCGCTGGGCTGTCTCCCGGTCGGGTTCGGCAAGGTTCGACACGCTGGTCTTCTTTCGCGAGTTCGTGGTTCAAACGGCCAGCTCCGGAGGAAGTGCTGGCGGTGACGATATCAGGCCGGATCCTCGGGCCCACATGGTCGACTGGGCGACGCCGATCACCCCAGGACGGCCCTGACCAGGACCGGCTTCCCGGGATCGCGCCTACGCTTGAGCGATGACTCTGGGATACAGCACCACACAGCCCACGCGAGCCGAGATCGACCAGATGGACGGGTTGACCGTGCTCCAGTTCGGCACCAACTGGTGTGGCTACTGTCGAGCGGCTGAGCGGGTGATCGAACTAATCCTCGCAGCGGTACCTCAGGTCCGACGGATCAAGGCGGAGGACGGCAGAGGTCGGCCCCTGGGCCGTTCGTACCATGTCAAGCTGTGGCCCACCCTGATCTTTCTCCGGGACGGCAAGGAGGTGGCGCGCGTGGTCAGGCCAGAGAGTCGCCAAGCCGTTCAGTCAGCCGTCGACGAACTCACTGGAGGGCGCACTTAGCCTCAGGGGGCCAATGAGCGGTGTAATTGGCCGGGCTCAGGCGGGTTGAGGGGCTTCGTGTAGATCGTCGTGCGTCGTCACCCAGAAGAGGCCGGCGATGAGCAGGCCGAGCACCAGCAGCGCCGACGTCAGAACGAAGGGCCAGCTGCGATCCATGCTCGACAGCCACCCGCTGATCCAGCCGAACGGGGCGGTGACCAGCATCACGCAGGTGCGCTGGATGGCCATCACCCGGGACCGCTCAGCCTGGTCCACGTGTAGCGCCACCAACGACTCCGCCAGCATGAACAGGATCCCACCGCCGAAGGCATCGAGGATCAGGCAGATGCCAAGGAGCGCGTAGGTTGACAGGCTGGCCGCGCCGTCGGGGGAGGGGATGCCCACCAGGAGCGCCTGGCCGGCGAAGTAGACGCCGAATCCGATCAGCGTCGGCGCCTTCAAGTGCTTGGAGTGGGTGAGCAGTGGGATGAGCGTGAAGAAGAACAGCACGGACAGCAGCGACCGCACCATCGGGAAGAACGGCAGCAGCGCGTCGGGAACGCCCAGACGCTGATTGATCACCACCTGCCAGAACGTGGCATTGACCAGCGTGACGGCGCCCACGATCGCAGCGATGCTGAGCGAGAACATCGTGCCCTTTGATCGAAGGATGAGCCCGAGTACGCCGCGATACTCCGACAGGGACTTCCAGATGCTCACGCCGCGCGTCTGCTCCATCCGCACAACTCCCGTCGCGGTCTCCGTCGTGTAGCGGTACAGGAGCCAGATCTTGATCGACATGATGAAGAAGGCGTTGAGGTACAGGATCCGCACCGCGAGTTCGAGACCCAGGCCCGAGACCAGGACGGCTGCGATGGGCGCGAACAGCGCGGAGAACTCCGCCGCGACCTTGATGAGCGAGTAGACCTTCGGGATCTCGGCGCGGTCGACATCCTCCACCAGCAGGCAGTCCCACGAGTTCTGCGTGACCTGCCACGCGCCGTTGATGACGGATGCGACAAGGAACCACCAGAAGTTCTGCGCGAAAGCCCAGATCAGGCAGGGGATGGCCCAGGCGATGATGTCGAAGACCGCGGTGGTCATCCGTCGGCCGAGCTTGTCGGTGATGACACCGCTAAGCAGCCCGAAGACCACCTGGGACAGCATCGAGATGGTGGCGAGCAGCCCGATCTGCGCGTCGCGCACTCCCAACGCCAGCATGAACACCGACGCATACGGCAACACCAGCATCATCGAGAGCCCCCACAGGGGCTCGGTGTAGACCGACGCGCGGCCGTTGCCGCGGAGCCCAAGGAGGGTGATGATCATGGGGTTGCGTCCGCGTAGCACTGCCCAAGTCAACCTGGGTTTGTGAGCGCTGTCCACCGATGCCGGCAGCAGCCGCGGCCATGGCACCGTGTCAGTCGGGCTGATCGCTCCCGATGATCTCGATTCGCACATGATGGCGCCGGTCCCACGCCAACACGGCGTGAACGGTGAGGCCGTCGTCATGCACACCGGTCAACAGAACGGCCGAACCGCGGATGACCGCCACCGCAGCGAAGCCGAGACCGCCCTTGCCGTCGCCCCTGGCCAGCACCGTTGTACCATCTGCGAATCGGAGCCGGACCACACCGTCGGAGCCGTAGCCCTCCGCTCCGCGCAAGGGGGTGCCACGGTTCTGCACCCGTGAGAGGTCAGCCACCAGATGTCGTGTCAAGGACGCACGATGCTCAGCCGCCGTCGCATCCAGCGCAGCGTGCAGGTCATCGTCGAACAGGTCGTCGAAGGAGTCGTCGTGCGTGCGTTCCCGCATGATCCAGTATGGCCTCAGGGGACCCCGGGATGAAAGGCACTGACCTCGAAAAGTGGAGGTGAGCCCCTGCGGGCCGCCCGGTTCATGCTGCGGGTTTATGGTGGCTGCATGAGCCACCTCGGGAAGCACGTGGCTACGGCCGCGACCTCGGACGCACCTGTCATCAGCGCCATCCGTGCCTCGAACCTCCGCAGGACGTACGGCACCTTCGCCACCGCGGTCAACGCGCTCGAGGACGTGACGTTCGAGATCCCCCGCGGTGAGTTCGTGGTGCTGCTGGGGCCGAGCGGTTCGGGCAAGACAACGATGCTCAACGTCATCGGAGCCTTAGATGCGCCGACCGCCGGTTCGCTGGAGGTGATGGCCACTTCGCTGTCCGACATGAACGAGGACGAGCGCACGCGCTACCGACTCTCCACCATCGGCTTCGTCTTCCAGTTCTTCAACCTGGTTCCCACGCTCACCGCACTCGAGAACGTCTCACTCCTCGCAGAGATCACCGGTGCCCAGGCGGGCGAGCGCGCCCGCCGGGCCCTCGACCAGGTGGGTCTGGGGGACCGCACGGACCACTTCCCCGGCCAACTCTCCGGCGGCGAGCAGCAACGGGTCTCCATCGCGCGCGCCCTGGTGAAGGACGTGCCGCTCCTCCTCTGCGACGAGCCGACGGGCGCCCTCGACATCGACACCGGCACACACATCCTCCGGGTGCTGCGCGACACCACCGATCGGGGCTGCACAGTCCTGCTCGTGACCCACAACTCCGAGATCGCCCGCATGGCGGATCGTGTCCTCCGCCTCAGAGACGGTCGCCTGGTCAGTGATGAGCCGAATGCGACGCCGGTCGCACCCGAGGACCTCCGGTGGTGAAGAGCCTTCGCCTCAAACGCCGCCGGGACATCGCCCGGCAGCGTGGCCAGTTCCTCTCCGTGCTGGCCACGATCGTGCTCGGTGTGATGATGTTCGCCGCAACCTACGACGCCTACCGCAACCTCGAGGCCTCCTACAACGGCACCTACCGCCGCCTCGCCTTCGCCGACGTGACCGTCACCGGCGGCACCTCCGGGCTGAACGACGCGCTCGCGGCCATCGACGGCGTCGCCTCGGTGGAGCGACGTCGCCAGGCCGACGTACCACTCCGGGTGGGGGACACGGTCCTCCTGGGCCGCATCGTCTCCCTCACCAACGACGTCAACCTGCTTGACGTCGTTGCCGGCGAACACCCGGGCGGTGGGAGCGCCGCCGGGATCGTGGAGACCCATCTGGCCGAGCACTTTGGGCTGAGACAGGGCGACACCGTCGAGGTGTTGACGAACTCAGGCTGGAGCGCTGTGGCGGTGTCCGGGGAGGCGGTGTCCGCCGAGTACCTGTGGCCCGCGCGCAGCTCCCAGGAGTTCTTCGAGGCTCCGGGAAGCTTCGGGGTCCTGTTCGTGACTGACGATGTCCTCGACTCCATCGACGAGACCCAGATACTGCCCCAGCTCCTGGTGCTCTACCACCCCGACGCAGACACAGTCACTCTCGATGACGCCGTCCGCAGTACAGCACTCAAGGACGGTGCGGAGGCGGTGGTGACCCGCGCGGACCAGCCGTCGAACAAGGCGCTGAACCTGGACGTCACCGGGTTCGAGCAGATGGCCGTGTTCTTCCCGGCCATGTTCCTCCTCGTCTCCGGACTCGCCGCATACACGCTTCTGACGCGGGTGGTGCACTCGCAGCGCAGCGTCATCGGCACGCTCCGGGCGAACGGATTCTCGCGGGGCACTGTGCTCTGGCACTATCTGTCCTACGGGCTCTGGCTCGGGACACTGGGGGCGGTGCTCGGGATCGCTCTCGGCATTCCCGCCGGGTGGGCGATGACGGCGGCCTATACCGCAGAACTGGGGATTCCGGACACGATCCGGGAGCTGCGGTGGATCACCCCGATCGGCGGCATCACCTTCGGGGTCGCTGTGGGTCTGCTGTCTGCCTGGGTCCCTGCGCGCGCGGCAGTTCGCCTGGAGCCCGCCGAGGCGCTTCGGGGCGACTCGCCCGCGTCATCCACGCGCCGTAGCCTCCTCGACCGTGTCTTCCCTCCATCTTCCGGGCTGCCTGTGCAGTGGCTGATGGTGGTGCGCGGCATCGGTCGCAACCCCCGCCGCAGTTCATCGGTGGTGGTGGCGATCGTTCTGGCCATGACTCTCGTCTACACCACTTGGGCCATGGTCGACACTGTCACGATCCTCCTCGACCGCCACTTCAGCGAGATCAACCGTCACGACGGCGACGTCGTGACGTCCGTGCCCGTGGACGACGCGGTGGTGGCGGCAGTCGCGGGGGTGCCCGGCGTCCGGACCGCCGAGCCGGTGGTGGTGCTCGAAGCCTCACTTCAGGGGCCGGACGACACCTACTCAACCACCCTGTTCGCGCACGTGTCGGGGACCGAGGTCCACGGCTTCGTGACGCCCAGCGGCAGGGGACCGACCACGGGTGTCGTCGTCGGCGAAGCGGTCCTGGGTGAGACCGGCGCGGAGGTGGGCGGCATGCTGCGGGTGTCGCTGCCGACCCTCGGCGTCACTTTCGACGCCACGATCGAAGACACCGTGCGGGAGCCGATGGGCAGCCCGGTGTACCTGACCCGGGAGATGCTGGAGGAAGTGCTCGGCACCGACGGCGGCCGCGGGTGGCGGGAGGCGATGACGCGGCCGGGGACCTCGGTGATCGCCCTGGTGCTGGACGATGATGCCGACCGCGACGCGGCGCTGGATGAGGTGCGCGACCTGCCCGCTGTGGCCGCCGTCACCGACGTCCGGGCGGTGTGGATGATGATCGAGCAGTACCTGGGGCTCTTCTACCTGATTGTGGGCCTGATGTTGGCCTTCGGCGGCGTGCTTGCGGTGGCGCTGATCTACAACGTCGTCTCGGTCAATCTGGCGGAGCGAACAGGGGGACTCGCCACCATGCGCGCCAACGGCGTCTCGCACCGCAGGATCGGCGCCTACGTCATGGCGGAGAACATGATCCTGACTGCGTTCGGCGTGATACCAGGGGGCGTCGTCGCGCACGCAGCAGCATCCTGGCTGATGTCCACCTACTCCACCGACATGCTCTCGTTCGAACTGGAGGCCCGGCCGGCCACCATGGCGCTCACCATCCTGGCCATGCTTCTGGTCACGGCGGTCTCGCTGCGGCCTGGGATACGCGCGGTTCGGCGTCTGGATGTCGCTACCGCGGTGCGCGAGCGCTCGCAATGAACAGCGCCCCCGAACCACGGAGGAGCGCTGTCCACGGCATTCAGAGCCCCCACGTGCGCCCTACGGTAGAACAATGTTGAAGCCCGGGTCAGGCTGATCCAGAGCCGACATCAGGCGGCCCAGCACCCCCGGGTCGCCGGTGACGTCCACGCCCGCGTCGGCGAATCCCTCGGGGGCGAGTTGTCCGGTCAGGAGCCCGTTCAGTGCGGCTCTGCTGAGCCTCAGTGACACGTCAGCTTCGGTCGGCTGGGGTGCGGTGGACTGGGTGAGGACTCCATTGGTCAGGGTGAGCCGATGCCGAACCCCGGCGTCTGTGATGTCGAAGTCAAACGACAACCGATCATCCCAACACAGCGGGGCATTGACCCGGATGGCCAACGAGTCGAACAACTGCGTCGGCGTCAGGGCAGCCAAGATATCGGGTGTCACACTGGAGACCGGTGTCCCGAATGCCCCGTGCCGGAGTTCGTGGGCGCCGGACAGGTAGGCGCAGCGCCATGTACCGCACTCGGACCCGTAGCCGAGCTGCTCCAGTGTGTCGGCCAGCAGTTCCTTCGCTTCCTTGTGGTCTGGTTGGGCGAACACGACGTGGCCCAGCACCTCGGCCACCCACCGGAAGTCGCCGGCGTCGAACGAGTCTCGGGCCTTGGCCACGACGGCGTCCGCCCCGCCCATGAACTCCAGGTACCTCTTGCCCGCCTCGACCGGGGGATGCTTCCACAGGTTGACCGGATTTCCGTCGTACCAGCCCATGTAGCGCTGATAGATCGCCTTGACGTTGTGGCTGACCGACCCGTAGTAACCCCGGGCGTGCCACGCATTCTCCAGCGCAGGCGGCATCTGGATCACCTCGGCGATCTCGATGCCGGTCATGCCCTGGTTCATCATCCGCAGCGTCTGATCGTGGAGATAGGCATAAAGGTCCCGCTGCTGACCCAGGTACTCCATGCACCGCTCATGCCCCCAGGTGGGCCAATGGTGGGAGGAGAAGATCACATCGGTATCGGCACCGAACAGGTCGATCGCCTCGGTCAGATACTGCGCCCACGCGTGAGGATCACGCACCAGTGCACCGCGGATGGTGAGAATGTTGTGCAGAGTGTGGCTGGCGTTCTCGGCCAGGCACAGGACCCTCAGATCGGGGAAGAAGAAGTGGAACTCTGAGGGCGCCTCCGTGCCAGGCGCCATCTGAAACACCATCCGGACACCGTCGACCGTGAGCTCCTCGCCCGTGGTGGACACGTCGACCGTGGGCGCGATCAGCGTGAACTCACCCGTCGAGGTGGTCTGCGCCAGGCCCGCCCCCACCTGCCCCTGAGGGCCGCGGTCCAGGGCAGCCCCGTACATGTAGCCAGCACGCCGGTTCATGGCGGTACCGGCGAACACATTCTCAGCAACGGCATGCGCCATGAAACCAGACGGGGCGATGATCTGCACCAGCCCGGCATCGACGTCGGCCTCATCCACCACCCCGCGGACGCCCCCGAAGTGGTCCGCGTGGCTGTGGGTATAGATCACAGCGGTCACGGGGCGCCCACCGCGATGCTCGCGGTAGAGGGCGAGCGCGGCGCGTGCCGGTTCCGCCGTCAGGAGGGGATCGATGACGATGATGCCCGTGTCGCCCTCAACGACCGTCATCACCGAGAGATCGAGCCCTCGCACCTGGTAGATGCCCGGCACCACCTCGAACAAGCCCTGCTCGATCAGGAGGTTGGACTGGCGCCACAGGCTGGGATTCACGGTCAGCGGGGCCTCGGCCTTGAGGAATCCGTACGAATCGATGTCCCACACCACGCGGCCGTCGTCGGCACGCACGACGCCCGGTTTCAGGGCCGCGATGAAACCCCGATGGGCGTCGTCGATGTCCTGACTGTCCCCGAACGGCAGAGTCCGGGTCAGAAGTTCGTGATTGGTGGCGATGGTGGCGGTGGCGGGCTTGCTGCTGGTATCCATGAAGAGCTCCTTGAGAGTGGGAAACGTTGCTGAGTCAGTCGGCGCCGTGCAGCGCAGACATTCAGCCCTTCAGTTTCTCGGGTCGCACCCTGCCGATCATCATGAGGCTGAGCCCCTCCAGGAGCGTCTGGATGCCCAGCAGCGTGCCGAGGAGCGTGAGGGTGGCGGCGCCGAGGTTGAAGAGGACGAAGAACCCCAGCCCCAAGGACACCAGGCCGCTGAGGATCAGGAGCAGACGTCCGCTCTCCGCCCCGAACGCCCAGGCCATGCGGGTCAGTCCGCTGACGAAGAAGGTCACGCCCGCCCCGAGGGTGAGAGCGACGGCCCCCACCACCGGGTTGCGGAGGATGAACAGCCCGATCACCGCCAGAATCGCACCACCCAGGACGGCTGACCACAAGTCGCCGGTCTTGATCCGGAAGAACGATGCCGCGAGGAGGATGACACCCGAGAGCATGGTGGTCCACCCGATGACGAACACTGAGATCGCGGTGGCGAACACAGCGTTTCCTAGCAGGAACAGCCCTCCCAGCACCAGCACGATGCCGAGAATGACGTCCCAGGCTGTCCTCTTCGACGAAGCTGTTGTGGTTGACGTCATGGGACTCCCTCTGTTGTTCGTGACACCAGTATCGGGAGGTACAACGGCGGGGAGGTCACCCGTTGCGGGTGAACCGGGATGAGGAGTCAGTGGACCGTGCAGGCTGACGGCGTCGGCGCAGTTGCCCGGACATGCCGCGACCCCCCATCTGTGTCCAGATGGGGGGTCGCGGTGCTCAAGCCCTAGGAGATGCCTACCGGCACCTCACTCAGAGGGGGCGGATGTTCGCAGCTTGGAGGCCCTTCGGGCCGCGCTCGGTCTCGTACTCAACCTTCTGGTTCTCCTCGAGGTTGCGGTGTCCCGCACCAGCGATCGCGCTGAAGTGCGCAAACACATCGGCCGTGCCGTCATCGGGAGCGATGAAGCCGTAGCCCTTGTCGGAGTTGAACCATTTGACGGTGCCAGTGGCCATAACGTCATTCCTTCTTATTTCTGGACCACACTGTGTGGTCGTTCTACGATCTTAGGCCATCGAGCCCAGGATGTCGGCATTCCGGCCCCAGACTGATCTAGGATCGGCCCATGCGGCTCACTCGGTGGCTGGGCCATCCGGCCCGTGTGGTGCCGTCCGTGTACCTCTTGGCCATCGTTCTCGGCACCGGATTGCTCATGCTTCCGGCCGCCACCACCACCGGGGAGTCGGCGCCTCTCCTGCACGCCTCGTTCACCGCCGTGTCGGCGATCTGCATCACCGGGCTGACCACCGTGGACACCGCCACCTTCTGGAGCCCTTTCGGGCAGTTCATCATCATGGCACTCATCCAGGTGGGTGGCTTCGGCATCGTTACGCTGGCGAGTCTGCTCACGCTGCTCGCCACTGGGCGGATCTCCCTGCAGGGGTCACTGTTGGCCGGTCAGGAACTCCGCACGGGGTTCGGAGGGGTTCTGCGCATCCCGAAGATGATTGCCGCCGTGATGCTGGCGGCAGAGGCCGTCACCGCCGCGGTGCTCACCGTCTCGTTCCGTCCCTACACCGAGAGCTGGGCCTCGGCTGCCTGGCAGGGCGTCTTCCACGCCATCTCGGCGTTCAACAACGCCGGCTTCGCGCTCTACAGCGACAACCTGATGAGTTTCGTGGGGGATCCCGCCATCATCGTGCCGATCTGTGTCGCCGTCGTGGTGGGAGGCCTCGGGTTCCCGGTGCTTCTCGAGGTGGGGCGCCGGGTTTTCCGCCGTGGGAACCGGGCCCTCGGGTGGAGCACCCACACGAGGCTCACTGTGGCGGGCACGGTCTCGCTCCTGCTGCTGGGGACGCTGGTTTTCGGGATCGCCGAGTGGAACAACCCCCGCACTATCGGCTCCATGCCGTGGGACGACCGGGCGCTCGCCGTGCTGGCCGGTGCGGTGTTCCCGCGGACGGCCGGGTTCAACTCCATCGACTACGGCCAGGCGAGCGAGACGACGCTTGGTCTCTACTACCTGCTGATGTTCGTCGGCGGGGGATCGGCCGGCACGGCGGGTGGCATCAAGATCGGCACCATCGGCATCATCCTTGCCACCGTCGTCGCGGAGCTTCGCGGCGAGAACCAGGTGGTGGTCGGTCATCGCGCCATCCCCGCGACCGTGCAGCGCGCGGCCCTCGCCGTCGTCATGCTCGGCGCCGGAGTGGTTGCCCTGGCCACCCTCTTCATCGTCGTCGATGACGAGTTCACGCTGCAGCAGGTCCTCTTCGAGACGATCTCGGCCTTCGGAACAGTCGGCGTGTCCACCGGCATCACCCCGCACCTGCGTCCGGAGTCCCTGATGGTCCTTATGCTGTTGATGTATCTGGGGCGGGTCGGGACGGTGTCGGTTGCGGCCGCACTGGCCCTGCGGACCCGCCACCGCCATTACGTCCTCCCAGAGGAGCAGCCAATTGTTGGGTAGATCGGGTGATCGTCGGATCACGGACGACACTGTGCTCGTCGTCGGACTGGGCTTGTTCGGCACCGCCACCGCGAAGGCACTGGCTGAAATGGGGGTGCCTCTGATCGCGGTCACCGACGATCACACCCAGGCGGTGCGTCACGCAGACGATTTCGCCCATGTCATCGAGATGGACCCCTCCGATCGCGAGGCGCTGCAGCAGATCGGCATTGATCAGATCCGCAAGGCGGTGGTGGGGCTGAGCAAGGTGGAACTGTCCATCATGACGGTCCTTGCGCTCTCCGAGATGGGGGTCCAGGAGATCTGGGCCCGCGCCGCCACCCGCGAGCACGGGGCGATCCTGGAGCGGATCGGCGCCCACCACGTCGTGTACTCCGAGGCATCCACCGGACGGCGCGTCGCCCACGCCGTGTCGGGGTACATGATCGACTACTTCGAGTTCGAGGACGGCTTCGCCATCGCCCGCACGAGGGCACCGAAAATGACCTGGGACAAGACGTTGCGCGAGACGCTGGTCCGCACCAACAACAAGGTCACGGTGGTGGGCGCTAAGCGTCCGGGTCAGGACTTCATCTACGCGGTGCCGGAGATGGTGATCGAGGCCGGTGACGAGCTGATCGTCTCCGGGCGGGTCAACCACGTCGACGCCTTCTGCCGGCTCCGCTGATCAGAACCCATTCTCACGGGGATCAGCGGCGTTCCCAGCTCTCGGACTGCCGGGCGATCGCGCTCGCCTGCGCGAGCCGGATCGTCGACGTCGGATCGGCGGTTCCTGTGTCGGCCCCGCCAGCCTTGGGGAGGTGACCCCCGCTGCCCGTCCGCCACGACAACCACCGGGCGAACCAGGAGAGCAGCAGGTTGATCGTGAGGTAGATCACCAGGGTGACGATGAAGAGCGAGAACAGGTAGCGGTTCCCGAAGAAGCTCGCGAGGTTGTTCATGTTGCTGCGAATGATCTCGTTGTAACCGACGATGTAGCCGAGCGACGTGTCCTTGAGGAGCACCACCAGCTGGGCGATGATGATCGGCAGCATCTGCCGGAACGCCTGCGGGAACTCCACGAGGATCTTCGACTGGAACTCGCGCATGCCGAGGCTCAAGGCGGCCTCACGCTGTCCGCGGGGCAGGGCGGCGAGCCCGGCGCGCAGCGCCTCGCCGATCAGGGTGCCGTTGTAGATGATGAGGGCGATGACGACGGCCCAGAAGGCGCCCGTCGAGGCCACCAGGAGGATGAACAGCATCATCAGCAGCACCGGCATGCCGCGGAAGAACTCCAGCATCACAGCGGTCGGGATGCGCACCCACGGCAGGAGGGAACTGCGCATCAGCGAGAACACCACGCCGAGGGCGACGGCACCGACCGCCGCGACGCCCGCGGCCCGGAGAGTGCCGACGACGCCGTTGCCGATGAAGTCCCACACCTGCGGATCGACGAAGATGTCCCATCGCGAGGCGTCGAACATCCCTGGCAGCGTGATGCCGCCCGACTGGCGCGGGGCCGCCAGGATGCCGATGATCCAGGCCGCGCCGGCGACGATGACCACCAGCGACACGATCGACCCGATGAGCGAGGCGCGGCGGGCGCGGGGTCCGGGGGCGTCGAACAGGACGCTGGTGGCACTCATCGCGACACCACCCATCGCTTCTCGAGTTGTACGGCCGCGAAGCCGAGCGGAACCGTGATCACGAGGTAGAGCGCCGCCGCCAGCACGAGGATCGGGATGACGATGTTGCCGTTGTCGTTGACGAGTTGCCGCGTGCTGGCGAACAACTCGACCACGAAGAAGCCGCCGGCGACCGAGGTGTTCTTCGTCAGCGCGATGTACACGTTGATCAGGGGAGGGATCGTCATGCGGAACGCCTGCGGCAGCACAACCAGCGACACCGTCTGGCCGAAGCCCAGGCCGATGCTGCGCGCCGCTTCCGCCTGACCGACCGGCACGCCGTTGATGCCCGAGCGTAGAGCCTCCGCGACGAACGGCGAGGTGTAGTAGGTGAGGGCGACGAAGGCGAGCAGCAGGTACGGCGTGCGGACCCCCAGCATCGGCAGGACGAACGCCGTGAAAAGAAACACCAGGGTCAGGGGAGTGTTGCGGGCTACCTCGGTCCAGGCCGCCGCGAACCAGCGCAGGACAGGGACCGGCGAGATCCTCATCGCAGTGATGAGGGTGCCGAGCACGAGCGCGAGCCCGCCCGAGACCACAAGCAGCATTAGTGTGACGCGGAGTCCCTCCCAGAACTCAGGCATAAGTGACCAGAGCTGCGTCATGGGCTCCCCCTTCGTTGTGGTGCGGTGGGCCCTTCCCGGCCGGGCCGGGTCAGGCCCACCGCGCCGTCTCAGTAGCGGTCAGGGGTGGGCGGATCGACGAACGGGAGGACCGCGCCGGCTGTGTCGTTCCAGGCCGCCTCGTAGGTTCCGTCGGCGTAGCTCTCCTCGAGGACGTCGTTGATCCACATCCGGAAGTCGGTGTCCTCCAGCGCAAGACCGATGCCGTAGGGCTCGGAGGTGAACGGCTCGCCCACCACCTTGAACTCGCCTTCGTTCTGGGCGGCAAGGCCCGCCAGGATCACGTTGTCAGTGGACACCGCCACGACCGTCCCGTTACGCAGCGGCTCAAGGCAGTTGGAGTAGGTGTCGGTGAGGACAGGTTCTGCCCCGATCTCCTCGAGCTTCGCGGCCGGGGTGGATCCGGTCACGGAGCAGACCGGCTGGCCGACGAGATCGGCATCGCTGGTGATGTCCTCGTTGTCGGCGAGGACCAGGATCGACTGCCCGGCCATGAAGTACGGACCGGCGAAAGACACGACCTCCTTGCGCTTGTCGTTGATGGTGTAGGTGGCAACGACGAAGTCCACCTGCCCGTTCTCGATGAACGGTTCGCGGTTGGCCGAGACGGTCTCGACCCACTCGATGTTCTCCTCGGAGATGCCCAGGTGCGACGCGATGATCTTCGCGATCTCGACGTCGAAGCCCTCAGGGACACCGGAGGGACCCATCAGGCCGAACAGCGGTTGGTCGAACTTGGTGCCGATCGTGATCTTGCCGGCCTCGTTGAGAGCGGCCATCGTTGTGCCCTCCTCGAACGTCACCTCCTCCGCGGGCGCTGACGTGCTCCCCCCGGCAGCTGGGGAGGTGCTCTCACTGGAGCTGCCACCTGCGCAGCCCGACAGCGCGAACGCGCCTGCGACCGCGAACGCGATCAGGGAATTCCTCGATCTCTTCATGCCTCTTCCTTTCCTGGTGTGCGGTCCGCCTAGGCAGCGGCCGCTCGGTCTCCGCCCTGGGGCGGGGTCTGGTCAGTGATGGAGGATCTTTGACAGGAAGTCCTTCGCCCTCTCGCTCCGGGGGTTGGTGAAGAACTCCTCCGGTGTTGCCTCTTCGACGATGGCACCGTCGGCCATGAACAGGACCCGATCCGCCGCCTTGCGCGCGAAACCCATCTCGTGCGTGACGACCACCATCGTCATCCCCTCAGCCGCGAGGCCGATCATGACGTCGAGCACCTCGTTGATCATCTCGGGGTCGAGCGCGCTCGTCGGCTCGTCAAGAAGGATCAGCTTCGGGTCCATGGCCAGTGAGCGCGCGATCGCCACCCGCTGTTGCTGGCCGCCGGAGAGCTGGCTCGGCATCTTCTTGGCCTGATCGGCGACCCCGACCCGCTCGAGGAGCCGCATCGCCTTCTTGTCGGCGTCCTTCTTGCTCATACCACGCACCCGGATGGGTCCGAGGGTGACGTTCTCGAGGACCGTCTTGTGCGCGAAGAGATTAAACGACTGGAACACCATGCCGACGTCTGCACGCAACCTCGCCAGGTCCTTGCCCTCCTCGGGCAGGGGGCTCCCGTCGATGGAGATGGTGCCGGAGTCGATCGTCTCGAGCCGGTTGATGGCCCGGCAGAGCGTCGACTTCCCTGAGCCCGACGGGCCGATGACGACGACGACCTCGCCGCGATGGACCACCGTGCTGATGTCGCGGAGGACGTGCAGCGCACCGAAGTGCTTGTCGACGTGATCGACCACGACGAGCGGGCCCCCTCGCCCCACGTTCACGTTCGACGTGTGAAGCGCGGATGCGTCCAGTGAGGCCATACCAGCACCATACGAGGCTCCAGAGGGTCCCAACAAGGCATTCGGGCCGATTAACGGACCTGTAACAGGAAGGGAACGCCCCGATCGACCGGGGCCGTGACGGGGGGCGTCAGGCGAGACCCTCCTCGGCCAGCCAGTCCGCGGCGATGTCAGCGGCCGGAAGCTGCTCGGTCACGCTGCGGTCGTTGAGGGCGATGAGCTCGTCGGGGCTCATGGCCGAGCTCACGCCGTCGATGATGGCGGCCGCCTCGGCGGTGACGTCGTCGCTGGCCAACGGCACCAGATGCGAGGCCAGGAAGAGCCCCTCGTTGTCCTCCAGCGAGACCAGGTCGTTCTGGGCGATGGAGGGGTCAGCTGTGTAGATGATGGCCAGCTGGATGTCGCCGTCCTGGAGCGCCTTGACGGTGAGCGCGCCGCCGCTGTCCTCGATGGGCGTGAAGCCAACCTCGAGGCCGTACTTCTCGGCCAGGCCCAGGGGGCCGTTGGGGCGGGTCTCCGCCTCCGAGTTGGCACCCAGAGTCAGGGGTGTGGTCACGTTCGCGAGATCGGCGATGGTGGCCAGGTCCCATTCCTCGGCGAAGGCGCGGGTCACAACGTAAGAGTCCTGGTCCGTGGCATCGGACTGGGCCAGAACGCGGAGCCCGTCGGGGACAACCTCCTGCAGTTCGGCGAAGACATCCTCGGACAGTCGCGCCGCGGAGTCCGGCGCCCAGTACTGCAGGAGCGGCCCCGTGTATTCCGGGAACAGGTCGATGGTGCCGGCCTCGATCTCCGGCAGGTAGGCCTCCCGCTGCCCGATCCGAAGCTGACGGTCCACCTCGAACCCGCCCGCCTCGAGAGCCTGGGCGTAGATCTCGGCGACGATCTCGTTGGAGTAGTAGTCCTGAGATCCCACGACGATGGGGCCGCTCTGCGACGAGGCGCGGCCTGGAGACGCGGATTCGCTGGCCAACGGGTCGCTGGCGGCGCAACCGGCCACGGCGAGCGTCGCGGCGAGTGCGAGGGGGATGAACCGGGGGAGTGAGCGAGCCATGGGTGAGTCCTTTGCTGAGGGATCAGTGGGCGGCAGGGGATCGACGGGTGGAAGCACCGGCCGGGTCGGCGATGCGGAGGGACCAGCGTTGGCAAGCGGCCAATGTCAGTTCCAGGATGAGGGCCAGGCCGATCACCACGATGGAGCCGCCCAGCATCTGGGCATAGTCACGGGTCTTCAGGCCTGCGAAGAGGTACCGCCCCAGGCCGTGGTCCGAGGTGTAGGCGGCGAGGGTGGCCGTGGCCACCACCTGGAGGGTGGCCGCACGGAGGCCGCCGAGCATCACGGGCAGCGCCAGTGGTGCCTCGACGCGGAGCACGACCTGTGCCGGGCTGAAGCCGATGGCCGACGCGGCCTCAGGGATCGAGGAGTCGACGGCGTGGAACCCCGAGTACACGCCTGCCAGGAGCGACGGCACGGCAAGCACCACCAGAGTGAGGATGGGGGCCTCGAGGCCGATGCCCAACCACAACCCGAACAGTGTGAGGAGGCCCAGGGAGGGGATGGCCCTCGCGGCGCCCGTGACGGCGCCCACGGCGGCCGCCCCGCGCCGCGTGTGACCGACGAAGGCGCCCACGGGTACCGCGACGAGCGCAGCCAACGCCACCGCGACCCCGGTGATGGCAAGGTGCTCGCCGACCCGGACCGGGATACCTCCGGCGCCGCGCCAGTTCGCCGCGTCACCCAACCATGCCAGGGCCTCGAGGAAGAGACTCATCGCCGCACCTCCACCACGGCCGGCGGTCTGGCGCCAGAGGCACGGGTCCACGGCGTGAGGGCGTGGCCGGCCAGGATCAGAAGCCCATCCAGCAGGAGGGCGAGCAGCACGGTGAGCGCGACGCCGGTGCCGACCTCGGCAACGATGCCGCGCTGGAACCCGTCGGTGAGGAGCGTTCCGAGGCTCGGGACGCCGATCAGGGCCCCGATGGTCACCAGACCCACGGTCGACACGGTCATCACCCGGACCCCGGCCAGGATCACCGGCGTCGCCAGGGGAAGGTCCACCCGCCATAAGACGCTCGACGGGGAGTGTCCCACCGCCACGGCCGCGTCGCGGACCCGCTCATCGACCGAGCCGAAGCCGTCGGCGACGCTGCGCACCAGCAGCGCCACGCCGTAGGCGCTCAGCGCGGTGATCATGGTGGCCGCCGAGCGGAGCGGGGTGCCGAGGATCACCGGAATGACGATGAGCAGGGGAAGGGCCGGCACCGCGTACAGGAGGCTGGCGGCGCCGAGCAACGGTCCCCCGAGGCGAGGGCGGCGGAAGGCCAGCCTCCCCAAGGGCAGCGCAACGAGGACGCTGATCAGCACGGCCGGCAGGGTGAGCAGCACGTGTCCGACGGACAGCTGGATGACCTGCGGCCAGTTGTTCACCAGCCAGGTCACTCGATGACCCCCACTGCGCGGCCCTCCCCGTCCACCGCGACACTGCGGCCCTGGACCAGTTCCACCCGGAGGCTGCGGCTTCCGCGGTCGGCCCCGATGAAGTCCCGGACGAAGTCGTCGGCGGGGGAGAGCATGATCTCGACGGGGGTGCCACGCTGGGCGATCTGGGCCTGCGGCCGCAGCACCACCACCTCGTCTCCCAACCGGAAGGCCTCGTCGACGTCGTGGGTGACGAACACGATGGTCTTGCCGAGCTCGGCTTGAAGGCGGAGCAGTTCGTCCTGCAGCTCACGCCGCACGATGGGATCCACCGCCCCGAACGGCTCGTCCATGAGCATGATGTTGGGATCCGAGGCCAGCGCCCGGGCCACACCAACCCGCTGCTGCTGCCCGCCGGAGAGCTGCGACGGGTAACGCCCGGCCAGCGCCGGGTCCAGCCCCACGCGCTCCAGCAGCCCGACGGCCTGGGTGTGGGCGTCGCGGCGGGTGGCGCCCGTGAGCATCGGCACCGTGGCCACGTTGTCCGCGACCGTGCGGTGGGGGAGGAGCCCGCCACTCTGAAGGACGTAGCCGATGGATCGGCGAAGCCGGACCGGGTCCGCGTCGCGCACGTCTTCGTCGTCGATCAGAACACTGCCCGAACTGGGCTCCACCATCCGGTTGACCATGCGCATGAGCGTGGTCTTGCCGCTTCCGGAGGAGCCGAGAAGCACGACGCAACGATGCGAGGGCACCGTCAGGGAGAAGTCCCTGACCGCGACCGTCCCATCCGGGTAGAGCTTGGAGACGTCGCGAAACTCGATCACCCCGCCAGCTTATGAGCCACGCAAGGTCCTCCGGCGCGATCCGGCCACTAGGCTGGATGCCTGATGCGAATTGGTCGCGACGAGGCGGGCACGGCGTTCGAGCGGGAGCGCAAGTTCTCTCTGCCCGCTGGGGGAGCGCTGCCGGAGCTCGGCCTCCTGGGGCCGGTTTCGCCGATGCGTACGCTCCGTTTGAGGGCCGAGTACTTCGACACCCCAGCTGGAGCCCTCGCGCGCGCCGGGGTCACCCTCAGGAGGCGCACCGGCGGCGAGGACGCCGGTTGGCACCTCAAGACGCCCGGCCCACACGGATCCAGGCGCGAGCACAGTCTCCCGCTCGCGGCCCCGTGCAGGGTGCCGGCATCCCTGCGCGCCACTGTGGCCGAGGTCGTGGGCGAGGATCCGCTCCTGCCCGTTCTGCTGCTCCGGACGAGGAGGCGGATCACGCACCTTTTCGGTGAGAGCGGCCGGATACGTGCGGAGGTGGCGGTTGACCGGGTGCGGGCGCGTCCGCTGGGCGAGCCGTCCGATGGGGCCCGTTCCTGGTGCGAGGTGGAGGTGGAACTCGCCACGGGTGAACCTGAATCCACCATGGATGAAGTGGCCTCGCTGCTCCTGCGCTCGGGACTGCGGCCCGCGGTGCACGCGTCCAAGGCTCAGCAGGCGCTGGAATCCGGAGCCGGGCGGGGCACCTCCCGCGACACCGCCGCACACGCGGTCACAGCGGAGCTCGCACGGCACTTCGGCCAGTTCCAGGCCTTAGACACAGCGCTCGTCACGGATGAGGACGACGCTGTGCACCAGGCGAGGGTCGCGCTGCGCCGGCTCAGAAGCATCCTCACGGTGTTTGGCCGAACCCTCGCCGCGCCGGATCTGCCGGGGCTGGTGAGCGAGCTCAGATGGGCAGGCGTCCTCCTGGGTGGTCCCCGGGACACCGAGGTCATCCTCGCCCTCATCGACGAACTGGCCGGCGAGGTCGGGCTCGGCGTAGACGATCGCGCCCGGATCCGTGTCGACCTGGCGCGGCGCCACGACGACGCGCGCGGGCTGCTGCTCAATTCCATGGCAACCCCCCGGTGGGACGCGCTGCACGAGCGCATGATCGGCCACCTGCTGCGGGTGAAGGCCTCCAGATCCGGGAGGAGGGATGCCCCCCTCGAGTTGCGGCGCCTGGCCGATCGGGCAGACGACCGGGTCCGACGACGCCGTCAACTGGCGCAAGCCAACCCGTCCGTCGTGAGCCTGTGGCATGACGTCCGCAAGGCCGCCAAGGCCGCCCGCTACGCGCACGATGTGGTGGCCGGACTCGCTGGTTCCCGTTCCGCGGACGAGGAGAGCGCCTCCGCCTGGAAGGACGTGACCTCCGCGTTCGGCGATGTTCAGGATCTGGTGATCGCCCGGCAGGAGGTGGGCCTCCTGGGCGGCCCCAGCATCGGCACGATGCTGGACCTTGCCGATCGCCGGGCGGACACGGCACTGGCGGAGGCCAGGGCTGCGCTGAGCGTCGCACTCACTGCGAAAGCGCCGGATCGGACCCCCTGAGCCGGACGAACGGCCCGTCGTCGGCCCGATCAGCGCGCCTCGAGGGCCGCCTCAACCGCCTCCTCGACGGTGCGGTGCCGGAACTCGAATCCGTCGGCAAGCAGCCTCGCCGGGCGCACGTCGGCATCCGAGGTCATCAGGGACTCGGCAGTATCCCGCCCCAGAAGGGTCGTGAGGGCGAACTCAGGGGCGGGGATCAGGAAGGGACGGTTGAGGCGCCTCGCCAGGAACCGCCCCAGATCATTGGCCGTGGCAGGCGTGGGACCGGCCAGGTTCACCGGCCCGCCGAGGTCGTGGTCGATCACGTGCCGAATGGCCCGGACCTCGTCGTCGAGGGAGATCCACGGCCACACCTGGGTGCCGCGGCCGATGGGACCGCCCAACCCCAGGCTGGTGAGGAGGATCAGGGGCTTCAGCAACGCCTCGGGGTGCACGAGGGGAGCCGTCCGCAGCATGGCCACCCGCGCGTCGGGACCGACGAGGGCCGCCTCCGCCTCCCATGCGACGCACAACCGCGCCAGGAAGGTGTCTCCGGAAGAAGATGCCTCGGTGAGCACCTGTCCTGGAACTGAGCCGTAGTAGCCCACTGCCGAGGCGGAGATGAGGGCCGGTCCTCCAGCGCCCACCGCCCCCACTGCAGTGGCCGCTTCCCTCGTGGCTACCAGGCGCGACTCCCACAGCGTGCGCCGGTAGCTCCGCGTCCACGGCAGCCTGCCGATGCTCGCCCCGTTGAGCACCACGAGGGCACGGGCGCCCTCGAGCAGGCCGGGATCGAGCCGCTCCTCACCCGTCAGCCACCGCGCCTCGTCGGGGCTTCGCGGCGCGTGCCGCACCAGCGTCGTCACCTGGACGCCGTCTGCCCGGAGGGCCTGGACCAGGGCCCTCCCGATCAGCCCTGAGGCCCCGGCCACCACCACTTTCTGCGCACTCATGCCGTACCTCTCATGGGCAGAGCCTGCCACTTTTCATTCCGAAATGCTTGCCAAATGGCGGCGAGCCGTGCCAAGGTGAGGTCAGACAGAGCGGTTCAAACCACGTGCCGACTCCGACTCTTCCGTAAAGGTGAGTTGAATCATGGCGACTGTCCATACCCCCTCGCCCTCAGCAATCACTGAGCGCGACGAGCGCGCCCTGGAGCTGCTCCGGCAGCTGGGCGCCGAAACGTCCCCCACCGCCCGTCAGAGTCTCCTGGATGAGGTGGTGGTGATGCACCTGGACCTCTGCGAGGCGCTGGCGCGGCGTTACGCCAACCGCGGACTCGATCTCGACGACCTGATCCAGGTGGCCCGCGTCGGACTGATCTGTGCGGTCCAGCGCTTCCGCCCCGAGGCCGGCGCCTTCGTCCCATTCGCGGTGGCCACCATCACAGGGGAGATCAAGAGGCACTTCCGCGCCGGCTGGATGGTGCGCCCGCCCCGCCGCTTGCAGGAACTGCGTCCCGACGACGCCGAAGGCGGCGGCAGGGCGTCCGGTGAGCGTGAGACGCTGGCGTTGGCATTCCGGCCGATCTCGCTCGATGCCCCCACAGGCGCCGACGATGGCGGGCCCGGGCTACAGCTTCCCGCCACCGACCGCGACCTCGACCTCATTCCGGACCTCATCACCCTGAACTCGGCTATGCGCCGGCTCAGCGCTGTGGAGCGCCGAGTGCTGCATCTCCGCTTCGTCGACGACCTTCCCCAGGCCGAGATCGGCCGCCTGGTCGGGGTCAGTCAGATGCAGGTCTCCCGCATCCTGGCGCGAGTCCTCGGTGAACTCCGCGACGAGATGGAGCCCGCCGCCGCGTAGCGGCCACCCGGCCGGGAAACTTCGATGTTTGAAACTCCGGGTATCGGGTACGAAGACAGTGAGACGGCCTCCGCACCCGCGTGGAGCCGATTCGAAAAAACCGAGGAGGGAATCATGGGAATCGACGACAGCATGCGCAAGGCCGCAGACGAGGTTGCCGGTCGCGCCAAGGAGATGTGGGGCGACGCCACGGACAACGAGCGGCTCGAGGCCGAGGGCAGGGCCCAGCACCGGAGCGACGACGCCGGGCACGCCCACCACGACCTCGATGACGCCCGTCTGGATCATCCCGATCACGTACCGGGCGACCTGCGCACCGACGGCCCTGGCGACGACGCGACCCTGCGGGACAACCTTCGTGACGACATGGGCCAGGACCGCGTCCACGACGTCCTGCCCGACACACCCACTGGCACGCCCGGCGACGACGGTACCCTCCGGGACAACCTTCGCGACGACATGGGCCAGGGTCTACACCACGACGATCCCGCCACAGCGGACCTGCGGAACACGCCCAGACGCGATCAGATCTGACCATCACCTTCAACGAACAAGGAGTACGACATGGGAACCATCTTGTGGATCATCGCCGCGGTGCTTGTCATCGCCGGCATTCTCGCCATCGTCCGGAGCCAGCTGGTGTGGGGCATCGTGCTGATCATTCTCGGTCTCCTCGTCGGTCCGGGCGGCGTGAGCTTCTTCACCTGAGCCTGACCTAGTCCCCCCCACGGCGCCTTCCCGCACTTTGCGGGGAGGCGCCGTGTTCGTCTCAGACGAAGATGATCTGGGCGCCCTCTGACAGTTCGATGAAGTCAGCGGCGCTGATCACGTCTTCGACGCCGTCATACAGGTCGGCCAGGGTGAGGCCGTTCATGTCGAAGCTCAGCTTGCAGCCCCACAGGTGGCCACCCGAGGCGACGATGATGTCGAGCATCTCCCGCACGTCGGGGATCTCCAGGTCGCTGAGCTGCTTCTTCATCATCGATGTCGACATCTTGGTCATGCCGGGGATGGCTCCCATGCCGGCCCACAGCGGAAGCGATTTGGCCATGGGCAGGTGCATCGCCGTGTTTCCGAGCATCGTGAACTTCAGATCGTCCATCGTTCGCTCGGTGACCAGGTCGAAGCCCCAGAACGTGAAGAAGATGTGCGTCTCGACGCCCTCGCCCAGCGCGGCGTTGGCCATGATCAGCGCCGGGTAGGCCATGTCCAGGTTTCCCTTGGAGGCGATGAAGCAGATCTTGCGCGGACGGTCCTCACCGGACGACGGCGCCGCGAAGTCGGACGGCTTCGCCTTGGCTTGAGCCGCCCTCGGATCGGCCGCGACCGGGGTAGAGGTGGGGCGGGCGCCACCGAAGTCGGGGACGATGGGGGTATCAGAAATCTCGGTCATTGGGCAGTCCTTCCTAGACGCAGCCCTTGGGCTTGGGCAGCCCGGCGATGTAGGACATCTTCTTGGCGGGCTTGCCAGGAAACAGCCTGAACAGCTGCTTCATGTCGAAACCCCCGACGCTGGCCACGCGGCGCAGCGTCGCGGTCTCTTTGCGGGCCGGGTAGTCGGCGCGCAGGAAGTGCAGCACCTCCCAGTGCTCATCGGTCAGCTCGTCGATGCCGGCATAGCCGGCGAGGATGGGGGCCAGGTCCTCGTCCCATTGCTTGTATTCGGTGAGGAAGCCCTCGTCGTTGACGTCGATGGCTCGGTCGCCGATGCGGGTCGTGGGCACGTGGATTCTCCTTAGAACTTGGGGATGATCGGATTGGGCAGCACCGACGAGGGGTCGGCGGGGGAGTCGACGCCCTTGGCAGGCACGTACGCGGCCACCGGTGCGGCGTCCCTGGCAGGGGCGGTGGGGCGCGACACCGGGCGCGGCGCCGACTTGCGTGGAGCGGCCGCCCGGGAGACGGCCTTCGTCGACTTGCGAGCCTTGTTGGCAGGAGCGGCGTGCCCGCGCTTCCCGAGGGCCCTCAGGAAGAGGTCCTTGTTCGAGGTGCCTGAGGCGTCGCCCTCCACGTTCTTACCCAGGAGGTGCATGTCCGTGGTGAAGGGGAGCGGGCGCCCGCGCAGCAGGAACTCCCAGTACACGAACCGGAACGCGAGCTTCGCCAGATGGTTGGAACGGGACTCGCCCAGGAGCGTCATCGGCCCCACCCCGGGGAGTGGGAACCCGCCCGTGTAGGGCTGGGTGCCGTAGTTGAAGTCCAGCAGCATCCCCTTGCCGTGCCCGGTCTCGATGAAGCAGTTGGCGTGCCCGTCGAAGTGGTGGGGCAGCTCCTGGCCGGCGATGTAGTAGGGCCAGTTCTCCATGAACACGTCCACGGAGAAGTGGGCCACCGAGCCCGCCTTTGACGTCTGGAGTGTGCCGCCGTCGCCGAGAACGAAGATGTCCGGGTGAGCGAGGGAGCGCATGGTCTGCTGGTCACACGGCACCAGGTTCATGTCGTCGCCCAGCCCGGATCGGGCCACGTACTCGGCGCCGAAGTTCAGCGGGATCGAGACCAGCAGATCGTAGGGGACGTGCCGATCGTCGAACGAGACCAGTTCCTTGGCCTCGGTGTCCACCCGCTCGACGGCGAAGTCCGCCTCGAGGCGGATGTCGCGATCCTTGAACATGGTGCCCAGTTCACGCGAGGCGATCGGCTTGGTGAAGGCGCCGTCCAGCGGGGTGACGTAGATGATCTCCACCTTCTTCCGCGTCTTCCGCTCACGGAAGTAGGCGTCGGCAAGGAACGTGAACTCGAGCGGGGCGACAGGGCACTTGATGGGCATGTCCGTCAGGTGAACCACGAGCCGACCGCCGCGGAACTCCTTGAACGCCTCCGCCAGGGCGAGGGACCGCGGCAGGTCGTAGAAGTGGTGGACGTCGTCCGCGTCCGCGCCCGGGGTGAGGTCGGGTCTCGGCTCCACTCCGGTGGCGATGACCAGGGTGTCGTAGTCCAGCTCGCGGCCGTCGGACAGGTGAACGGTCTTGGCGTGAGCGTCGACCCGATCGATCTCCGCCAGCACCAACTCCACCCCGTCGGGGATGAAGTGGTGACGGGAGCGCACGATCTTGCCCTCGTCGTAGATCCCGAAGGGCAGGAAGAGGTACCCGGGTTGGTAGTGGTGGTCGTCGTCGCGATCAACGACCGTGATCTCAAGCTCCGCTGGCGGGTACGCCGATCGCAGCTTGTTGGCGACCATGGTGCCGGCTGTTCCGCCGCCCAGGATGACCAGTCTCCTCATTGAGGCTCCTCCGAAGAAGTGGTGGTCCACATAGCCTATACAGGTTGGGGTATGCGGTGTGCGGGGGGACCCAGTTTCTACGACCGGACGTAGGACTCCACGGGCGGTTAGGCTGGCCGCACACAGGTGTACCGGGGAAGGGAGCCGCTGGTGGGTGATCGGGGCTGTTACGTCTCCGCGCTCGACATGTTCTCGATCGGGATGGGGCCGTCGTCTTCGCACACCGTCGGCCCGATGCGCGCTGCCGCGGACTTCGCGGGCCGCCTCGCTTCGATCGGCGCCTCCGTCGCACGGCTCGAGGTGGTCCTGTACGGCTCGCTGGGCGCCACCGGGATCGGGCACGGCACACCCGACGCGGTGGTGGCAGGACTGCTCGGCATGAGGCCGGAGACCTGCGACCCGGCCGCTGTCCGGCGCGCGTGGTCCGGCCACGTCGACGGGGGGCCGCTGGCCATCCCCGGCGTCGGCCCGGTGCCCTTCCGCCGCGACGAGGTGAGGTTCGCGCCGCTGACCCGCAAGCCGGCGCATGCCAACGCGCTGAGCCTCAGGGCACTGGGGCCCGACGGCGGCCCGGTCCTGGAGGAGACCTACTACTCGGTCGGCGGCGGTTTCATCCGCAGGGAGGGCGACCCCTCCCTCAGCGGCAGCGACGCCGGCGGCGGCGTTGCGTTCGAGACGGCTGCGGATCTGATGCGGATCTGCGGCGAGTTCGGACTTGGCGTGGCCGACGTGGCTCGCGAATGCGAACGCGCGCACCGCCCTGACCCCGACACCGACGCCGGGCTTGACGCCGTCTGGGCGGCCATGCGGGGCAGCATCGACGCGGGCCTGACCGCCCACGGCACGCTGCCCGGTCCCCTGCGGGTCCCGCGCCGCGCGGCCGGGGTCCAACGGCAGCTCGAGAAGGAGGAGCTCGGGCACCAGCGAGGCGCCGAGTGGCTCCAGGTCTACGCGCTGGCTGTCAACGAGGCCAACGCCTCCGGGGAGCGCGTGGTGACCGCCCCCACCAACGGCGCGGCGGGGATCATTCCCGCAGTGGTCCAGTACTTCCTGGACTCCCACCCCGCCGCCGGGGCGGTCGATGTCCGCCAGTTCCTCCTCACCGCCACGGCCATCGGAAGCCTGATCAAGGCCAACGCCTCCATCTCCGGGGCGGAAGGGGGCTGTCAGGCGGAGGTGGGTTCCGCGTGCGCCATGGCCGCGGCCGGTCTGTGCGCCGTCCTGGGCGGAACCGCCCCCCAGGTGGAGAACGCCGCTGAGATCGCCATGGAGCACCACCTCGGGCTCACCTGCGATCCCATCGGCGGCCTGGTCCAGGTGCCCTGCATCGAGCGCAACGCCATCGCCGCCAGCACAGCCGTGACGGCGGCCCGGCTTGCACTGCACGGCGACGGGCGCCACATCGTCTCCTTGGACGCCGTCATCGCCACGATGCGCCAGACCGGTCTGGACATGCACAGCAAGTACAAGGAGACCAGCACGGGCGGCCTGGCCGTCAACGTCGTCGAGTGCTGAGACAACCCCGATCCCGGAGAAACCGACACGACCCGCGGCCGCGCGGCTAGCGTTCTTGCAGGAGGTGGCCCCATGGACATCATTCTCATCCCCGGCCTCTGGCTGGACGGCTCGTCGTGGTCCCGTGTGGTCCCGTTCCTCGAGAAGGCGGGCCATCGCGTCGTGGCCCTGACCCCGCCGGGCCACGACGGGCAGGACCCCTCCACGGTGACCTACGGCGATCTGGTGGCGGCGGTGGTCACCGAGATCGACAACTCCGCGGACCACGTCATCCTCGTCGGCCACTCCGCCGGGTGCGCGGCGGCGTGGGCGGCTGCGGACCGCCGGCCGGACAGGGTCGGCTGCGTGGTGCTGGTGGGAGGCTTCCCGATCCCACACGGCTCACCCATCCTGGACGGTTTCGAGCCTGTCGACGGCGTCATCCCGTTCGTGGGGTGGTCCGCGTTCGACGGCCCGGACACCGCGGACCTCGACGAGTCCGCCAAGGCCGAACTCGAGGGCCACATGACCCCGGCACCGGGGCAGTACGCCCTGGGCATCCAGGAATTGAGCGACGATCGGCGCTACCGGATCCCCGTGGTCAACGTCTGCACCGAGTACTCCGCCGACGAGCTGCGGTCGTGGACCGAACAGGGCTTCGCCCCCGTCAGCGAGCTGCGCAGGCTCCAGCACGCCGGCTACGTGGATCTGGAGTCCGGCCACTGGCCCCAGGTCAGCCGAGCCGGAGACCTGGCCGAGGTGATCCTCCGCGCCGCGACAGTGCGCTGACGGCGTAACGGACACCCTCCCAGGAGATTCGCGCGCCCACTACTTTGGGGGCAGAACACTTGGCCCACGAGGAGTCACCGATGACCTACCGCCCCGAAACGCTCGCCGTCCACGCCGGTCAGGAGACCGCCGATTCGGCCACGAACGCCCGCGCAGTACCCATCTACCAGACCACCAGCTACGTCTTCGACGACGCCCAGCACGCCGCGGACCTCTTCGCGCTCGCCCGCCCCGGCAACATCTACACCCGCCTGATGAACCCCACCCAGAGCGTGCTCGAGGCCCGCGTCAACGCGCTCGAGGGCGGCGTCGGGGCCCTGGCCACCGCGTCCGGCGCCGCCGCGATCACCTACGCCGTTCTCAACCTCACCTACTCGGGCGACAACATCGTCGCGCTGTCGACGCTCTACGGCGGCACCTACGCGCTCTTCGCCCACACGCTCAAGCAGTTCGGCATCGAGGCCCGATTCGTCGATCCGGGCAAGCCGGAGGAGCTGGCCCAGCACGTCGATGCCCACACCAAGCTGGTCTTCGGCGAGACGGTGGGCAATCCCGCGCTCAACGTCATCGATCTGGACGCCTGGTCCGAGGCGGCGCACGCCCTGGGCCTGCCGTTCATCGTCGACAACACCGTGCCGACCCCCTACCTCACCCGGGTGTTCGACCACGGCGTGGACATCTCAGTGCACTCCGCCACGAAGTACCTGGGCGGCCACGGCACCTCGCTGGGCGGCGTGCTGGTGGACTCCGGGCGTTTCGACTGGGCAGCGCACAGCGACCGCTTCCCCGGGCTGACGCAGCCGGATGCGGCCTATCACGGAGTGGTGTGGACCGACGCGGCCGGCCCCGCAGCGTACGTGATCCGGGCGCGGACCGTGCTGCTGCGCAACACAGGGGCGGCGATCGCCCCCATGAACTCGTTCCTCCTGCTGCAGGGCATCGAGACTCTCCACCTGAGGATGGAGCGTCACAGCGAGAACGCGCTCGCGGTTGCGAACTTTCTGACCGCACACCCCAAGGTGTCCTGGGTCAACTACCCGGGCCTCGAGTCCAGCCCCACCCACGAGATCGCCACCCGCGTCCTCAAGGGCGGCTTCGGCGGCCTCGTCTCGTTCGGCGTGCAGGGAGGCCGCGAGTCCGGCACCCGACTGGTGGAGGCATTGGAGCTGTTCAGTCATCTCGCCAACATCGGCGACGCGAAGTCGCTGGCCATCCACAACGCGTCGACCACCCATTCGCAGCTCTCCGACGAGGAGCTTCTCTCCGCGGGCGTGCCCGCCGAGATGGTGCGGCTGTCCGTCGGCATCGAACACATCGACGACATCCTGGAGGATCTCACCCAGGCGTTGAACCGCATCTGAGTGAGCCGCGGGCAGTGGGGGCCGGTACGGTCCCTGCAGAAGGCCACCTACCCGCTGCCTGAGGAGGGCCGCCCGCGGAGCGGCGTGGCCCTCTTTTTCGCTATCTGAGGAGGGCCGCCCGCGAAGCGGCGTGGGCTCTCTTTTCGCTCCCTGAGGAGGGCCGCCCGCGGAGCGGCGTGGCCTGTCTCGAAGGGTTGTGACTACCACCTTGACGCAGTTCTTGTGGTCGGGTGCGGTGAGCCGTGAGTCGATGCCCGGGCGGCCGTTGTCCAGGGTCTCGATGTTTCGGCCGTCTGGGTCGGTGGTCGGGGTGTTGAGGCCGCCCGGGCATCGTCTCGCGTCTCCCCGCACTCGTCCTCCCTGTGGCGTTGCCAGGTCCCGGGCGTGGGCCGGCAGGGCGGCGTTGGGGTCGGGTCTGTTTGGGCGGGATGCCGGTTGGGTGATCGTCGGGTTGGGCACCGCTGCGCAGTGCCGCCCTGCCGTTCCTCACCCTCGTGTCTATGTGCGGTTTTCTGACCCTTCGAGACGTCCTGCGGTCGCTTCGCGACGCGGGACCCTCAGGGACCGAGCTAAGGCTGCGGCCTGTCCAGCGGCGTGACCCGTCCAGATTCGCCGCCTGAGGAGGGCCGCCCGCGAAGCGGCGCCGGCCGTCTTTTCGCTCCCTGAGGAGGGCCGCCCGCGAAGCGGCGCCGGCCGTCTTTTCGCTCCCTGAGGAGGGCCGCCCGCGAAGCGGCGCCGGCCGTCTCGAAGGGTTGTATCTGGACCTGACAAGCAATCCCTGACCCACTGAGGCGCTGCCCTGCACCGGTGGGCCAACTGAGATGACCGCTAGGGCTGGGTCGGCGTCTCCTGCTGGTGACGCCGATCCGCCTCGATGTCCTCCTCGGCGATCGAATGGTCGGATGAGTGCAGATGCTCACCGCCGTCCGGGCCTTCGGTCTGGCGTCGGGTGAGCTCGCTGTCGTGGACGACGGCGGCGTCGTCCGGGCTGGTGATCGGGTCGCTCATTGGTCCTCCTAGACGTGCGATCGTGCTTGTCAGGGTAGCCTTTCCTGCATGGACTCGCCGCCGAAACGGGTGTCGAATGGTGCCATGAGTGTGACTGTCGCCCCGAACCCCGTCGAGTCGGCTGAACTGTCCGGCCGGCTGAACTGGCTGCGCGCCGGGGTCCTCGGAGCCAACGATGGCATCGTGTCCATCTCGGCCACCGTGGTGGGTGTGGCGGCCGCGACGAACACCGTCACGCCCGTCCTGCTCGCCGGTGTCGCCGCGGTGGTGGCGGGAGCCATTTCGATGGCGTTGGGCGAATACGTCTCGGTGTCCAGCGCGGCAGATTCGCAGCGCTCGCTGATCGCGTCCCTGCGCACGCTGCTGACCTCTGATCGTCGCGCGGCCGACGAGGAGCTCGTGGCCGCGTATCAGCGTCAGGGCCTCACGAAGGCCACGGCGGAGAAGGTGGTGGAGGAGATCGGCGAGGGACACGCCGTCAAGGCCCACCTCTCCCAGCGCTTCCACCTCGCCGAGGACGAGATCGTCAACCCCTGGCACGCCGCCCTCGCATCCGCGGTGGCGTTCCTCGCCGGAGCGATCCTGCCGCTGCTGACGATCCTCCTGGCCCCCATCCCGCTGCGCATCCCCGTGACGGTGGTGGCGGTGCTGGTGGCGCTCGCCGCCACAGGTGGGGTGGGCGCGAAGCTCGGCGGTGCGCCGGCCGGCCGCGCGGTGCTCAGGGTCGTGACCGGCGGGATGCTCGCCCTGGCCGCCACCTACTCGATAGGCCTCCTGCTGGGTGTCTCCGTGCTCTGATCCCCTCCGGATTGCGCAACAATGGGGGCGTGAACGGCCCCCTCGGAACCAGCCTCGGCGTGGTGGAGACGTCGTCGATCCGGGTCTTCGACCCGGATCGCCCGCTGATCCTCCGCAGCGGCGCCACGCTGGGCATCGTCGATGTGGCCTACGAGACCTACGGCACCCTCAACGCCGAGCGCAGCAACGCCGTCTACATCTGTCATGCGCTCACCGGGGACGCCCACGCGGCCGGATATCACGAAGGGGAGACCCGGCCGGGCTGGTGGGACACGATGATCGGCCCCGGCAAGCCCATCGACACGAACGTCTGGTTCGTGGTCTGCTCAAATCTGCTGGGTGGCTGCCAGGGCACCACGGGGCCGTCGTCGACCAATCCGGAGACCGGAGATCCCTACGGCCTGGACTTCCCCCTCCTGGACATGGCGGACTTCGTCGAGGTGCACCGCGGCCTTGCCCGGCATCTGGGCATCGAACGCTTCGCCGCCGCCGTGGGCGGCTCGCTGGGCGGCATGCAGGTGCTGCAGTGGGCGATGACCCATCCGTTGGAGCTGGGCCGGGCGCTGATCTTCGCCGCCTCGTCGCGCCTCACCGCCCAGAACATCGCGTTCTCCGCCGTCGGGCGGCAGGCGATCATGCGCGACTCCCACTTCCTCGACGGACGCTTCCTCACCGCGGGCACCTCGCCGCGCAAGGGGCTCTCGGTGGCGCGGATGATGGCCCACATCACCTACCTGTCGGAGTCCGGATTCGAGGAGAAGTTCGGGCGGACCGCTCAACGTGGCCAGCTCGCCAAGAACTTCGGCGTGGACTTCGCCGTCGAGAGCTACCTCGAGCATCAGGGGGAGCGGTTCCTCTCCCGATTCGATGCCCTCAGCTACCTCTATCTCACCCGGGTGATGGACTACTTCGATCCCTTCGCGGACGAGGACGCCCTGGCGGCGCTCATCGACGATCCGGTCCGCTTCCTCATCGTGAGCTTCGACACGGACTGGCGATTCTCCACCGAGCACTCCCGTCGGATCGTCAGGCATCTGGAGGGCGCCAAGCTGCCCACGTCCTTCCGTGAGATCGCCTCCCGGTGGGGCCACGACTCGTTCCTGCTCGACGTGCCCGACTATCACGCCACGGTCCGGGCCTACCTGGAGCGCGCCACGGAGGAGCTGGCATGAGCGACACCCTGCGGCCGGACCTGTGGCTGATCACGAAGCTGATCCCCGAGGGCTCCCGCGTCCTGGATCTCGGCTGCGGCGACGGCGAGCTGCTGCGCCTGCTGACGCTCAAGGGATGCTCCGGCACCGGCGTCGACATGGACCCGGGCAACCTGGTGGCGGCGATGCGCAGCGGCGTCGACGTGATCCAGCTCAACCTCGACACGCAGCTGGGGGAGTTCGGCGACGACAGCTACGACTTCGTGGTCCTCTCGCGCACGCTGCAGACCGTGCGCAAGCCCCGCGAGGTCCTGCAGGAGATTGGCCGGATCGCGGTCCACTCCGTGGTCTCGATGCCCAACTTCGCCCATTGGCGCAACCGGCTGCGGCTGCTGTCGGGGCGGATGCCGATGTCGCGCGACCTGCCGTTCGAGTGGTTCGACACCCCGAATCTGCATCACTCGTCGCTGCCGGACCTGGAGCCGCTCTTCGCCGGGCTGGACATGGTGATCGATTCACGCATCTCGTTGGGCGCCTCGGGGAGGGCGCGACGGGTGGGCAACGTGGCGGCCAACCTGCTGGCCAGCTCGTCGCTCTACGTGCTGCACGCTAAGCGATGACTGCCCGGATCCGGGTCGCGGCGCCGCCGAGCGCCAGGTTCTCGGCCAGGGCATCCCAGCGCTGATCGTCCACGGGGGAGCGGGTGAGGTCCGGCAGCGGGAGCCTGTCGACGCAGGTCACCACCTCGCGTGCCCTCGCCAGGTAGTCGACGTCTGCCAGCAGTTTGGAGCGCACCGACGGTGACATGCCTGAGCCCGGGTCGACGGCGGCCGCGACCATCGCCTCCAGGGAGGGGTAGGCGCCCACCAGGGTGGTGGCGCTCTTCTCCCCGATGCCCTTGACCCCCGGCAGCCCGTCGGAGGGGTCGCCGCGCAGGACGGCGAAGTCCACATACCTCTCGGGGGACAGTGCATACTTCGCCGCCATCCACTCAGGGGTGACCAGTTCGTGATTGGCCAGCCCGCGCGCCACGTAGACCACGCTGGTGTGATCGTCGACGAGCTGGAACAGGTCGCGGTCCCCGGTCACCACCAGGCTGGTGCCCGGATGCTGCCGTGCCAGGGAGGCCAGCACGTCGTCGGCCTCGTGCTGCGCCACGCCCACGACGGGGATGCCGAGCGACTCGAGGCAGTCGCGGATCAGCGGCACCTGCCGGCTGAGGTCGTCGTCGACCAGTTCCGCCTCGCCGTCGGCCAACTGGACGACCCGGTGTGCCTTGTAGCTCGGGAGCAGGTCCACCCGCCAGTCGGGTCGCCAGTCGTCGTCCCAGGCGCACACAAGGCTGTCCGGGGCGTACTGGTTGGCGAGACGCGCGATGAAGTCCAGCGTGCCCCGCACCGCGTTGACCGGCCGCCCGTCGAGGGCCCGGAAGGTGGAGGGCACCCCGAAGAACGCCCGGAAGTACAGGTAGGACGTGTCGAAGGCCATCAACGTGCTCATCCCGCCATCCTGACACAGTGTCCTCAGACCCGGACCGGGTACTCTTGGGCCTCGTGATCACCCGCCCGCCGCTGCCGTTCCTGGTGTCCGCGGCGCTGGCCGTCGGGTCCGGGCTGCTCACCGGCGCGGGACAGGCGCCGATGGGGATCTGGCCGGCGACCCTGGTGGGCGTGGCGCTGTTCACCTGGCTGATGGTGGATCGTCGGCCCCGCTCCGCCTTCGGCCTCGGCTACCTCGCCGGCCTGGCGATGAACACGCTGACGGTGTCCTGGATCTCGGTCCTGGGGGTGGGCGTGGGCGTGGCGTTGGTGGCGTTCCTGTCGCTGTGGTGGGGGGTGCTCGCGCTCGCGGTGTCGTGGCTGCTCAAGCTCCGCGCATGGCCGCTCCTGGTGCCCGCCGCGTGGGTGGCGGTGGAGTACGTCTCCGGCAAGGTGCCGTTCGGAGGATTCTCCTGGGCGCGGCTCGGCTACACGACGGTGGACCAACCCATGTCGGGTCTGCTCGCCTGGGTGGGCGTCACCGGGGTCGGCTACCTGGTGGCGTTGGTGGCGCAAGCGCTTCTTCTGGCCTGGTCGTCGCCCAGCCGGCGGACGGTGGCGCTGGCGGGGGTCGCCGGTGTATTCGCGCTGGGGGGACTCGCGCACCTGGTGCCGCAGTCCGAGCCGGTCGACGAGGTGAAGGTGGCCATGGTTCAGCCGGCCGTCAACCGGGCTGAGAAGGGCACCGACACCTACGCCCGCTCCGTCACCAACAATGCGCTCAGCGAGACCATCTTCGCGCTTTCCGAGGCCCGCGTGGGCGGCCACGAGGTTGACTTCGTGTTGTGGCCCGAGAACGCCACCGATGTGGATCCGGAGGCCGACGCCGCCACGCGAGGCCTCGTCGAGCTCTCCGTGCGGCTGGCTGGGGCGCCCGTCTTCGTGGGGGCCGTCACCGACGGGCCGGTACCGGACTCGCGTCAGACCTCCAGCATCTGGTGGCATCCCGACACCGGTCCGGGTGCCGTCTACCACAAACGAGACCTGGTTCCCTTCGGCGAATGGATCCCCTTCCGCGACGTCCTGCTGCCCCGGCTCCCGATCCTTGAGCAGATCGGCCGGCAATCGATCCCGGGGGAGGGGCCCGGAGTGGTGTCGGCCCCCACGGAACGGTTCCCGGACCTCGTGGTAGGCACCATCATCTGTTTCGAGCTGGCCTACGACGACACCTCCTACGACCTGGTCCGGCACGGGGCGCAGGTGGTCGTGTCGCAGTCCAACACCAACACCTACGCCGGCACGTTCGAGCCGCACCAGCAGCTGGTCATCAACCGCGTCCGGGCGATGGAACTGGGCCGCGAGGTGGCGGTCTCCACACTCAACTCGCTCTCCGCGGTCGTCGACACCCGTGGGCGCGTGCAGGAGGTCACCGCCGAATACCAGGCGGACAGCCTGCTCACCTCCCTCCCGCTGCGCACCAACGTCAACCTCTCGGTGCTGCTCAGCCCCTGGCTGGCGTGGGTTGCCGTGGCAGCAACCGCCGGTGGCATCGTCGCCGCCCTGGGGCCGCGCCGAGGTGGGGCCCGGTAGCATGGCAAAGACACCACAACAGGAAAGAAGTGTTCCATGACCAGTCAGGACGCGCTCGAGCGAGTTCTCGTGATCATCCCGACCTACAACGAGTCACAGAACATCGAGAGCATCGCCACCAGGATCCGCCGGGCCGTCCCGCAGGCCCACATCCTCGTCGCGGACGACAACTCCCCGGACGGCACCGGAGCTATTGCGGACCGGCTGGCGGAGGCCGACGAACAGATCCACGTGATGCACCGCAAGGGGAAGGAAGGCCTGGGCGCCGCCTACCTGGCCGGTTTCCACTGGGGCCTCGACGAGGGCTTCGGCGTGCTGATCTCGCACGACGCCGACGGCTCCCACCAGCCCGAGGAGTTGCCGAGGCTGCTGCGCGCCATCAGCGCGGGCGCGGACATGGTCAAGGGCTCGCGCTGGGTCAAGGGCGGCTCTGTGGTCAACTGGCCGAAGTCGCGCGAGTTCATCTCGAAGGGCGGCTCGCTGTGGACGCGGTTGTGGCTGGGTATCCCGGTCAAGGACGCCACCGGCGGCTTCAACGCCTACCGCGCCTCCACGCTGCGCGGCATCAGCCTCGACGAGGTGGCCTCGGCCGGGTACTGCTTCCAGATCGACCTGGTCTGGCGCGCGCTCAAGTCCGGCTTCACCGTCGTCGAGGTCCCGATCGAATTCGTGGAGCGGGAGTTCGGGGATTCCAAGATGAGCCGCAGCATCGTGATCGAGGCGTTGATCCGGACCACACTCTGGGGCATCGACCACCGGCTGGGTCAGCTCACCGGGGGCGTCAGGCGTGCGATCACCGGCCGAAGGGCTGCGTGAGCGCCGTGGATCCGCGCAAGGGAGCCCTACGGCTCGCGCTCATGGGACTGACGGTCTTCGGCCTCGTCTTCGCGGAGATCGCCGCCATCCTGTGGGTCGCCGGCGAAATCGGTTGGTGGACGTTGGCCATCCTCTCGGCCACCACCGTGCTGGGCATCTACCTCCTTCAGCGTGAATGGCGGAAGGCCTGGGGCGCCCTGTCAGCGGCGCTGACCTCTGGGCAGCTGCCATCTGGCCAGTTGGCCGACGCATCGCTGGTGCTGATGGGCGGCGTGCTGCTCGTCGTGCCGGGCCTGCTCACGGACGTGGCCGGACTGCTTCTGCTGCTGCCGTTCACGCGCCCCTTCATCCGGTCGGGCATCGCGTGGTGGGCCTCCAAGACGATGCAGCGCTCAGGCGCGGCGCCCACCGTCATCCGAGGCGACGTGGTGACCGAAACGGTGACCTGGATCCCGGTCATCAACCCGTCGAGCAACGAAAACGACACGATCCGCGGGGAGGTCGTCGAGGACGACCGGCCCGCGGACCGTGATCGGGGAAAGGGTCAGTAGATCCTGTCGGACTCGCGCAGCTTGGTCAGCTGCTCGTTGAGGATGTCTTCGAGCTCCGGGATCGAGCGACGCTCCCGCAGCATGTCCCAGTGGGTGCGTGCCGGTTTGGTCTGCTTCTCCTCGCCCACCACACCGTCAGAACGCACCGCGATCGATCCACACTTCTTGCACTCCCACTCGGTGGGGAGTTCCGCTTCCAGGGCGAAGGTCACCGTGAAATGGTGATCCTTCGGGCAGTCGAACGCCAGCTTCCGGCGCTCGGCGAATTCGATGCCCTGCTCGTCTTCGAACGTCTTGGAGCCCAGCCCCATGCCGCGCAGCGCACGATCAGCCATGTTTGCCTCCTTCGTCTGCTTCACCAACGAACCGGGGCGCCGATTCGTTCCTCAGCCGTTATCGAGTAGACCACATCCCCCGAGCCCGGAGAACCTCTTTGAGCAAATCCGGCCGATCCGTGACGATGCCGTCGACGCCCCAGTCGATCAGACGGTGCATCGTGGTCGGCTCGTCGATGGTCCACACGTGGATCTTCCGTCCTGCGCGGTGAATTCTGGCGATGTTCCGCGGTGTGACGATGTCCATCATCACCGGCCCGACCGGGTGGTTGAGCGGCACCTGGAACACGGGGCCGCCCAGCATGACGGCCGTCAGTGCCATGGCGGCCACGCCCGTGCGGGACACCGCCGTGGGGACCTGGGGGAGTATCGACCGGAACCGGCGGATGGCCGAACGGGAAAAGGAGCCCACGCAGACACGCCGCTCCGCGCCATGTCTGCGGATGCATTCGGCCAGCGGCACCACGGCCGTCACATGCTTGATGTCGATGTTGAAGCTGCACGAGGGAAACGTCTCGAACAACTCGGCCAACGTGGGGATCGGCTCGCGTCCGCCCACCCTCAGGCTCTGCAGCTCCTTCAACCGCAGGGACCTCAGCGAGCCGGCCTCGTCCGTCACGCGGGAGACATCATCGTCGTGGAACGCGACGAGGTGGCCGTCGATGGTGGCGTGCACATCGGTCTCCAGATAGCGGAAGCCGAGGGCGACGGCATTGGTGAAGGCGCGCACCGTGTTCTCGATGCCCAGGTTCGCGGTCAGCAGTGCCCCGCCGCGGTGGGCCATCGGGATGAACTGGGGGGACAGGTAGTCCTCGTGCACACCGGCCATAGCGTGGCAGTTTAGTGTCCTGACTGTGGGTTTCGCTACGAGTGCAAAGATGTGCCAATGACCACGGTTGTCTCCATCCAGTCCGCTGTCGCCTACGGCCACGCCGGAAACTCCTCCGCAGTCTTCCCGCTCCAGCGCGCGGGGGTCGACGTCTGGCCTGTCTACACCGTCAACTTCTCCAACCACACCGGCTACGGGTCGTGGCGAGGACCCCTGATCCCAGCCTCCGACGTGTGGGAGGTTGTGCAGGGAATCGACGAGCGTGGCGTCCTCGGTGTCGTCGACGCGCTGCTGTGCGGCTACCAGGGCACACCCGAGGTGGGGCAGGTCATCCTGGACACGGCCGAGCTGATCAAGGCGCAGAGCCCCGGGGCCGTCTTCTGCGCGGATCCGGTGATGGGCGACGTCGACCGGGGTTTCTATGCCCGGCCCGGGATCCCGGAGTTCTGGCGCGACCACGTGGTCCAGCGCGCCGACATCATGACTCCCAACCTGTTCGAGCTGGAGTTCCTCACGGGACATCCCACGCACACCACCGCGGACGTCCTCACAGCGATCGCGGAACTGCGAGCCCGCGGCCCTCAGGTGGTCGTCGTGACCTCGGTGGTGGGCTCCGACGCATCCGCGGACGCCATGCGCATGATCGGTGTCGGCCCCGACGGGGCGTGGCAGGTGGAGACCCCGGTCCTGGACCGCAAGTTCACCGGATCGGGTGACCTCACCACCGCCATGTTCCTGGCCCACTGGTTGCGCACGCGCGATGTGGGCGCCGCGTTGGGTGCCACGGCCTCGATCGTGTACTCGGTCCTCGACGCCACCACCACCGCCGGGCACCCCGAGCTCCGCCTGGTGGATGCGCAGTCTGACATCGTGGCCCCGCGGCACGTGTTCGAGGCCCGCCGCGTGGGGTGAGCGAAGCCCTCAGTCGTCGGTGTCCGGCGTGCCCCAGAACACATTGATGCTCGCGCCCAGCTTGTTGAGCCTCTGGGGAAGATCCTCGTAACCCCGGTTGATCACATAGACGTCCATCAGGTTCGTGGTCCCGCGGGCCGCCAGGGCGGCCAGCAACAGGCAGACCGCCGGCCGCAGCGCCGGCGGGGACTCGACCTCGCGGGCCCGCCACTTGGTGGGGCCCAGGATCAGCAGCCGATGGGCGTCCATCAGCTGGATGTTGGCCCCCAGATCGGAGAGCTTCTTCAGATGAATGGCCCGGTTGTCGTAGACCCAGTCGTAGATGACGCTCTGGCCCGTCGCGGTGGCGCAGATGACTGCGAAGAACGGCAGGTTGTCGATGTTGAGCCCCGGGAACGGCATCGGGTGGATCTTGTCCAGGGGGGCGGTGAGGTCCGACGGCTTGACCGTCACGTCGACAAGGCGTGTCTTGCCGTTGCGGCTGCGGTACTCCTCGGAGAGTTCCAGGCGTTGGCCCATCTCGTCCAGGATCGCGAACTCCACCTCGAGGAACTCGATGGGGCAGCGCCGCACCGTGATCTCCGACCTGGTCACGATTCCGGCGGTGAGCAGGCTCATCGCCTCGATCGGGTCCTCCGAGATGTGGTATTCGACGTCGGCCTCGATGTGCTCCTGACCCGTGACGGTCAGGGTGGTGGTGCCGACCCCCTCGATGGTGACGCCCAACTGCTGGAGGTAGAAGCACAGGTCCTGGACCATGTAATTGCCGGAGGCGTTGCGCAACGTGGTGATTCCGGGGGTGCGGGCGGCGGCCATGATGGCGTTCTCGGTGACGGTGTCTCCGCGCTCGATCAGGGTGATGGAGCGCTCGCCGTCCGGGATCTTCTCGACGACGGCGTGGTAGTTGCCCTCGGTCGCTTCAACTGTCAGGCCCATCTTGTGGAGCGCAGACATGTGCGGATGGACGGTTCGGGCACCCAGGTCGCAGCCGCCCGCGTACGGGAGGAGGAACTGGTCGAAGTCGTGCATCAGCGGTCCCAGCAGCATCAGGATACTGCGGGTGCGCTTGGCGGCCCGGGCGTCGATGTTCTCCGGCCTGAGTTCGGCCGGGCGGATGATCTCCAGGTCGTTGTCGCCGATCCAGGTGAGGTTCACCCCGATGGAGGTCAGCACCTCACTGATGCGGTCCACCTCCTCGATCCTGGCGATGCCCCGCAGGACCGTGCGGCCCTGATTGAGCAGGCTGGCGCACAGGATGGCCATGGCCGCGTTCTTGCTGGTCCGCACGTCGATGTCGCCCGACAGCTTTGTCGGGCCCTGGATCTCGAAGTTCACGTTGCCCTGAGTGGCCGTCTGGATCAACGGCATCTCGAGCGCCTCCGCCAGGCGGGTGATCATGCTGAGCGAGAGGTTCTGCTGCCCGTTCTCGATGCGGTGGACCGCGCTCTGGACGGTGCCCAGCTCGTCTGCCAGCCTCTGCTGCGACCATCCCCGGGCGAGGCGGGCCTCGCGGATCATGCGTCCGATGGACTTGCTCGTTGCGCTCATCGGGTCAGGTTATCTCACGGGTGAGATAGCGTCACAGGTTTGGAGAAGAGGGCAGCGGTGGGGTGCCACCAGGGCACTAGAGTGGGCGCCATGAGCTCTGAATATGACGTCGTCGTCCTCGGTGCCGGCCCCGGCGGTTATGTGGCCGCCATCCGCGCCTCCCAGCTGGGACTCAAGGTAGCCGTGATCGAGAAGCAGTACTGGGGCGGGGTGTGCCTCAACATCGGCTGCATCCCCACCAAGTCGCTCCTGCGCAACGCCGAACTGGCGCACATCTTCACCCACGAGGCGGACACCTTCGGCATCGAGGGGCAGGTGAGCTTCAACTACGGCAAGGCGTTCAAGCGCAGCCGTCAGGTCTCGGAGCGCATGACCAAGGGCATCCACTACCTGATGAAGAAGAACAAGATCACCGAGATCGACGGCTGGGGCACCTTCCTTGACGACCACCGGATCGAGGTGGCCGGCAACGACGGCCAGAAGCAGACACTCACCTTCACAAACGCCATCATCGCGGCCGGCGCCACCACGCGGCTGCTCCCGGGCACGCAGCTCTCCGCCAACGTCGTGACCTACGAGGAGCAGATCCTCGCCGACGACGTGCCGGGGTCGATCATCATCGGCGGCTCGGGCGCCATCGGCACCGAGTTCGCGTTCGTGCTCAGCCAGTTCGGCACGAAGGTGACCATCGTCGAGTACCTGGACCGGATGGTCCCCACCGAGGACGCGGAGATCTCCGCCGAGCTGGCCAAGGCATACAAGAAGCTCGGCGTCACCGTCCTCACCTCCACCAAGGTCGAGGGGATCGAAGACACCGGAACCGGAGTCAAGGTGACGGTCAGCCCCGCCGCCGGCGGAGAGCAGAAGGTCCTGGAGGCTGACCGGTTCCTCTCGGCCATCGGTTTCGCCCCCCGGGTGGACGGCTTCGGCCTCGAGGCCACGGGCGTGACGTTGACGGATCGCAAGGCGATCGCCATCGACGACTACATGCGCACCTCGGTGCCCCACATCTACGCCATCGGGGACTGCACCGGCAAGATGATGCTGGCCCACACCGCCGAGGCACAGGGCGTTGTGGCCGCCGAAACCATCGCCGGCGCGGAGACCCATCCCATCAACTACGACATGATCCCGCGTGCCACCTACTGCCAGCCGCAGATCGCCTCCTTCGGCTACACCGAGCAGCAGGCCAAGGACAAGGGCTACGACGTCAAGGTGTCCAAGTTCCCCTTCGCCGCCAACGGCAAGGCGTGGGGTCTGGGGGAGGGGGTCGGCTTCGTCAAGATCGTCGCGGACGCCCGTTACAACGAGCTCCTGGGCGCCCACATGATCGGCCCGGATGTCACCGAGTTGCTGCCCGAGCTCACGCTCGCGCAGGCCTACGACCTCACGGCGGAAGACATCAGCCGCAACATCCACGCTCACCCCACGCTGTCGGAGGCCATCAAGGAGGCGGTGGAGGGCATCGCCGGTCACATGATCAACTACTGACATCGTGACCGTCTCGTTCTCCCTGCGTGACCAGGTCGCCCTGGTCACCGGTGCCTCCAAGGGCATCGGCCAGGCGATCGCCGTGGCGCTCGCCGAGGCCGGCGCCCGCGTCGCCTGCAGCGCGCGAGCCGAGGAGAGCCTCACCGAGACCCTGGGCCTCATCTCCGACGTCGGAGGCCTCGGGGTCCCCGTCGCGTGGGATGTCCGTGACCCTGAGGCGGCCGGGCCCGCCGTTTCCTCCGTGGAGGAGCGCCTGGGCCCGCTCCGCCTCGCCGTCAACAACGCCGGCATCGGCGCGGGCACCCCGGCGCTGGAGCTGACACCGGACCAGTGGCGCTCGGTCTACGCCACCAATGTCGACGGCGTGTTCTGGTCATGCCAGGCGCAGGCCCGTGCCATGCAGGCACACGGTGAGGGGGGAGGAATCGTCAACATCGCCTCGATCTCGGGCCACATCGCCAACCGTAACCTCACGCAGGCGCAGTACAACTCCGGCAAGGCAGCGGTCATCCACCTCACGAAATCGCTCGCCGTCGAGTGGGCGGGCCTCGGGATCCGCGTCAACGCGGTCAGCCCCGGCTACACACTGACGCCCATGAACCAGCGCCCGGAGGTGGCCGATCTTGTGCTGGAGTTCGCCGACAGCACACCCCTGGGCCGGTTGGCGACCCCCGAAGAGATCGCCGGTCCGGTGCTGTTCCTCCTGAGTCCCGCAGCCAGCTACATCACAGGTGCGGACCTGCTGGTCGACGGAGGCTACTGCTGCTGGTAGCCGCCGACCAGCGCCTAGGGTGGGGCCATGGAGCAACGCAGCGTCGGCACATCAGGGTTGAAGGTCAGCGTCGTCGGGATGGGGTGCAACAACTTCTCCCGGCCGGGAACCGCCACGGAGTCCCTTGAGCAGAGCGTGCGGGTCATCGGCGCAGCCATCGACCAGGGAGTCACGTTCTTCGACGGCGCCGACATCTACGGTGGTGCCCCGGGACGCAGCGAGGAGTTCCTCGGCGTTGCGCTGCGGGGCAAACGGGATCAGGTGGTGATGGCCACCAAATTCGGGCATCAGGACTTCACGATGCCCGGCTCCGAGGCTTGGGGCCCGAAGGGCGCGAGGCGCTATGTCCGCTCGGCCGTCGAGGCCTCCCTGTCGCGGCTCCAGACGGACTGGATCGACCTCCTGCAGATGCACACCCCGGATCCGGAGACCCCCATTGAGGAGACCCTGGAGGTCCTGACGGACCTGGTGGGCGAGGGCAAGGTTCGCTTCATCGGGCACTCCAACTTCACCGGGGACATGGCGCGCGAGGCCGCAGAGATTACCGTGGCGGAGGGCCTCGAGTCCTTCGTCTCGGCCCAGAACGAATACTCGCTTCTGGCCCGCGACATCGAAAACGACCTTCTTCCGGCGGCCGTGGACCTGGGGCTCGGCGTCTTCCCCTACTTCCCGCTGGCCAACGGACTCCTCACGGGCAAGTACACCCGCGACGGTGGCGGCGAGGGGCGGATGCGTTCCATCAAGTCCGCCCAGCTGGCGGGCGTGGACTGGGATCTGCTCGAGCGCTACCGGCGGTTGTGCGAACGCGCCGGTCACACGATGCTGGAGGTGACCGTCCAGTGGCTGCTCGGCCAGCCGTCCATCACCTCGGTGATCGCCGGCGCGACGCTGGTGGAGCAGGTGGCGCAGAATGCCGCCGCCGGGTCCGCCGCGGTCCCGGACGGGGTGCTGGACGCCGTCGACGAGATGTTCGCCCCCTGACCGGATTCAGTGGGACGTGATGGTCACGGAGTGGGAGACGTGGTCGATGACGAAGGTCACATCGCCCCGCTGGACGACTTCCGTGCCGGGCTCCGGGGCGGCCTCCACGGGCCTGGCAGCCAGGCGCGCAAGGGAGCGCAGGCCCTCGTCGTCGGGGATGGTCGCCACGTAGATGGCCCTCCCCGCGCCCAGCGTGCGCATCGTGACGGCCGGCCTGGCGTCCGCGCGGCCTCCCTCGAAGCTCGCCAGGACCTCGGCGGTGTCCACCGTCAACTCCTCCGCACAGTGCGTGCCCTCGAATCTTCCGAGTGACCCCGCCACTGGTGCGCTCTGCTGGCCAGGCGGAGTCAGCGCCAAGGCACCGAAATCGGTCACGCGCATCCCGAAACTCTCGCCGAGGAGAGTGGTGAAGCCACCGGCACGGAACCTGTCGTGTTCGTCCACGATGTCACTGAAGGGCCCCGTCACCACGGTGCCTCCCCGCTCCAGCACGGACAGTATGCCTTGGGCGGCGTGCTCGGTGAGCAGGTAGAGCAGGGGGGCGAAGACGGTGTCGTAGTGGCCGAGGTCCGCCTCCGCGTCGACGACGTCCACCAGCACGCCCAGATCGAGAAGTGCCGAGTGCCAGCGCTGAATCTGGGCCAGATAGTCCAGCGTCACCGGATGGTCCGGCTGCTCGATCGCCCACCTGTTCTCCCAGTCGTAGACCAGCGCCACCCGTGCCCGAAGCCGGCCGAGAGGCGGCAACTCCTCCAGCGCCGCGCCCAAACCGACGACCTCGCGCCACGTCCGCGTTCCCGTGCCCGCATGGGGAAGCATCGCGGAGTGGAACTTCTCCGAACCCGCGCTCGACTGCCGCCACTGGAAGAACATCACGCCGTCCGCCCCACGTGCCACGGCCTGCATGCTCAGGGCGGACATCTCACCGGGCGCCTTGGGCGCATTGCTGGGCCGCCAGTTCACCGCGTTGCTCGCCTGCTCCATGAGGATCCAGGGCGTGTCCGGCTTGAGTGAGCGGATCAGATCCCTGGTGAATGCCGCCGAGCGCCACGCGTCGGGGTCGTTGGGATCCGGGTAGCTGTCGTCGGAGATCACGTCCAGATGGGGTGCCCAGCGGTGGTAGTCCAGCGGCTCGAACGCCCCCATGAAGTTGGTGGTCACGGGCTGCGTGGCCCCTGCGTCCCGAATGATGCCCTTCTCCATGAGGTACAGGTCCAGAAGGGCGTCGGAGGTGAAGCGCTTGAAGTCCAGCACCCCGGCCGGATTGAGGCTGTAGGGCGCCTTGCGCGGGGGGACGATCTCGTCGAAGGATCCGTAACGCTGGGACCAGAAGGCGGTGCCCCAGGCGCGGTTGAGATCCTCGATGCCCGCGTAGCGCTCGGCCAGCCACACGCGGAAGCCGCGGGCTGCGTTGTCGGAGTAGTCCGCGGGGAGGTGGCAGCCGAACTCGTTGTTGACGTGCCACAACTGCACCGCCGGGTGCGACGCGTAGTGCTCGGCGATGGCGGCGACCAACTCCCCGGCCAGCCGCCGATAGTCCGGTGAGGTGGGGGCGTAGGCCTGGCGGCTGCCATGCCAGAACCGGGACCCGTCACGGTCCTCGGGGAGCGCCGACGGGTACCTGATGCCCAGCCACGGCGGCGGCGAGGCCGTGGCCGTGGCCAGGCACACACCGATCCCGTGCGCGTGGAGAATGTCGAGCACCCTGTCCAGCCAGACGAAGTCGAACACGCCCTCGCTGGGCTGGATCCTGGCCCAGGAGAAGATCCCGACGCTGACCAGATTCACCCGCGCCTCACGCATGAGGCGGGCGTCCTCGAGCCACACCTCCTCGGGCCACTGCTCCGGGTTGTAATCTCCGCCGTAGTACATCGCCATCGTCCTCGATCGGGGGGCCGGCCCTGCCGAGCCGCTCCGGGCAAGGATAGGGGAGTTGCCCCCCGTCGGCGCAGCGTGGCCCCGGCGGCGATAGGGTGCGCAACACATCGACATCCGAAGGAGCATGTGTGATGCAGATTCTCGCCCCCTGCGCCGGCCAGGTCATCGCGATCACCGACGTGGCGGACCCCGTGTTCAGCGCCCAGACCGTAGGCCCGGGCGTCGGGATCGAACCCGACGGAGGGCGCCAGGTCGTCGTCGCCCCCGCTGACGGAACCCTGCTCAAGGTCAGTCCCCACGCCTTCATCCTCCTCGTGGGAGGGGAGATCGGGATCCTCGTCCACATCGGCATCAACACCGTCAAGCTGGCCGGCCAGGGTTTCGAGGTGCTCGCCGACCAGGGCAGCGACGTGACGGTAGGGACACCCATCGTGGCCTGGGATCCGGCCTCCGTGACGGACCCGTCGATGTCGAGGACCGTGGTGGTGGTCGTCATGGACGCGGAGCCCGACTCGGTCTCCGACGTGGCAGGCGGCACCGTAGCGACGGGTAACCCGCTCTTCACCTGCTGAGACGCGCCCCGATAGTGTCGCGGGGTGAGCCGAATCCACCCCGTCGTCCTGGTGTTGATCGCCATCGCGTCGGTGCAGTTCGGGGCCGCCCTCGCGAAGGGCATCTTCGACGCGGCACACCCCGCCACGCTCGCCTTCCTGCGTGCAGCCATCGCCAGCCTCGTGTTCCTGCTCATCGCCCGCCCGCGGGTCTCGGGCCGGTCCCGAGGGGACTGGCTGGTGGCCACCGGCTACGGGTTGTGCCTGTCCGGGATGAACCTCCTCATCTACCTGAGCATCTCGCGGATCCCGATCGGCCTCGCCGTCACGCTCGAGTTCGTCGGCCCGCTCGGGTTGGCGGTGCTGGGCTCGCGGCGGGCGGTGGATCTCATCTGGGTGGCGCTGGCCGCCGGCGGCGTCGTACTGCTGGGCTCAGCCCCGACGGAGCCCGACCTCATCGGCATCGCCCTCGCGCTGGGAGCGGGCGGACTGTGGGCCTGCTACATCGTCCTGGCCGGCCCGCTCGGCCGCCGCTGGGAGGGCACCAGCGGGCTGACGGTCGGATCGCTGATCGGGGCCGCGGCCCTGGCGGGTCCTGGCGTCGCCCTCGCCGGCGGGTCCCTGGGAGACCCGCGGGTGCTCGTCGTGATCTCGCTCGTGGCGCTGCTCAGCACCGTCATCCCCTACGGCCTGGAGCTGCGTGCCCGTCGCAGCATCGCGGCCGGCACGTTCGGCATCCTGATGAGCCTCGAACCGGCAGCGGCGGCACTGTTCGCGTGGGTGGTGCTGGGAGAATTGCTGCACCCGATCGAGTGGTTGGCGATGGCCGCCGTCATCGCCGCGTCGATCGGGGCCATCCGCACCGCCCGGAGGAGGACACATGACCAAGCCACACGGAGCCACACCGGCGTTGAAGGCGCTTGACGCGGCCGGGGTGAGCTACCGGGTGCATGAGTACGTGCACGATCCCCGGGCCACCAGCTTCGGGCTCGAGGCCGCGACCGCCCTCGGGGTGCCGGCCCGTCGGGTGTTCAAGACGCTGCTCGCCTCCGACGGCGCGGCCTTGGTGGTGGGGGTCGTTCCTGTCGACACCACCCTCGACCTCAAGGCCCTCGCCACCGCCGTCGGGGTCAAGCGCCTGGCCATGGCAGCTCCGGCCGTCGCCGAGCGCTCCACCGGCATGATCATCGGCGGCATCAGCCCGCTCGGGCAGAAGCGCAGCCTGCGCACCGTCGTCGACGCCTCCGCCATGGACCACGACACCGTGCTGGTCTCCGGAGGACGGCGAGGGCTGGATGTGGAGCTGTCGCCCCACGAGCTGGTCCGGCTGACCGGGGCCTCGGTCGCCGTCATCGCGGCGGGGTAGTCTCGAGCCATGACGGAGAACCTCACGTTGACCAACAACGCCGCCGCCAACCGCTACGAGCTCCACCACGGGCACGAGCTCATCGGCCTGATCGACTACCGGATCGACGGGGACGTGGTGGACATGCACCACACCGAGGTGGACCCGGGCCACGGGGGCAACGGGCACGGCAACCGGATCGTTGAGTTCGCGCTGAACGACGCCCGCGAGGCGGGGTTCAAGGTCAGGCCCACCTGTCCCTTCGTCGCCAAGTACCTCCACCGGCACGAGGACTTCTGGGATCTCCGAGCCTGACCCGCCCCTGAGGTGACGCCCACGCCGCTGAGGGGCACAATGGGCCCTGATTCACACTGACCGTCACACCCGAGGGAGCCCCGATGAGTGGAGCCATCACCATCCGCCGCAACGACGACGCGCAACAGGTGACGCTGACCACCACTACCACGGGCCTGGACCTGTTCGGTGATGACCGCAGCGTCGTGGCCATGCGGGTGAGCGGGGAACTTCGTGATCTGGCCGCCGAACTGGTGGAGGGGGACGAGGTGGAGCCGGTGCTGATCGACAGCCCTGAGGGCCTCAGCATCCTGCGCCACTCCGCAGGGCACGTCACCGCGCAGGCGCTGCAGGGCCTCTTCACGGACGCCAAGCTCGGCATCGGCCCTCCCATCACGGACGGCTTCTACTACGACTTCGCCACCGCCCCCCTCACGCCCGAGGACATCAAGTCCATCGAGAAGCAGATGGGCCAGATCGTCAAAGAACGCCAGCGCTTCGTCCGCCGAGTCGTCACCGACGACGAGGCCCGCGCCGAGCTCGCGGCCGAGCCATTCAAGCTGGAACTGGTCGCGGACAAGGGCTCGTCGTCGGACGAGGACGGCTCCAGCGTCGAGGTGGGCGCCGGCGAGCTCACCATTTACGACAACGTCCGACGAGACGGCTCAGTGGCCTGGAAGGACCTGTGCCGCGGACCCCACGTCCCCCACACGGGCTATCTAGGAAACGGTTGGGCGCTGACCCGCACCTCTGCCGCCTACTGGCGCGGTGACCAGCGCAACGCAGGGCTGCAGCGCGTCTACGGCACAGCCTGGCCCTCGAAGGAGGCGCTCCAGGCGTACAAGAACCGCTTGGAGGAGGCAGCCAAGCGTGACCATCGCAAGCTGGGTGTGGAGTTGGACCTGTTCAGCTTCCACGAAATCGTGGGCTCGGGCCTGCCCCTGTTCCACCCCCGCGGCGGCGTCATCAAGCGGGAAATGGAGGACTACGTCCGGGCCCGCCACATCGAGGAGGGGTTCGACTACGTCGGCACCCCGCACATCGCCAAGGAAGAACTGTTCTACACCTCCGGACACCTGCCCTACTACGCCGACGGCATGTTCCCACCGCTACTGGAGGACGCCGAGCGCGACGAGCAGGGTGTCGTCGTCCGGGGGGGCCAGGCCTACCGCCTCAAGGCGATGAACTGCCCCATGCACAACCTGATCTTCGCCTCCCGCGGACGCTCCTACCGTGACCTGCCGCTGCGTTTCTTCGAGTTCGGCACCGTCTATCGCGACGAGAAGTCCGGCGTCATCCAGGGCCTCACCCGGGTGCGGTCGATCACCCAGGATGATTCGCACAGCTACTGCGCCAAGGAACAGGCGCCGGACGAGGTGCGCCACCTGCTCAAGTTCGTGCTGTCGCTCCTCAACGACTTCGGCCTCACAGACTCGGTGCTGGAGGTCTCCACCCGCGACGAGGACGGCAAGAAGAAGGACAAGTTCATCGGCTCGGACGAGCAGTGGGCCGAGGCGACGGCGGTGCTGGACGAGATCGCGGCCGAGTCCGGTCTCCCCATCGTCGCGGACCCCGGCGGCGCGGCCTACTACGGCCCCAAGATCTCCATCCAGGCCAAGGACGCCATCGGGCGCACCTGGCAGATGTCGACCATCCAGTACGACTTCAACCAACCTGAGCGGTTCGGGCTCGAATACACGGCCCCGGACGGCAGCCGCCAGCAGCCGGTGATGATCCATTCGGCCAAGTTCGGTTCCATCGAGCGGTTCATGGGGGTGCTCATCGAGCACTACGCCGGCGCCTTCCCGGCGTGGCTCTCACCGGTTCAGGTGATTGCCATCCCGGTGGCCGCGGAGTTCGACGAGTACCTGGGCGGCGTTGTCGCCCAGCTCCGAGCCAGTGGCGTCCGGGTGGACTTCGACGACTCCGATGACCGCTTCGGCAAGAAGATCCGCAACGCGGCCAAGGAGAAGGCTCCCTTCGTGCTCATCGCTGGTGGCGATGATCGCGACGCAGGCTCGGTGTCATTCCGGTTCCGGGACGGCTCTCAGCGCAACGGCGTGCCCGTGGCGGAGGCGGTGGCCACCGTCGTGGACTTCATCGCCTCGCGATCGAACACCTCCCCGACAGCCGATGCCTGAGTCCGAACCAGAGACCAGCGACGAATTCGCCGGGGTCCCGGACGCCTTCCAGCGGCTGTGGACCCCGCACCGGATGGTCTATATCAAGGGCGATGGCAAGCCACGCAACAAGGGTGAGTGCCCGTTCTGCTCCTCACCGCGCCGCGACGATGCCGAGGGCCTCGTCGTGGCGCGCGGCGAGCATGCCTATGTGGTGATGAACCTGTTCCCCTACGCGCCCGGCCACCTCCTCGTGTGCCCGTACCGTCACGTCGCCGACTACACCGACCTGACTCCTGAAGAGGCCATGGACGTGGCCGCGCTCACGCAGCGGGCGATGACGGTGGTGCGGCGGGTGTCCCGGCCGGACGGGTTCAACATCGGTATCAACCAGGGGGCTGTGGCCGGCGCCGGCATCGGCATGCACCTTCACCAGCACATCGTGCCGCGCTGGTCCGGCGATATGAATTTCCTGCCGATCGTGGCGCAGACCAGGGCGCTGCCGCAACTCATCGGTGAGGCCCGCTCCCTGCTCGCCGAGGCCTGGCGGGCCTGAGGTGAGGTTCAGCGGCGCGGTCTGGGCGGTCGGTGGCCGGCTCCCGCGCCGATGCGGCGACAAGTTGGCGCGGGTCGTGGCACCGGTGGCCGCGCTGATGCCGCTCCGAGGAGTTGCTTCCTGGGAAGCCACCATCGAGCGGGCCAACGGGAGACAGCCCACACGCGCCCAGCGTCGCCTGCTCGTGGAGAACTGGCTGCGCAATCTGCTGTGGTCGTTGAGTCTGGCGCGGTGGTCCGACGAGGAGGTCATGGCGGTCATCGATATCTCCGCCGGGGATGAGGCCAAACTCCACTCCTCGCTCGCTGGTCCGGGTCTCGTGGCGGCTCTGCCGCACATGGGTTCCTGGGACTTTGCCGGCGCCTGGGCCGCCCGCGTCGGCATCCGGGTGGTCAGCGTGGCCGAGCGGCTTCCCGACGGGCTCTTCGAGCGGTTCCGTGACGCCCGGCAGGGCATGGGAATGACGATCTACCCCGTGGACCAACCCGAGCTCATGCACACCCTCGCCGACGACATCCGTGCCGGGCGACTGGTATGTCTGCTGAGCGACCGCGATCTCTCATCGCGCGGCCTCCGTGTCACATGGCCAGAGGCCGGTGAGGTGGGCGTGCCGGCCGGGCCCGCACTGCTCGCAGCCCGCACCGGCGCAGACCTGCGGGTGGTCACCACCGGCTTCCACGGTGGCCGGCTCCGCCTGGAGGTGTCGGACCCGATCCTCGGCGACAGCCCTGAGGCATTGATGCAGGGCGTCGTGGAGCGGTTCGCGTACGCCGTGCGGCGCAGCCCGGAGAATTGGCTCATGTTGCGCCGGATGTTCAGGTGAGCCTTCGGGTGACGCTCGTCTGCCCCTACTCCCTGGACGAACCAGGGGGTGTGGCCACCCACGTGCTCGGCCTCGCCCGCTGGCTCCAGAACGAGGGCCACCGCCCCGTCGTGGTGGCACCGGGGGAGCGGGCCCAGGAGTGGGGCGTCCCGGTGACGTTGCTCGGCGCGACGCACGGGATCCGGTTCAACGGCTCGGTCGCCCACCTGGCGATCCGTCCCGCGCAGGCTCGGGTGGCGGCTCAGGCGGTGATGGGCTCCGACGTCGTCCACGTCCACGAGCCGTTGACGCCAGGGGCGGCCTTTGCTGCGGCCAGGGCGTCGCGGCGCCTGGTTGTCACGCACCACGCCTCCTTCGATCCGGGCCGGGCGGGCGCGCTGATCCGACTCAGGGCCGCGCTCCTCCCCGAACGGGTCACCGTTGCGGTCTCGGAGGCGGCCGCCAGGACCGCACACGCCGTCACCGGCATCGAGCCCCTGATCATCCCCAACGCCATCACGGCGCCGACGATGCCGCGTGCCGACACCCGCGAACCTGGAGGTCGGCCACTGGTGGTCTTCGTGGGCCGGCTGGACGAGCCACGCAAGGGCTATCCACTGTTCGCGACGCTGGCCGACCAGGTACCCGAGGCCGATTTCGCCGCCATCGGTCCGGGGCTGGGGTCCGGGGGCCGGGTGCGCCAGCTCGGACGCCTCGACGACGCGGCCAAAGCCCTGGTGCTGCAGAAAGCCTCCGTGCTGGTGGCGCCCAACCGGTTCGGGGAGAGCTTCGGCATGATCCTGGTGGAAGCGCTGGCCTATGGCTGCGCCGTCGTGGCCACGGACCTGCCCGCGTTCCGTGACGTGGTGGACCATCCCGGCTTCGTGTCCTGGTTCCCTGTCGACGACGTCGCCTCGGCCCGCGTGGCGCTTCGTCGCCGCCTCGCCGCACCCGTCGACCCGACGGCGGCAGGTGCGCTCGTCCGTCGCTACACCTGGCCTGCCGTCGGTCCCCGGATCCTGGATGCGTACGCACTCGTGGCCGGTGCACCCGGCGCTGACGTAGGCTGAGGACGTGCACAGCTCGCCAGTGGTCAAGGAGTGGGACACCGAAGCCGTCCTCACGGTGCCCAACGTGCTGTCGTTCATCAGGTTGCTGGGAATCCCCGTCTTCTGCTGGCTGATCCTGGCCGGCCACGATCTCGCCGCCGTCATCATGCTGGCGGTCTTCGGCGTCACGGACTGGTTCGACGGCTACCTCGCGCGTCGGCTCAAGCAGCGGAGCCGGCTGGGCACCCGATTGGACCCCATCGCGGATCGGCTCTACATCCTCGCCGCAGTGGCGGTGCTCCTGGTCCGCGGCATCGTGCCCTGGTGGTTCCTCCTCATCCTCTTCGCCAGGGACGTCATGCTGGCCGCGCTGGTACCGGTCCTCCGTAGGCACGGGATGCTGGCGCTTCCCGTCAACCTCGCGGGCAAGGCGGGCACCATGCTCCTCCTTCTCGCGCTGCCCCTGATTCTGCTCGGCTCCGCCACCTCCCTGAACCTTGTCTGGGCCCACTACGCGGGTTGGATCCTCGGCGCGCTCGGCGCGGTGGTCTACTGGGCCGCCGGACTCCTCTACGTCCGCGCCACGCTGCAGCTGCACAGGGGCGCTTCGTGAGGCGTCCCGACGCCAGCATGAGCCTCCTCACCGACATCCAGGCAGACGCGCTGGAGCCCGGTTATCGCCAGCAGACGCAGCGGAGGCCCAGCCGCAGCCGGCTCCTCATCGCGGTCGCCCTGGTCAGCGTCCTGGTCACGGTCGCCGCCCTGCAGACCACCCGCGGCGCGGGAGACATCGCCGCCCAACGCACAGAACTCCTGGACCGGGTGGCGGCCGCTCGGGCCCGTCAGGACGAGTTGGCCGTCCTCTCAGCTGAGTTGGGGGCCGAAGTGCGCGAACTCAGCGAGCGTGCGCTGGGAGATCCGGTCGAGCGGCAACGCCTCGCCGACGCCGAGTTGTCGGCAGGCAGCCTCCCGGTGAGCGGTCCCGGCATCGTGGTCACCGTCGATGATGCCCCCGAAGCCACCCAGTCGCAGGGTCTGGTGCTCGACAGCGACCTCAGCCGCCTGGTCAACGGCCTGTGGGAAGCCGGCGCCGAGGCGGTCTCCATCAACGGGCGCCGGATGAGTGCGCTGACCCCCATCCGGGGGGCGGGGGCCGCCATCACCGTGGACTTCGTCTCCCTCAGCCCTCCCTACCGGGTGGAGGCCATTGGCGACTCCCGCACCCTCCCGGCCCGCTTCAACGAGACGGCCGCCGCGGCGTGGTGGCAGTTCCTCACCATGAACTACGGCCTGACCATGGACATCGAAGCCTCCGATGAGGACCTTCAACTGGAAGCCGATCCCGGAATGACCATCCGCTATGCCACCACGGCCGGCACCGACGAGGAGAACTGACGTGTTTGCGATCTTGGGACTGGTGGCAGGGGTGGTCGTGGGACTACTGCTGCAGCCCACGTTGCCTCCCGTGCTGGCCCCGTACCTTCCCATTGCCATCGTCGCGGCCTTCGACGCCATCCTCGGCGCGACCCGGGCCTATCTCGAAGGCATCTTCTCCGATCGGGTGTTCCTGGTCTCCTTCCTCTCCAACGTGGTGATCGCAGGGCTGATCGTCTTTGTCGGGGACCAGATCGGCGTGGGCTCGCAGCTGTCGACAGGAGTGGTCGTCGTCCTGGGAATCCGGATCTTCACCAACGCCGCCGCGATCCGACGGGCGCTGCTGCATGCCTGAGACCAAGGCGCGTCGCGCCACGAGGCAGCAACCGACCGGGCACCTCCGGGCGTTCTTCCGGCCCAGCCGGGGCCAGTTGGTGGCCGGCGTTGCCCTCTTTCTCACCGCCCTCATCGTGGTGCTCACCCTTCGCTCCCAGGCCAACCAGCCCGAGTTCGCGAACGTGCGCCAGGCGGACCTGATCCAGCTGCTGGACAACGTCACCGTCGAGACGCGTCGGCTGGAGGACGAGGTGCGTGAGCTTGAGCAGGCCAGGACGGAGCTCCTCAGCGGCGCTGACAGGGACGAGGCCGCCCGCCTGGAGGCCGCCCGGCGCCTCGAGCAGGCCCAGATCATCGCCGGCACCATCCCCGTGACCGGCCCAGGGATCCGGATCGAGATCAGGGACCCGCAGGGCCGTGTGGGCGCCGAGTTGCTCCTGGACGCCGTGGAGGAACTTCGCGACGCCGGCGCCGAGGTCATCGAGCTCAACGACACCGTCCGGCTCGTGATGCGTTCGTGGTTCAGCACCGACCCCTCGGGACGGGTCACCGCCGACGGTGTCGCGCTGGAGGAGCCCTATGTCATCGAGGCGATCGGCGACCCCGCCACCCTCGAGGCCGGCGCCCGGTTCCGTGGGGGTCTGGTCAGCGAGATCGAGGGCGACCGGGTGGGCGGCCGTGTCCAGATCACACAGTTGGATGCCATCGATATCGACTCCGTGGCCGCACCTGGGGACAACGAGTTCGCCAGACCGCGGTAACGCAGTTGATAGCGGGTGATAAGTTCCTCAGGTAGCGTTGTACGCTCAGCGCCCCACCGATGTCCTAGTGAGGAGTCCCACCCATGAAGTGCCGACAGTGTGGATCTGAAAGCCCGTCGGAGGCGCGGTTCTGCAGTGTCTGCGGCGCCCCACTCACGGACCCCACCGGTGACACCACCACGATGATCCCCGTCACCGCTGACGACAGGCCGGGCGTCGAACTCACCGAGCAGGAGCGCGCCGAGGCCAAGTTGCTGGCCGAGGGGAACGCCCTTCTCGTCGTCAACCGCGGCCCCGGTGACTCCAGCCGATTCCTCATCGACAGCGACATCACCAACGTGGGCCGACACCCGGAGTCGGACATCTTCCTCGACGACATCACGGTCTCGCGCCACCATGCGAAGTTCGTCCGCAGCGGCGGGAAGCTCTACCTGGAAGACCTGGGAAGCCTGAACGGCACCTACGTCAACCGCACGCTGCTCGACGGTCGGACCGTGCTGCGCGAGGGCGACGAGATCCAGATCGGGAAGTACCGTGCCACGATCTCGCTGAGCGAGCCCGGTCTGAGCTGATGCCCGGCGCGGCGCGCACCATCGGCCGCGTACTGGAGATGATCCGGGCCGAATTCCCGGACATCTCCGTATCCAAGCTGAGGTATCTCGAGACGGAAGGCCTGATCTCCCCGGACCGCCAACAGCCTTCGGGCTACCGGAGGTTCAGCCAGCAGGACGTGGACCGGCTGCTCTATGTGCTGCGTGCGCAACGCGACCGCTACCTCCCGCTCAAGGTCATCCGCGAGGAACTTGACGCGCTCGATCGCGGAGAGCAACCTGAGTCACTGGCCTCGGTAAGCGCGGACGAGGAGCCCGCGGCCGAGCGTCGCCAGACGTCGCGCTCCTCCTCGGGCCCCGGCCTCATGACGCGTCGCCAGGTCTTGGGCGAGTCCGGTCTGGGGGAGGCCTCCCTCATCCATCTGGAGCGGCTCAAGATCGTCCAACCCCGCCGCGGGTCCCAGCTGTACGGACGTGAGGCGGTGGCGATCGCCACCGCCGCCAAGAAGCTCGTCGGCTACGGGATCGACCTGCGCCAGCTCAGGGTGATGCAACAGGCCGCCGCGATGGAGGCCGCGGTGGTGGAGCAGGCGCTGGAGCAGTATCAGCGCCGCTCGGGACCGCCGCCGGACGTGGTGACGGACCTCTATCGAGTGGTGATGCAGGCACACGCGGCCCTGCTCCACGGCCAGATCCACTGAGTAGGCTGTGACCATGATCCATCTCGACGTGCTCGGCATCCGCCTGGTCTCCACGGAGGAACCCGCCGTCCTGCTGCTGCAGGAGCGCGGTGGCTCGCGGTGCCTGCCGATCTGGATCGGCACGATCGAGGCCGCGGCCATCGCCAGCGGAATGGAGGGGCCCGAGTCCGCGCGGCCGATGACTCACGACCTCCTCGCGGCACTGCTCCCACTCATCGACCCCGGACAGGGCAGGGTGGAGATCCTCGCCGTCAAGGACGGGGTGTACCGGGCGCAACTTCACCTGGGCGAGCATGTCGTCGACGCCAGGCCGAGCGACTGCGTGGCCATCGCGGTGCGACTGGGATGGGAGATCCAGTGCCCTGCAGCGCTGATGGATGAAGTAGGGGTTGAGGTTGAGGCAGCCCAGACCGACGAGGTCGAGGCCTTCCGCGCGTTCCTCGACAGCGTCAGCGCAGACGACTTCGAAGACGAATAATGCCTAGTCAGATGCCAGATTGCTGCGGCACTGCGAGTCCCGCCAACCAGAGTGCGGTCGTCGGTCCGGCAACTTTCTCAGGGCGGCTCGGGCGTGTCGCGGACCGGTGCCCGCGCGCCCGATTAGCGTCAGCCACGTCGATGATCCATCGCCGCCGTAGGAAGTGAGGGAACGTGACCGAGACGCCAGAGGCCGAGCCGCTGCAAGCCCTGCTCTTCGACGGCGACTTCGCGCCCGTTCCCAGTGACACCGGTTACCGCGGCCCGATCGCCCACCGCGTGGCAGGAATCACCTACCGCCAGCTCGATTACTGGGCTCGGACCGGCTTGGTAGTCCCGTCCATCCGTAACGCCGAAGGCTCCGGTACCCAGCGTCTCTATTCCTTCCGCGACATCCTGCTGCTGCGGGTGGTGAAGCGCTTCCTCGACATCGGGATCTCGCTGCACCAGATCAGGGTGGCCATCGACCACCTTCACACCCGGGGGGTCGACGACCTCACCGAACTCACTCTCGTCAGCGACGGGTTCAGCGTCTACGAGGTGACCTCCGCCAACGAACTGTTCGACCTCACCCGCGGCGGTCAGGGCATGTTCATGATCTCGGTCAGCAGCGTGTGGCGCGAGTTGGAGGGCACCCTTGCGTCCCTGCCGGGGGAGCGCACCGTGGAGTCGGCCGTCGTCGAGACGTCGGATCCCTCCGACGAGCTGGCACAGCGTCGCCGCGCCCGGGTCGTCTGAGCACTCACACGGTCCGAGGCACGGGGGTAAGGTCTGGTCCGTGAAGGACTGGATCGAGAAGGTGACCGCCCACCCCGTCGTTGCCCATGGCATGGCAGCGATGGACCGGTACAACAAGCGGCTCGGCCCCCAGTTCGCCGCAGGAGTCACGTACTTCTCGGTGCTCTCCATGGTCCCCATCCTCATGTTCGCCTTCTCGATGCTGGGCCTGACGCTCACCGTGCTGCGGCCAGATCTGTTGGACCAGATCAAGGAGACCATCGACGCAGAGCTCGGCACCAGCAGCCTCGCCAAGAGCCTCGGGGCCGTGGTCGATGACGCGTTCTCCAACTGGGCCTCGGTCACACTCGTGGCGCTCGCGACCGCCGGCTACTCCGGTTCGAACTGGGTGGGCAACCTGAAACGCGCCGTGCGGGTGATGTGGGCCGACTCGTTCAGCGACGGCGCCTTGAAGGGCAACTTCTTCGTCGAGCTCGCCATCAACCTGGCCATCTTCGTCGGTCTGCTCGCGACGGTGGGGCTGAGCCTGGGCGTCGCCTCGATCGGCGGCGGCTTTTCCAGGCAGGTGATCGAGTGGCTCGGCTGGAGCCATCTCCCAGGGATCGGGTTCGTGTTCCAGGCCGTGGGGCTCGCGCTGAGCCTGGTGGCGAGCTGGATTCTGATCGCCTTCCTCTTTGTGGTGCTCCCCAGGGCCACCGCAGCGCCAAAGGCCTGGCTGACCGGCACCCTGATCGGTGCGGTCTCGGTCACCGCGCTCCAGCAGATCGCGGGCCGGCTGGTGGGAGTGTTCTCACGGAATCCGGCGATCGCCGTCTTCGGCTCCACCATCGTGCTGATGCTTGTGTTCAACATCCTCGCCACCATCATCCTCATGTCGGCTGCATGGGTGGGGACGCACGACGTGTGGGCGGCCGAGCTCGCCCGCAAACGGGCCGACAACACCTCGGACCTCCTTGAGGCGAGCCGCATCGACGTGGACGAGACCCGACCCGCCGGGGCGGCCGGGGCGCCGCGTCGGTGGGCGGCCACGCGAACCCTCGATGACCTGCGCCGCGCCGAGCCCCTGCCGCCCCTGTCGACGGACCCTGAGCGAGGTGTCCGGCAGGACGTAGCAGGCAGGAGCGTCCGGATCGGAGCCACGCTGGGCTACGGGGTGGGTGCGGCCACCGGTCTGGGCCTCGGCGCCGCCCTCGCCACACTGGTGCGTCGACTGGTCGCTCTGAGGCGTCGCTGAACCCAGGACGCTAGTGGGCGGGATCGAAGTCGACGTGGACCCGGCCCTGTGCCGGCACCTCGACGTCCAGTTCCTCTCCGCAGTGGGCAAGGAGGTACCTGCCCGCGTGCTGCGGTGAACGCGCCGCGAGTGAGACCCGGGTCGGCCGGCGGTGCCGCCAGGCCAGGTCCACGTGGATCCCGGGACGCGCAACCAGGCCGGTGACCGCACCATCGTCGAGGCCTGGGGCGAGCGCCGGCAGCACCTCGATCCTGCCTGGGCGGTGGCTCTGCAGCAGGGACTCGACGAAGGCGCCGAGGAAGCCGAGGTTGCCGTCGATCTGGAACGGGGGATGAGCCGCGAACAGATTGGGGTAGAGCCCACCTCGGTGCGCGATCCCCGCCCCATCGTCGGCCGGCCTCAGCACGAGGTTGAGCAGACGACCCACCGCCGCACCGTCGCCCAGGCGCGCGCGCAGCGCGATCTTCCAGGCCAACGACCAGCCCGTTGAGTCGTCACCGCGGGCGTCGAGTGTCGCGGCGGCCGCGGCGTCCACCGGGCCGGGCTCAGCGGCCCCGGGGTACCAGCCGAACAGGTGAGACAGGTGCCGATGCTGCACATCCTCCTGCTCGCGCGGCTCCCCCCACTCCGCGACCGTGCCGTCCGCCGAGACCCGGGGCCCCGGTATCCGGGTGGCCATCTTCCGCGCCTCGTGCGCGATCGGATCCTCCGGGTCACACGTGGCCGCGATCTCCGCGGTGAGCAGGAGGACGTCCCGGACCAGGGCGCGGTCCATCGCCGAGGACCGGGTCAGCGATGCCGGCCGGCCCTGATGGAGGTAGCGGTTCTCCGGGGAGGTCGACGGGCTCGTGTAGGGCACCCCGTCGGCGTCCAGGCGCAGAAAGTCCAGCAGGAACCGCGAGGCGCCGCGGGCAACGGGCCAGAAGCGCCGCAGCGTGTCCTCATCCATCCCGCCGAAGCGTCGCTGTTCGTCGAACTGGCGCACCAGCCACGCTCCACCCATCGCCCACTGCGACCAGGACGCGTCGCCGTTGGTGGGGAGCGTGTAGGCCCAAGCGTCCGAGTTGTGATGCGCCACCCAGCCTCGCGCTCCGTAGAGGCGACGTGCGGTGTCCTGCCCGCGCTCCGCCAATGCCTCCAGGAGAGGAAGGAGCGCTCGATGACTACCGGAGGCCCCAGTGCTCTCGGCGCCCCAGTAGTTCATAGGCAGGTTGATATTGAGCGTGTAGGCCGACGACCAGGGGGGCTGCAGCTCAGCGTTCCAGATCCCCTGGAGGTTCGCCGGCAGGCAACCGTCGCGGCTGGAGCTGAGCAGCAGGTAGCGACAGTACTCGAGGAGGAGCGCCACCAGGGCCGGGTCGGTTGCGGGCACGTCGCCGCCCGCAGCCCCGGCGCGGAGGCGCTCAGCGGGATCCCGCCCGGTCGCGGCCGCCCCGTCGAAGGCGCGATCAGGGCCCAGGCGCACCGTGAAGCGTCGGGCGCGCTCTGCATGGGCGAGTACGTGCCGGCGTAGGGCCTCGTCGGGCACGGCGGTGGCGCGCATGACTGCCCTGCCGATGGCGTCCTGGAGCGCCTCGGGTGGTCGAGTGGCGCTGGTGAAGGTGGTCTCCAAGGCGACCGCCACGTGCGTGGACGTGGCGCCTCGGATCAGGAGGGCCTCCCCGTCGGCGGCAGGCTCGCCGTCCGTGGTGACACGCAGCCGCACGACGGCGTGCAGCGGCTCGATGCCTGGCAGGTCCCAGGTCAGGGCCGGCGAGTCGGGCTCGTGACTCGGCGCGACGTCCGCCGGGAGCGCCGCGACCAGCGTGAGGGCGTCGGCCGCCACCTCCGTGGACACGACCTTCAGCGGCGTCGACAGGCTGATCCTCACCTCACCCGGGGTGCTGGAGCACACGGTGTGGACCAGCACGTCATCCTCCAGGCAGGTGGCGGTGGTCATCTCCCAGGTGCCGCCGTCGACGGTGAGGGCGGCGGTGTGGACGCCGGTGGTCAGATCCAGGGTCCGGGTCACGGCGGCACCGGCGGTGGGGAGCTGCACTTCCACTTCCCCCACCGGCAGGAAGGCCTGCGAGTAGCCGTGCTGCAGGGGGCGCAGCGCCTCCTCGGCGCCCACCGGATCGTCCGCGTCGATCAGGGCGCGGCCGCGGGACAGAGCGGCGGACGCGTCCAGGGGATCGACCAATCCCTGGGCCGCTGAGCCGACCCCACCTGACCAGGCGGTGGCCTCGTTGAGCCCGATGCGCACCCGGGTCGGTTCCACGCCCACCATCGCGCCCAGACGCCCATTGCCCAGGGGCAGTCGGTCCAGCCAGGACTTGGAGGCATGCCGGTAGGTCAGGCTGGTCATGCTGCGCCACCGCCGGGGTTGGATTCGCGCACCACGGCGACGTCGCCCGCTGCGATCGTGTGCCGGCCCTGGATCTCCTCGCCGCTGAGCAGGTTCAGCCCGGACACGTCCACTGCCCGGGGGGTGTCGGTGTGGTTGATGGCGAAGAGGTAGCTGGCGCCGCCCGCGCGTCGGCGCACCAGCTCCAGCCCGTCGTAGGGTGCGGTGGGCAGGCCCGCCTCGGCGAGGACCCGCGCCAGGAACACTGTCAGGGACGCAGCCTCGAGCCGCGTCGACACATAGTGGACGTGCCCACCGCCAGGCCGGACAAGACGGGTGACGGCCGGTGCGCCGGCACCGATGACCGGATGGGCATCGGCGGTGTAGCTCGCCACTGCCTCGGCGCCCCGCAGCTGGAGCACCTCGGTCCAGGAGCCACCCGAAGAGCCGTCGGACAGGGTGACCCGCGACGCGTCGGGCAAGGGCACATGCTCCTCGACCCTGATACCCGCTAGCTCAGCGAACGCACCCGAGTAGCTGCCCTGTCGCACCCGGAGGTGCTCGTCGGTGGAGCCCGCGAAGTGCCACACGGCGAGGTGGCCGCCCTGCTCGACGTGACGGGCGAAGGCCGAGGCCTGAGCGTCGCTGACGGCGAGCAGGGAGGGCACCAGGACGACGTCGTAGGCGGACAGATCCCCATCGGGGGACACCACATCGGCCACCACACCCAGCTCCCAGAGCGCGGTGTGCACGCCTCGCACGGCCGGCAGGAACTCCACGTCGGCCGACGGCAGGGCCGGGGTCTGGGCAGCCCACCAGGCGTCGGCGCTCCACACGATGGCCACCCGTGCCTCGACGACGGGACCTTCCCCAGGATCCGCGACCGCCTCGGCCACCGACTCCAGCTCCGCTCCCAACTCGGCGAGCTCCCGGAAGATCCGCGAGTCCGCGCCCACGTGCGGCACCATCGCGGAGTGAAAGAACTCGGCGCCCACCAGGGGGGAGCGCCACTGGAAGAACAGGGAGCCCATGGCGCCACGGGCCAGGTACTGGTAGGTGTTTCTGCGCATCCGGCCCGGCTCCTTGGGGAGCATCCGGCCGCCGGCACAGTCGTAAATGAGGCTGGTCGCCTGTTCCATCAGCAGCCAGGGCCTGCCGCCGGCGAACGACCGGGCAAGGTCCGCGCCGAAGGCCACGTGGGTCTCGCCCGCCGGGCCGGCATCGTCGAGATAGTGATCGATCGAGACCACGTCGATCTCGCGGGCGAAGGCCCACTGGTCGTAGTGGTTCCAGGTGGGGAGCATGAAGTTGGTGGTGGTCGGAACGCCCGGGGTGAGCTCCCGCACCACGGCCACCTGGTCGCGGAGGCAGTCCAGCAACACGTCGGCGCTGAATCGTCGGAAGTCGAGGACGTGCGAGGGGTTGGGGAGGTACTGGGTGGCCTGCGGGGTGTGGAGGTCCTGCCAGTCGCTGTAGATCTGGGACCAGAACGGCGTGTTCCAGGCCGCGTTCAGGGCGTCGAGATCGACGTAGCGTCTCCGCAGCCACGCCCGGAAGGCCTCGTCGGTGACAGGACCGTGGGAGAGGGTTCCGTACTCGTTGTGCAGGTGCCACATCGCCAGGGCGGGATGCGCGCCGTAGCGCTCCGCGAGCACGCGGGTGATCCGCACCGCCGCCTCTCGGTACGCGGGGGCAGCCGGATTGTAGGTGTCGCGGCTGCCGTGGATGAGGCGCACCCCGTCCGCTGTGACCGGCAGCGCCTCCGGGTGGGCACGTGTGAACCAGGGCGGGGGAGAGGCGGTGGGGGTGGCCAGGATTGCCCGCGCGCCCGCCGCGTGCAGCCTGTCCATGGCATCGTCCAGCCAGCCGAAGGTGTAGCGACCCTCGGCCGGCTCCAGCGACGACCAGGCGAACACCCCGACGGTCGCGGTGTTGACATGGGCGGCGGCCATCAGGTCCATGTCCTCGTCGAGAACACTCGACGGCCACTGCTCCGGGTTGTAGTCGCCGCCGAACCACACGCCGTTGGCAAACTGTCGAAACGATTCGATCCTGCTCACGCGCTCACAGTACACGCAGCCGCCCAGCAGCGGAACACCTCTCTGGGTTGCGTTCTGCATCCGAGGGGGGAACCGGACCCGCCGCCCGCCCCCGGTGGAAGGGGAAGTGCGGACGGCGGGTTCACGAGCATGCCGGGGCCGGCACGCGGGCGGTCAGTGGGCGGCGGTAACGGTGGGGAAGTCCTGGCCGATGGAGGCCAGCATCTCCTTGAACCAGTCCTGGTTGAGGTCGAACGGCTTTCCGCCCTTGATCCGGTCGAACGCGATGGCGCTCAGCACATCACCGTTCTCCTCGTCGTGGCCGATGACACCGGCCTCGCCCTTCAGGGCGGAGTCGACGGCGAGGTCTGTGCACTCCTTGATGAGGGCGAGATCCGCGTCGTTGGCGGCGGCGGAGCGGGAGAAGTATCCGGACTTCTGGATCATGACCTTCTCCGCGTTCAGCTTGTCAGCGAACTTCGACGCGAACCAGGCACCGGGGTTGATCTTGTCCAGCTTCACGTGCCCGAACGGGTCGCGCGGGACCTCCTCGCCTGCGCCCTCCATCTCGGCGACGATGGCGTCCAGGCCGGCACCCTCGGACAGGAAGATGGTGACGTTGCCCACCTCGTCCATGATCTTTCCAAGGCGTTCGGCCTCCTTGGCGATGTCGATGACGCCTTCGGGCACGTAGACGCCGTGGACGTCCCACGCCTCCCGCGACAGTCCGATCTCCGGCAGCCACTCCTGCGTGTCCAGCCAGGCGCGGTACTCGGCCGCGGTGGCGGCGGTGAGCCACCCGCAGTGACGGCCCATCACCTCGTGGACGATGAGCATGCGTGAGCCGGAGTTGTGTTCACCGACGATGTTCTTGGCGAAGACGGCGCCCTGCTCGGCCGCGGTCCACGCGCCTAGGGACTGCTTGATCGGGATGACGTCGTTGTCGATGGTCTTGGGCAGGCCCACGACGGTCAGGCCGTAGTCGTGTTCGGCGAGGTAGGCGGCGAGGTCTGCTGCGGTGGTGTTGGTGTCGTCGCCGCCGATGGTGTGCAGCACATCTACGCCGTCTGCCACCAGGCGGTCCGCTGCCACCTGGAGCGGGTTGGCCCCCTCCGCGACCAGTCCGCGCTTGACGAGGTCCTTGGCGTTGGTCAGCTTGACGCGGGAGTTGCCCACCGGAGACCCGCCGAACTTGTGCAGAAGTGCCGCGTTGGCGCGCACCGTGTCGTCGACGACGAGGTAGTCGCCCTTGAGCAGGCCTTGGTACCCGTGGCGGTAGGCGATGATCTCGATCTCCGGTGCCACCTGCGTGTAACGCTCGATCAGGCCACCGATGGCGGAGGAAAGGCAGGGGGCGAATCCGCCGGCCGTGAGGATGGCTACCTTCTTGACCATGAGGGTCCTTTCGTGAAGTTCTGTGTGGATTCCACCCTATTGCACGCGCCCCGGAGCGGCGGCTCTGGGGCGACGATGCACCGCAGGACCGGGGTTGTCCACAGGCGTTCGCGGATGACCCCCACACTTGGCACGATGTCCCCATGAGAGTGCGGCGAAACGAGCGCGGATTGAGCGGCTCGGTCCAGGCTGTGGTCCTGCTGCCGGTCAGCATCGGGATCATGTTCAGCCTGCTTCAGTGGTCGCTGCAGTACTGGGCCGAAGCTACGGCGCTGGCCGCCGCACAGCAGGGCGCGGCCGTCGCCTCGGCATACAACGGGACCCGGGCCGACGGGGAGGTAGCGGCCGCTGAGGTGGCGGACAACGGGGCGCTGTCCGGCGTCCGGGTCGAGATCGCCCGCGGCGCCCGGAGCACCACGGCCACGGTCCGCGGGCGCGCGGTCGTCGTCGTGTGGCCCCGCGAGATCAGCAAGGCGGTCACCGTGCAGACCGAGCGGCTGACCGGGTCATGATCGGTGAGGCTCGCAGGGGTGCGCAGCGGGGGTTGGCCCTCTCTGTTGAGGCGGTGGTGATCCTGCCGGTGCTGGTGCTGTTCATCGGCCTCCTCATCACCCTGGCACGGGTGGCCATCGCGGATCAGGCCGTCGGCTCGGCTGCGGCCGCGGCGGCGCGGGCAGCGTCCCTGGAGCGGGTCACGTCGAGCGCCCGGGCGGCGGCGCTGGACTCGGCCCGCGCGTCGCTGGCGCAGCGCAACATCGTCTGCCGCGACACCCGGGTCACCGTCGACGCCGACGGGGTGGGTCGGAGCGTGGGGGAGCGCGCCACGGTCAGCGCCGAGGTCCGCTGCCTCATCGAGATGAGAGACGTCAGCCTCCCGTTCATGCCGGGTGAGGTGGCGGTCTCCGCCACCCGCACCTCCCCGGTGGACCCCCTGCGCGGGAAGTAGAGTGACTGACATGACCACAACGAAGCAGCGCCGTATCGGCCAGTTCTCAGTCTCCCCGGTGGGCCTCGGAGCCATGCCATTCTCCATGAGCGACAAGCCGGAGAAGCCCTCCGAGGAGCAGGCGATTGCCACGGTCCACGCCGCCCTGGACTCCGGTGTCACCCTCATCGATACTGCGGACATCTACGCGCCGAGTTGGGATGCACTGGGCCACAACGAGCGGATCGTCGCCCACGCGCTGCGCAGCTACGACGGCGATGTGAGCAACGTCGTGGTGGCCACGAAGGCCGGCATCACGCGCGGCGTGGGGGAGACCTGGGGCCGTAACTCGGCGCCGGACTATCTTCGCAGCCGGCTGGAGTCCGCTCTGGCGACGCTGGGGGTGGACAAGCTGGACCTGTTCTATCTGCACCGCCCGGACCGCACTCGCGTCTATGGGAGCGTGATGGAGACCCTCGCCGCGTTCAAGGCGGAGGGCTTGATCGCGGAGATCGGCATCTCGAACGCCAACGTCGAGGAGATCCAGATCGCCGTCGACGTCCTGGGCGCAGGCGAGCTCGCCGCCGTCCAGAACGAGTTCTCCCCCCGGTTCAATGACACCAGCAAGTCCGAGCTCGACTTCTGCGCCCGTCACGGCATCGCATTCCTGCCCTGGTCACCCTTGGGCGGCACCGGCGGCGGGGCAGCCGCGGTCGGTTCCCGATTCCCCGTCCTGGCGGAGATCGCGGCTGCCCACGGGGTGTCTCCTCAGCGGGTGACCCTGGCGTGGGAGCTTGCCTTGGGGGACCATGTCATCGTGATCCCGGGCGCCTCGCGGCCGGAATCCATCATCGACTCCGCCGGCGCCATGGACCTGGATCTCACCGGCGATGAGGTGAATGCCATCTCCGCCGCCGTGCTCTGAGGTTTCGGTAGCCTGGGCCCATGGCCCAGTACTTCGACGTCCATCCAGACAACCCGCAACCCAGGGCACTGGCGCAGATCGCCAGGATCCTGGAGGGCGGGGGCCTCATCGCCTACCCGACGGACTCCTGCTTCGCTCTGGGGTGCGCGCTCGGCAACGCGCAGGGGATCGAGCGGATCAGACGGATCAGGCAGCTCGACGACAAGCACCACTTCACCCTGGTGGTCGACGAGTTCGCCAAGCTCGGCGCCTACGTCGAGATGGACAACTGGGCTTTCCGCGCCGTCAAGGCAGCCACGCCCGGGCCTTACACGTTCATCCTCAAGGCGTCCCGCGAGGTGCCGAAGATGATGCAGCACCCGAAGAAGCGCACCGTCGGTGTGCGCATCCCGGATCACCGCACCACCCTGGCCCTGCTCAAGACAGTGGGTGCGCCACTCCTGTCGTCGACGCTGCTGCTGCCTGGCCACGACGAGTCACTCACCGACGGCTGGGGCATCAAGGAACTGCTCGACCATCAGATTGATGCGGTGCTGGACTCCGGTGATTGTGGTGTCGAGCCCACAACCGTGGTGGATCTGAGCGGCGACGAGCCGGTGGTCGACCGCGTGGGTGCCGGGGACCCGTCGCCGTTCGAGTGAGCTGCAGCTTTGTGAGGCGGAGCGCCTCCTGACGATGGGCCCAATGCGGTCAGACGCAGGTGTGCCCCGGGCGGAGGGCCCAGGGCACACGAGGTCTACCCGCGTTTCAGCGACGGCCTCCGCCGAGCAGACCACCCAGGATGTCGCCGAGGATCCCGCCGCCGAGTCCGCCGGGCACCGTCGGCTGCTGTTGAGCCTGGGTCTGCGTGGGCCGTGACTCGGGCTCCGGCATCCGGAGGGTGCCATCGTCCGGTCCTGCTGTAGGCAGCCGGAACTGCGGCTGGGCGCTCGGCTCCGCCCGCGGCGCCTGCGCCTGAGGTGCCGCCGCACCACCACCGAGGATCTGGCCCAGGATGTCGCCCAGCCCACCGCCACCGGTCGGCGATTGCTGCTGCGGTTGGCCCTGGGCCTCGTCACGGCCCATCAGCTTTCCTGCCAGCCACGACATCACGATGGGGGCGAGGATGGGCAGGAGCTTCTGAATCAACGCGTTGCCGCCGCCGAGGCCGCCCAGCTGGTTGACGACCTGCTCCTCGTTGTCGCCGAAGACGTGGTGGGCAATCTTGGCGCCGTCCGCCTCGTCCACATCGTCGAGGTTGATGCCCCCCTGGACGAGCTGAGGGCTGTGCTGCCCGATCGCGGAGGCCAACGACGCCTCGCCGTCAGGATCCCGCGTGTTGGCGCCCATGCCCATCAGAAGTGCGGGGAGTGCGTTACGCGTTGCGGCCTCCACCTCTTGCGGGCTCGCCCCGACACGCTGAGCCAGTTGATCGATCGGGAGGGTGGACAGCAGTTCGTCGAAATCGAACATCAACAACTCCTTGTCAGAGATTCAGCGCGCGAGGTGCGCCTCATCCAAAGCTAGGCGACGGCGGCGGTCGCTGTGACCGATTCGCTTACACCCGTGGTCGCGGCCGGGCGTAGCGACGATCAGGCAGTGTCCCGGGTCAGTCGGTGGGCCCTGAACAGGCAGGCGAAGTCGGTGCCCATCGCCCGGCCCTGGGCGGCCAGCATCTCCGGAATGAAGTCCGCCGGGGCCGGGTGGTCCGGGATGTCGGCCAGGTAGGCGCCGTGGGCTTCGAGGGAACGCACGCCCGCGTCGACATCGGCGCGGGTCAGGACGGCGCCGTGCGTGGGGGAGTTGTCGGCGGAGACGAGCAGCCACGTGGTGGCCCACTTCGCCAACCCTTCATCCGCGGCGAGTTCGGGGTGGACCCACGTGTTGTCGGCGTCACGGACCGCGTCCAGGGTGACAAGGCCCGCCACGCGGTGGTCTGCCTGGTTGAGTCCCCATCCCACCTCCACGTCCCAGGAGCCCGTCACCACAACGTCGGGCTTGAATCTGCGAATCGCGCGGGCCACGTCGCGGCGGAGATCGAGCGAGTAGACAAGCATGCCGTCCGGATGGTCGAGGATCTGGAGGTCGGTGACGCCCACTTCGTCGCAGGCCGCGCGCTGCTCGAGCGCGCGCAGTGGACCCACCTCGGCCGGCGGGCGCTGCATGCCCGCCTCACCGGAGGTGAGGAGAAGGTAGGCCACCTCCGCGCCTTGGGCTACCCAGTGATGCACGCACGCGGACAGTCCGTATTCCACGTCGTCGGGGTGGGCCACGACGCACAGGATGCGCCGGAACCCGGCATCCGGCAGCGGCTCCAGGACGGGGCGGTCGGGCCCGCTCATGAGCGGGCCTTGTTTCCTTCGGGCGCGGGGCCGGCCAGCGAGGCCACTAGGCGCAGGATGAGGTCACGGGGGAGCGGCTCAGTGAGCGGGAACCAGAGGGTCCCTTTCCCGCGTACGTAGGATGCGAGCTCAGAAGCCAGCTCCGGGTCCGCAGGGACCGGATAGACGGCCACGTGATCCTTCCACCCGGATACGAAGACCTGTGCCCGGCCTTTCCCTTGCTTGTAGCCGATGATGCCGTAGCTGAACACCTCGTCGGCATGGGGGAGCGCTCCCTTCACCAACTCCCTCAGCTCGTCGAACATGGGCCGGGCATCTGCCGGGACGGCAGCCACGTACTGGTCCACGGTGGTCACCTTCTCCGCCGGTGATTCGCCCAGGGCGTAGGAGGCCTCAAGCATCTGCCGCAGGACGGCGAGGTCGACGTCGGCGAGTTTGGTGAGATAGAGGCACGATACGCCGGTCTTGTGCTTGCCAAGCTTCGCCAGGTGTTCGCTGTAGTAGCGGTCGAAGCCCTCGTTGAAGTAGACGGTGAGCGTCGCCTTGCGGGGGCTGAAGCCCAGCCTGGGCATGTCGCCCTCCCTGCCCGTGTCATAACGGTAGTGCTGCGACCCGAAGCCGATGATGCTCGGGCCCCACATCGTCGGCTTGTCACCGGTGATGTCCTGCATCATCGACATGAGCTCGTGGGCTTCGTTGCGCCGTCGCTCTGTGACGGTCTCCAGGAAGTCCTCGACGGGCACTGGGGTGGGGCGGGTGACGGCTTCTGCTGGCATCCGTCAACTGTCGGCGCATGCACCAGTGGTGTCAAGGGGTGTGCGAGGGGCGCGATCACGGCAAAGTGACATAATGCAGCTTATCGGTCAATTGCGTGGAGGCTCAACAGGCGCCGGAAACAGATCAGCTCCCCGATCATGGATCGAGGAGCTGAATCAGTCTGGTGGGCGATGGCGGTTTCGAACCGCCGACCTCTTCCGTGTCAGGGAAGCGCGCTACCACTGCGCCAACCGCCCGAGGTGGAGACGGGATTTGAACCCGTGTACACGGATTTGCAGTCCGTTGCCTCGCCTCTCGGCCACTCCACCTGGTGGAGCTATTACCCTCCCCAAACGGGTTGGGAGAGACTACATCTCCGAGCGGACGACGAGATTCGAACTCGCGACCCTCACCTTGGCAAGGTGATGCTCTACCAACTGAGCCACGTCCGCATGCGCTGTGTGCATTTGCCCTTGTGGGACAGCAGCAGCTGGCGCGAAGAAAACATTAGCGCACCCCCGGGGAGGACACAAATCAGCGACACCCTTCGTTCAGCCACACCTGCAACGAAGAGTCTCACGCCCACGCCTACACGGAGGGCCTCAGACCGTACCCGAGCTCTTAGAGTCGCCAGGGCTGCTCCCCCGTGCTCTGCCCCGGATCTTCCGGAGTCCCAAACCGGATAGGCCTTTCGCCAAGCTCGTCCCGTGACACATCTCAGTTGCCGTTACTACATCGGATTATCCAGAGAATCCGATGTAATAACCGGTAGAATCCAGACATGGCCACCCAACGCAGACACCAACTCGTCACCCGCGACGACGTGCCGCTGCCCCCGTACGAATGGAGCCACGACCGCTCCGGGGCGAAGTCGGCGTGGGGTGTGAACCTGCCGATCTCTGAGCGTCACGATCTGCAGCTGATGGCCCAGCGCGGCACCGCCGGCCGCTGGACCTGGACGCTCACCATCTACCGCACCGGCAGCACCGACCAGGTGACCCGCATCGCCCGCGGCGTCCAGCCCACCCTCACAGCCGCCAAACCCGCTGCCGAGGCCGCCGCCCGCACCTGGCTCGCCGAACAACTCGAGCTACTCGACGAATCCCATGTCTGAGGGGCACACAGGTCCACTGGAAACGGCTGGTGGCCTGCTCGCCGTTGATCATCAGGCGGGGGTGCTGCTGCCGGAGGACCTGTCGTTGGATGCGGCCGAGGCCGCGTTCGCCTCAGCGTCGAGGGCTTCGTCGACGCTGCGCGGGTACCGCTCCGACTGGACCGAGTTCGTCACCTGGTGCCGCGACAACCACCACACGGCGCTGCCCGCCACCGACATCGCGATCTCCCGCTACATCTCGGCGCTGGCCACCGCCGGGGCGAAGGTCGGCACGATCAGCCGGCGTCTGTCGACGATCCGGTTCGCCCACAAGGTCCGTAACCATCCCGACCCCACCCAAACCGCACGCGTGATCGCCGTCTGGGAAGGGATCCGCCGCCAGCTCGGGGCTCCCCCGGACCAGGCCCGCCCCCTCATGCCCCC
>NZ_JBUZNO010000020.1:0-13873 GCF_055326245.1 Tessaracoccus luoxuelianae
TGGAGGCCAGCCCCTGGTGGCCCCACCTGGCCGCCGCGATCACCCACGCCACCGACCACGGACACCACCTCGAGCACCTGATCACCCCGACGGTGGATGTGTCCGGGTTCGATGATGCGTGTCAGGCGATGCTGTGGCGCACACACCACCTCACTACCCTCCCCCCGGACGAGCAGGGGGAGCCGCCGCATCCCGACGAGGTGCCGCCGGAGGGGATCGAGGACATCGACTGGTCCACCCGCACCGCCGACCTCGCCAAGGCGGCGAGTTTGCGGGAGCGTACCGATCCGGACTTCACCGAGGTCGAGCTGCGGCAGGGGTTCGCGGCCGCCGACCGCTGGGCCGAGACCCCCCACACCCCGCAGCGCCTCGCCCAGGTCACCGAGGCGGCGGCCGGGTTCTTCGAAGCCCAGCTGCCCGGCTCATGGAGCCACACCTACTTCACGGAGCGGTTCGGTCAGGATCTCGCCGGCGACCCACGGTTCCGGATCGGGCACGCCCCCGCGGGCTGGACGACGCTGGTCAGTGCGCTGCGGAAGCAAGGATTCGACACAGACGAGCTGCTCGCCGCGGGGGTGGCCACCACCACGAAGCAGGGCACCGTGGTCGACCGATTCCGCGACCGCGCCATCCTCCCCATCACCCATGAAGGCGTCATCGTCGGCTTCGTCGGCCGCCGGCACCCCGACGCCGGCGACGACCACGGCCCCAAGTACTTGAACAGCCCCGCCGGCGCCCTGTTCGCGAAACGCGACGTCCTCTACGGCCACCACCTCCTCACCCCGGAGGCTGTGCCGGTGATTGTGGAGGGGCCGATGGACGCGATCGCGGTCACCCTCGCCGGCCACGGGGCCTTCATCGGCGTCGCACCGCTTGGAACCGCGCTGACCCGGGAACAGACGCTCCTGCTGCGCGACGGACCCACCCCGCTGATCGCCACCGACGCCGACAACGCCGGCCACATCGCAGCCGAGAACACCTTCTGGCTCCTCGCCCAGCACCGCCTCGACCCACGCCGCCTGCTCCTCCCAGCCGGCGGAGACCCAGCACAGCTACTCCAACAGCACGGCCCCGACGCCCTCCACCACGCGCTGGCCGAGGCCACCACGGCGCAGGGGGACCTGATGATCCGTGACCGGGTCACGTTCCTCACCCCCGCCGACGCCGGCCGGCAGGTCGCCGAGATCCTCGCCGCCCGCCCCCCAGCCACCTGGCAACAGCACCAGGCGATGGTGCCGGAGGAGCAGACCCGACACCTGGTGACGCGGATCAACGCCTGGACCACCACCCCGGCCGCGGCCGCCGACCACGCACGCGAACAGACCCGGCAGACACGCCGCCGCCTCGACCAGACCCCAGCCGACCGCTGGCAACGCTGGGCCGACCTGACCGGCCTGGCTGGGGTGGAGGAGTGGCCGCAGCTCGCCGCCCGGCTCGACGAACTCCACCACGCCGGCGCCGACACCACACTCTTGGCCCGGCGGCTGGCGAAGGTACCGGCCGCAGTGGCGGCCGCGACCCTGGCACGCCACCAGCCGGGGGCTGCGGTGGAGGTCGACTGGCGTCCCTGGGCCCAGGCCGTGAACCCGACCCTGCTGGGTGAAGGGTGGGGGAGCGTGCAGGCGGACCTGACCAGGTTGCAGGCCGCCGGCACCGACCTCACCGCCCTGGCTCGGAGGCTGGCGGGTCGCGACCCGGAGAAAGTGGTAGCAGGGCTGCGCAACGTGCTGCGCAACCTCGCCAGCCAGAGGCCCACCGGTTCGAAGGTGTCGGAGGGGCCCGAGATGATGACGCTACAAGGACTGTGGAGAGGGGTGGGTCGCGATGATGGTTCACGCGGTGTGTGACCTGAGTTGGGGTTCTTCGAAGGCATGGCGTCTAGAAGTCGATCCCGCTATGACCAGCCCTCGCTTGAGGAGTTGTGGCTCAGCGCAGATGAGGAGTCCGTTGATGAATCAGTACGGCCGGTTCGCCGAGCAGTCGTGGCAGATGCTGGCGCCGGCCAGGTACGCGGCGTTGGAGGATCCCAACCACTTCTTCTCGACGTTGGGTCAGGAGGCCCAGACGCGGGTGGTGTGGCTGGCCGAGCAGATGCAGGGCCCCGACCCGACCGGCGAAACCTACTGGGAGAAGGTGGGTCGGCTCAACGCGATCCGGATGCAGGCCGAGGAGATCGTCCGGGCCGAGATGCTGACCCCGGAACCGGAAACCCTGGAAGAGGAGGACGACGAGAACGCGGGCTTCGACCCGCAGACCTCCTCGATCCTGCAGCTGCTGATGGAGACTCACCACGCGATCCACGACAAGACGGGCCTGATCGAGGACCAGTAACCCCCACCCCACCAGCCCCTCCCTCAACCGCTGCCACGTCCGCAGCCGGGCCGGTGGCGGTCCCGGTGGCGGTCCCGGGGGTGGGGTTTCGGGTTGGGGGGCAGGACAGTTTGGCGCCGTCGGGGGCGGTAGCCCGGTTCGATGCCAACGTGGCCGCGATCCGCGTCCTCCACCGGGTGCAGGCCGAGGGCCGCCCTGCGACGGTGGGGGAGCAGGAGGTGTTGGCCCGGTGGGGGTCGTGGGGGGCGCAGGGCCTGTCGCAGATCTTCGACGAGTCCCGCCCCGATCATGCGCAGCGGCGCCAGATGTTGCGGGAGCTGCTGGACCCGGCCGCCTACGATGCGGCGCGCCGCACCACGATCAACGCGCACTACACGCATGTGGAGTATGCCCGCGCGATCTGGGACACGCTGATCGAACTCGGCGCCCCCACCGGGGGGCGGGTGTTGGAGCCGGGCTGCGGGGCGGGGGTGTTCATCGGGACCGCCCCGGAGGCGGTGTCGATGATGGGCGTCGAGCTCGACCCGACCACCGCCGCCATCGCCGGCCTGCTGTATCCCGGGGCGCTGATCCGTGCCGAGTCGTTTGCCGAGACCCGCCTACCGGGCGGGTACTTCGACGCGGTGGTCGGGAACGTGCCGTTCGCTGATGTCCGGCTCCATGACCCGCTGCACAACCCGCACCACTACGTGATGCACAACCATTTCCTGTCCAAGTCGGTGCAGCTGACCCGCCCCGGCGGGCTGGTGGCGGTGCTGACCAGCCACTACACCCTCGACTCGCGTGACCCGGCCCATCGCCGCGACCTGCACCACCTCGCTGACCTGGTCGGCGTCATCCGGCTCCCCACCGGCGCCCACACCGCGGCCGCCGGCACCGAAGCCGTCACCGACCTCCTGATCCTCCGCCGCCGCGTCGAAGGGGAGGCTCCGGGGGAGGATGACTGGATCTTCACCGACCCGGTCACCGTGCCCGGACCCCACGGCACCGAGGAGACCCTCCACATCAACCGTCGCCTGACCAGCAACCCGTCGCTGGTGCTCGGCCAGCCCGAGTGCAGGGTCGGGATGCACGGTGTCGCGGGCCTCCACATCACCCCCACCCCCGACCTCGACACCAGCGAGGCCCTCCGCGACGCCCTGGCCGGGATCACCCGGCGGGCCCGCGAGAACGGCTGGACGTTCACCCCCTCCACCGGCGACTCGCCTGTGCTGGTGGGGGAGGGGGTGGCTGAGCGGGATGGGCATCTGAGCGCGCATCCCGATGGCCGGTTCACCGTGGTCTCAGAAGGCGTGAACGTGGCGGTGGAGGTCCCGGTCAGGCAGCGGGTCGAGGTGCGGGCCCTGCTCGAGCTGCGGGACCAGGCCCGGACCGTGATCGCGGCCGAGACCACCGCCGCCGATGGTGATCCCGGGTTGGAGGAGGACCGGCGAAGGCTGCTGCGCTCATGGGAACGCTACGTCGAAGCGTTCGGGCCGATCAACCGGTTCACGTTGACGAAGCCGAAAGACCCGACCCGCAGACCGGCGCGGTTGATACCGGCGGCGGTGCGGCTGGTGACCCGCCTCGACCCCTACGGTCCGCTGGTCGCGGCCCTGGAACGCTTCGACGACGACACCGGCCTGGCTCTGCCCGCGGGGTTGCTGACCGCCCGGCAGATCGTGCCCCGGGAACCCGTCACCTCGGCTGAGACACCTTCGGATGCGGTCAGTGTCAGCCTGGACACCCTCGGCCGCGTCGACCTGCCCACCATCGCCGCCCTGCTGGGCTGCGACCAGACCCAGGCACGACAACGGATTGATGATCTGGTGTTCGACACCCCCACCCCGGAGGGCGACAGCAGCGGTGTGGTGTTGCGGGCCGAGTACCTCTCCGGCAACGTCCGCGACAAACTCGACCTCGCCCGGCAGGCGGCCGCCGTCGATCCCCGCTGGCAGCACAACGTGGCCGCGCTAAGGGCCGTGCTGCCCCCCGACCTGGGCCCAGGAGAGATCACCGCCGCGCTGGGGGCGGTGTGGATCCCGGCCGAGGATCACGCCTTGTTCATGCGCGAGGTCCTGCAGGATCGGCAGGCGAAGGTGACTCATATTCATGGCTCCGAGTGGGTGGTCGAGGGCAACAAGTGGTCGATGTCGGCGACCCACGATTGGGGGACCCGCCGGCTCACCGCCCCCGAACTGATCCAGCGCCTGCTGACCCAGACGCAGATCCTGGTCAAGGACTCCCACACCGACCGTGACGGCCGCACAATCGACACGTTGAACGCCACCGAGACCGAGGCCGCGCAGGAGAAAGCCCGGCTGCTGGCGCAGCGGTTCGCCGGGTGGGTGTGGGAGGACCCCGAGCGTGGTGCGCGGCTGCAGGCCGAGTACAACCGCCGGTTCAACTCGATCGTGCTGCGCGATTACAGCGCCGAAGGTCAACAGCTGACGTTCCCCGGTTTGGTGAGCTCGTTCACCCCGCGGCCGCATCAGCGGGCGGCGGTCGCGCGGATGCTCAACGAGCCCTCCGTGGGCCTGTTCCACGTCGTCGGCGCCGGGAAGACCGCGGAGATGATCATCGGCGCCACCGAACTCAAACGCCTCCAGATGATCCGTAAACCCGCGATCGTGGTGCCCAACAACCTGCTGGCGCAGTTCACCCGCGACTGGATGCAGCTCTACCCCCACGCCACCGTCCTGGCCGCCGGCGCCGATGACGTCACCGCCGACAAACGCCGCGCGTTCGTCGCCCGCGTCGCCGCCAACGACTGGGACGCGGTCATCCTCACCCGCACCGCCTTCCAAGCCCTCTCCCTGGACCCGCGCCGGGAACTGGACTACCTCACCGACCAGACCCGCGACATCCGCGCCGCCCTGACCCGGGCGGCTGAGGCCGGCGGCCGCGCCGAGTCCCGCGTCAAAGCCATCGAGAAGCAGATCCTGCGCGCCGAAGAGAAACTCAAAGCCAAACTCGACCAGCCCCGCGACCCCGGGATCAGCTTCGAGGAAACCGGCATCGACTACCTGGTCATCGACGAACTCCACGACTACAAGAACCTGCGCGTCGCCTCGAACATCCCCGGCGCCTCCATCGACGGCTCACAACGGTCCCAGGACCTCGACGCGAAACTGTGGTTCCTGCGGGACCGCTACGGGCATCGCGTGATCACCGGCGCCACCGCCACCCCGATCGCGAACTCCGTCACCGAGATGTACGTCATGCAGCACTACCTCGCCCCCCACCTCCTCACCGACGCCGGGATCAACGACTTCGACTCCTGGGCCGCGACCTTCGGGGAAGTGGTCACCGGCTTCGAAACCAACATCACCGGCGACAAGTTCCAACTCCGAGCCAGATTCGCCCGCTTCACCAACGTTCCCGAACTCCTCACCATGTTCCACTCCTTCGGCGACGTGAAAACCGCCGCCGACCTCAACCTGCCCGTCCCCACCATCACCCCCCGCCCCGACGGCACCCCCCTCCCGCAACTGCTCACCGTCGCGAAATCCGACGCCCTGGCCGGCTACATCGACGAGCTGGCCGACCGCGTCGACCTGATCGCCGGCCGACAGGTCGACCCCCGCGACGACAACATGCTCAAAATCGGCAACGACGGCCGCCTCGCCGCCCTCGACATGCGCCTGGTCACCGACCCCGACCAGCACCCCCTCCTCCACGAACCCGGCAAAGTCGACATCGCCGCCGCCGAACTCACCCGCATCTGGCACACCACCAAAACCCGGGAGTATCTGGATCCGGCCACCGGCCAGCCGTCGCCGATCCTGGGCGGGCTGCAGATCGTGTTTTGTGACCTGTCGACCCCCAGCGACCAGTGGAACATCTACCACGAGCTCCGCGACCAGCTCCACGCCAACGGACTCCCACCCGGATCGGTGCGTTTCATCCACGACGCGACCACCGACCAAGCCAAAGCCCGCCTGTTCGCCGACGCCCGTGCCGGGAAGATCGCCGTGCTGATCGGCTCCACCGCGAAAATGGGCACCGGCACCAACGTCCAAGACCGCGCCCTCCACGTCATGCACCTCGACGCCCCCTGGCGACCCGCCGACGTCACCCAACGCGAAGGCCGCGCCATCCGCCAAGGCAACCAGAACACCACCGTCCAGATCAGCCAGGTCATCACCGAAGGCTCCTTCGACACCTACATGTGGCAAACCCTCGAACGGAAAGGCAGATTCATCGACCAGATCATGCGCGGCACCCTGGGCGGCGCCCGCGACATCGAAGACGTCTCCGAAGCCACTCTCAGCTTCGCCGAATTCAAAGCCATCGCCTCTGGTAACCCCCTCCTCCTCCAACACGCCGAAGCCCAACACGACCTGGCCCGTCTCACCCGCCTCGCCGAAGCGCACAAGCACACCCAGATCGCGCTCAGGCACACCATCAGCAGCAGCCAGCACACCATCGAGCACCTCACCGGCCGGCTCCCCGAACTCCACGCCGCCGCCGCACTCACGATCCCGACAGCGGGTGACGCGTTCCAGATCACCCTCAACGGTCAGCGCTACACCAAACGCGGCGACGCCGCCGACGAGCTGCACGCCATGTTCGCCCTGCTGAATCTCCGACCCGACCAGCACCTCGACCTCGGCCCTGTCGCCGAGCTCGGCGGCCACCTGATCCAGATGACCGCACTCGGTAACGGCAACATCGCCTTCACCCTCACCGCCGCCGGCGACACCCCCGCCGTGTCGATCCCGTGTGCGGACCTCGGTAACCCGCAGAAAGGCACCCTCACCAAACTGGAGAATCTGATCAGCCGAGCCCTGCCCGCCCTCATCGCCGGCCACGAAGAATCCCTAGCCGAACACCACACCCGCCACGCGCACGCCACCGCCCTCCACGGGCAACCCTTCCCCCACCAGGACGACCTCGACACCGCCCGACAGCGCTACACCGCCATCAACGAACAACTCACCCACCAAACCCCCCTCACCAGCCCCGACGACGCCGTCGACGCCGTCGACCGTGATCAGGAACGGTTCGACACCTGGGCACACGCCACCAACCCCGCCCTCCTCACCGACCCCGACCGCGACACCACCCGCAGCCACCTGACCCGGCTGGCTCACCTCGGCGCCGACCTCGATCACCTCTCCACACGCCTCAAAGGTCTCCACCCCGAGGCCATCCACCGCGCCCTCGAAACCAACCTCCGACAACGAACCACACCCCCCACAGGCAGCAGCACGCCGAGCAACAGCAGTTCCCAGCATCCGATGGGTCGCACCCTGTCGACGGCGCCCCGGCACACGCCACCCAGATAGAGGCCAAGCGGGACCTCGGCCTTCGGGGAGATCCCGGGTCACTCGACCCAGGAGGGGTCAGGTGCGGCGTTTGGGCACCGGGCCCAGCGCCTCGGCGCGGATGGCCCGCTCCTGGTAGACGTGCAGCTCCTCGCGTGCCTGGGTGATCTCGGCCTGTCGTTGGTGGAGTTGGGCGTCGAAGGCCGCCTGCAGGTCCGCCACCCGCTGGTCAGCATGGACACGTTCGCGTTGCGTCTCTGCGCGGGCCGCGTCACGCTCGGCCGTGAGGACCGCGGCAGCCCCCTGGAGCTCCCCGACCTTCACGCGTAGGGCTTCGGTCTCGGCAACGGCCGTCTCGGCGCGGGACTGGGCCGCGGCAAGAGCGTGCTGCGTCTCCTCGCCGCGGGCCTGGGCCTCGTCGCGCTGCGTGATCGCGTCGGCGAGCTCGGACCTGGCGATCGCCAAGTCGTCGCGCAGCTGCGTCTGCACCTCATCGGCGTGGGCCTGCGCCTCGGCCATGACCTGCTGCACGGCGGCGAGCTCCGCGGCGAGCGATTCCCGGGCCAGAGTCGAGTCATGCAGGTCTTGGCGGGCCTGGGCCAGGGCCGCTGTCAGCTCCTCGACGGCCGCCGTGGCCTCCGTGGCCGCGGCGTCCGCCTCAGCCTTCTCGGCCTCCGCTCGACGCTGACCCTGCTCGGCCCGGGTCGCGCGCGCGTTGGCTGTGGCCACCTGCTCGGCCGCCTCACTCGACACCGCCTCGAGCTGCGCCTCCACCGCTTCCGGGTCACCGACGGTACGCAGCTCCTCCACCAGAACAGTGAGCTGCTGACCGAGATGCTCGATCATCCCAGTGACCTGACCGCTGATCATGCTCGCCCGCTGCCGCGCCGCATCCACCGGAAACGCCTCCACCGGGCGAGGCCCCTCGGCCAGCTTCTGCCGAGCCCGCCACGCAGCCGCCCGAGTGTGCTGCCGATCATCGCAATACTCCGACGGACGCCCCACACCCTCCGAAGACGACACCGCCGGCCGCTCACACCCCGGGAACCGACACACCCGCTGCACAGTCTCAATCGTCATAACGTCACCATACCATAACGCTACGTAACGCAACGTAACGAAAGAAGATGACGAAAACGAAACGAACCTTGGTCGGCGTTGGCGCCGCAGCGACCCTCGGCGCGCACTTTGCTTTAGCGCCTAAAGTGTGTGGTGTGAGTGTTGTTGCGTTCGGTGCCACCGGTGGCACGGGTCGCAGGGTGTTGACCAGGCTGGTGGCTGCCGGTCACCAGGTGCGGGTGTCGGTGCGGGACCCTGCCAGACTCCCATCGGTCGACGGGGGTTGTGGTGGTGGTCGGTGACGTCCTCGATCCGGCTGCGATGGGGGAGACGGTCGCCGGGTCGCAGGCCGTGATCAGTGTGGTCGGGCAGGTGAAGGGTTCCCCGCCCACGTTGCAGACCGACGGGACCAGGCTGATCGTCGAGGCGATGCACCGCCATGGCGTGGCGCGGCTGATCACCTTGTCCGGTGGCGGGCTCCGCGCCGAGCAGGACGGCCCCCAACTTGCCGATCGGATCATCCGTGGGCTGCTGCGCCTGTTGGCCGGGCATGTGCTGGCCGATGCCGAGGGCCACCTGAGAGTGCTGCAGGGCTCCGGGTTGGACTGGACGGTGGTGCGGGGACCGCGCCTGACCGACGACCCCGGCCTGGGCCGGTACCGGGTCGGGTGGGTCGGGGTGGATGCCAGCACCAAGATCTCGCGGGATGACCTGGCCGACTTCATCGTCACCCAACTCGACGATCAGCGGTTCATCCGGCGGATGCCGTTCGTGAGCCACTGATGAGCGGCCGGGACACGCTGATCGGTGGCGCGATCGAGGCGATCGTGATGTGGAACAGGGTCATGGACTCGCATCGGATGATCCCCTTCGGGGAACTGAACCTGAGCCGGGCCCAGCTGGAAGTGCTATTCCACATCGCCCACAGCCCGTCCCCGGCCACCCCCGGAGCGATCGCCGACCGGCTCGGGGTCACCGCAGGGGCCGTCACCCAGCTCGTCGCCGGGCTCAGCGTCCTGGGCCTGGTCCGGCAGGACCGCGACACCGTCGACGGCCGGCGTCGGCTGCTGGTCCTTGAACCCACCGCCCAGACACACGTCGAAGGGTTCGAGCAGGCGATCATCGCCGACTTGTCCCCGCGCTTCGACGCCCTCAGCGATGAAGAGCTCGCGACCCTGACCGGGCTGCTGGCCCGCACCACCGAGGCCACCCGATGAGCACAGTGTTCGTCACCGGCGCCACCGGCACCGTCGGAGCCGCCGTCGCCGCGCAGCTGGCCGCCAGGGGAGAGCGGGTGATCGCCGGGGTCCGCTCCGGCCACGCCGCCCGCCGTCTCCCCGACGGCGTGGACGCGCGACTCTTCGAATTCGCCTCCACACCCGAGCAACTGCGGCGCGTCATGGGCGGCGCGGACCGGCTGTTCCTGATGCGGCCCCCGCAGATCGCCGACGTGACCCGGTTCCTGATCCCGGTCATCGACGCCGCGCAGGATCTGGGGATGAGGCAGGTGGTGTTCCTGTCCCTGCAAGGGGTCCAGTTCAACCGCAACACCCCCCACCACCAGGTCGAGGCCTACCTGAAAGCCACCCAGGCGCCGTACACGATGCTGCGGCCCAACTTCTTCATGCAGAACCTGTCGAGCACCTACGCCGACGACATCGCCCGCCACGGCGAGATCCGGGTCCCGGCCGGCAGATCCCGCACCGCGTTCATCGACGCCCGCGACATCGGCGCGGTCACCGCGACAGTGCTCACCGAACCCGGCCACGACCGCAAGGCCTACACACTGTCCGGGGAACAGTCCCTCAGCTACACCGATGTCGCCCAGATCATGAGCCGCGTCCTGGGCCGGCCCATCACCTACACCCGCCCCACCGAACACGAGCACCTCGCCCAGCTGGCCGCAGACGGCCGGCCAGCCGACTACATCGCGGTCCAGAAGATGATCTACCGCGTGGTGCGGCTCAACGCCTCCGCCGCCCCCAACCGGAGCATCCAGCGACTCACCGGCACCCCAGCCACCCGCTTCGACCGGTTCGTCAACGACCACCGCGACCTGTGGGAACAGCGCGCCTCCTAGCCGGGACGAGCATCCTGCCGTATGCTGTATGACGACGCTACACGTTTGTCATATCGTAGAGGAGTCGGGATGGCTGTGCTGAGTGTGCGGGTCGATGACCATGTGCGCGATCAACTCAAGGAGTTGGCAGACACCAACGGGGTGACGCTCAGCGAGTACGTCCGTGACCTCCTGATGGAGGCAGTGGTTCCCGTGTTCGACTCGCGGCCGCACCACGGTGATGAGCCTGCACCGGAGAGCTTGCGGACCACCGACCGTCAGGTGCTGGCTCTGCTGCACCGCATCCTTGGCCGGGTGCTGCCCGAGGACTCGAACGACGTCGACGGCGACCTCGACTACCAGCTCCGGCGCGCAATGATCCTGGAAGAAGGATTCGCCGGCGAGTATTGGCGGGAAGTCGCAGGACTGAAGACGGAACTGTCGAAGCGAGATTGTGGTCGCGTCTCAGACATCCTCCAGATGTTCCGCATCCTCACCTTCAGCATCGACCATCTCAAGAAGCAGGGCACCCCCGTAGACGACGGGCTGGCCTTCCAGCTTGAGTTCCAAGGTTTCGACCACAACGACTCGCTTGAAGGCCATATGGCGTCCTACGTCGAGTACCTGATGCGCGATGACCGCTGGAGAGAGCTCCAGCCACAGGTCGAGCGCAACGACCGCGGCAACTCCCACTGCCTGATGCTCGACACCTATATGCGGATGCTGTCTGAGTATCGGCGGGTTATGGACGGCCGCGAGCGCGGGTTCGGCCGGTTTGACTACCTGCTGACCCTCGAGGAGTTGCAGCAGGTCGCCGACGCGCGGGTTCACCCTTCGAATCGTCTGGGTGCCCAGTGACGCCTACGACCCACCCCACTTCGGGGGCGGTCGCCTCAGGCCAAGGCGGCTTCACAACTAGGATGCAGGTCCATGCCGCCCTCCCTTGATCGGCTGATCTACATCGACGACTCGGGGCACCCCCAGTCAGGGCTCGTGGTGTTTGGGTGGATCGAGTTCGCTCCGGACCGCTGGGCCGATGTGCTACGCGTCTGGCTGGACATGAGGAAGCGACTATGGCGCGAGTTCTCCATCCCCATCGTCCGAGAGCTGCACACCACCGAGTACGTCAACGGACGAGGCCGGATCTCCACGTTCCTGCCTGAGCGTCACATTCATGCCGGGCAAGCGCACTGGAAGGACTTCGGCAGGGAAGTAGCCACCGAGTGCCTCGAGACACTCCGTTCGACCGAAGGACTCCGCGTCGGGGCGGTGTGGAGACGAGGTGCACCGCAGGAGCTCCACCATACGAAACAGCAGACCTACGCCGCCCTCATCACCCGCATCGAATCGGAGCTGCACGACTCCGACTCTCTGGGAATGGTGTTCATGGACGGCGACGGCAGCGACACCACCTACAGAGCCGCCCACCGGAACCTGAAACTCTCTGCCCGCAGAGTCATCGAAGACGCGGTCCTCACTGACTCGAAACACTCACAACTGGTCCAGATGGCAGACCTGGTGGCCTGGAGCGCCAACGCCCACATCGAGCCCCACCGAGGCAACCAGTACGCGTGGGACTGGTACACCCAGTACCTCTCAGAACGCGACCCCCAGCGGGCACCCATATCCATCTAGCCGCAGAAACAGCAAGACCCCCTGATCCACGGGAGTGGGGGGGTCTGCATCCCCAACGATAGACGATCCGGAACCCGAACTCCAGCCCGCGACGACCATCAGGGATATCGTCGGCCGACGTAGTTCCTCATGTCAAGGTAGCCGCGAAATGATTCCTGGTTCCTCACATGGTTTAGCCGCGAAATGGGTCAGGCGGTGCGTGGGGTCTTGATCGCTGTGGTGGCGCTGGGGAGGGTCAGCTTGGCGGTGTAGAGGGCGTCGGTTTTGTCTTTGGCGGCGGCGATCAGGAGCCCTTGGATGCGGGTGATGTCGCGGGTGAGTTCGGCCAGGTTCAGCTGCTCGCGGCGGGCCAGCAGGTCGGCTTGCTGGGCTGGGGACAGGATCTGGGCGGCGAGGAGCCGGTCCAGGGGTGGACTGGGGCGGTCGTAGATGCGTTTACGGTGTCCGGCCTTGTCGGCGCCCCAGCCGACGGGTTTCTTGGTGGAGATGAAGTAGTTACCGCGGTCAGCCACGAGGGGCCACAGCTGGTTGAGGAGCGCGAGTTCGGTGGGGGTGTCGTAGCGGTAGTAGAACCCTCGCCGGCGCACGATGTGGTTGTTCTTGGCTTCGATGGTGGCTTGGTCGTTCTTCCGGTAGGGCCGTGATCGGGTGAAGAAGATGTCGCGGTGGCCGGCCCAGTTGATGACGTCGTGGTTGATGAACTCGGAGCCGTTGTCGCAGTCGAGGCCTTGGATCGGGAATGGGAACAGGTCGATGGCCTGGTCGAGGGCCTCAAGCATCCAGCGGCGGGCGTTGTTGCGGATCGCGATCACCTGGGTCCAGCCGGTGACCACGTCGGTCAACGACACGGAGCGGGCGAACTCGCCCTTCAGGGTGGGGCCGCAGTGGGCGACGGTGTCGACCTCGAGGAACCCGGGCTCGGCTTCGGCCTCGTCGCCGGCCTTGCGGATCTGGATCGAGGTCCGCAGCAGCGGACCCGGCCGGGTGGTGGTGAACCCGCGTAGCCCGTGGGTGGCCTTGAACCCGGCCAGATAGCGGTCGATCGTGGCCCCGGACATCGCCTCCAGTTCGGCACGCACCCCCGGGCTGTAACCGCCCCGCCCCGGGGCGAGCTCACTGTTGGCCTCCAGGTTCGACAGGAGCCTGGTCATGTCCGCGGCCAGGTAGGGGCCGCACTCACAGCCGGAGAGCACCCACACCCGCTCCAGAACCCTGGCGGCATCGGTGGAGTACTTCCTCGGCTTCGCGCGGCGGCGGTCGATCCTGGCCACGTTCGAGGGCCGGGTGCCGGTGGCGGTCAACAGGTGCCGGGCCCGGTCCCGCGACAGCCCGGTCACGAGGCAGAACTCGTCGAGCATCGCACCCTTGACCTTCTTCGTCGCCGCCACATACGCCCGGGCGTACTTGCGTGTCACTTCGATCACGGCAGTCCTCGATAGATCCGATCCCATCGCTCCAGCGTGAACCGCCCTCACGTTCGCGGCTGCAGTTGTGTGAGGAACGATCACCCTTTCGCGGCTGACTTCTCTGATGATCGTCG
>NZ_JBUZNO010000021.1:0-13745 GCF_055326245.1 Tessaracoccus luoxuelianae
CAGGACTCCTGACATGGCGCCATGGTTGTTGTGGTGTCAGGACCGCGTTTTCGTTTCGTATTTCAGTGTCTGGTTGGTGCCGGGGTAGCGGGTTGCGGTGTTGGTGAGGTGGTCGCAGAGCTCGGTGAGGGCGGTGGTGGCGCGTCGGGTGGGGAGGGGGTCGAGGCGGATGGTGAGGGTGTCGCTGGTGGGGATGATGTCTCCGGTTCCGGTGAGGGCTTGTCTGATCAGGGTGTGGGCCTCGTCGTGGGCGCGGGCGTAGCCGGTGTGGACGCGTAGGTCGCGGGCGAGGGTGGTGATGGTGTTGAACGCGGCGATCCGGATGGCGTGGGTGAGGAGTTTGGTTTCGACGTCGAGGACCTGTTGTCCGGGGTTGACCTGGGCCAGGGGTAGCCGGGCTGGGGTGTTGGTGTGGGCCTGGTGGGCCAGGTCGTGGGCGTCTTGGGCGTCGAAGAGGGGGGCGGTGATCTTGTTGTGGTCGGCGCTGGTGAGCAGCATGTCGGTTTGGCCTGGTTGGGGGGTTCGCCAGTCGAGGAGGGCTGCGTCGGTGGTGGCTTGGAGGCGGTCGAGGCGGTTGCGGGCAGCGGTGAGGGTGTCGCGGCTGGTTTTCTTGGCCGGGTTGGGCACCATCCGGTGCGGGTCGTCGGGGGTGGTGGTGTAGTGGTCGTGGGAGTCGAGGGCGAAGTGCATGCGGGCGTAGCGGAAGTAGTTCTCCTGCCGCCACCGTGATCCCATCCGGTGCAGGATTTCGCCGGCGGGCAGGTCGGTGCGGGTGGTGAGGATGTGGGCTTGCCGGGTGCCGGTCTTGGTGTCGAGCAGGCGGGTCAGTTGCCGCATTCCGAAGGTGCCGCCGTGGTCGTCGACGGGCAGCTCGACGCGGGTGTCGGCGGCCTGCCAGGTGTGCCGGGTGCCGTGGTCGTCGGTGAACGTGATCGGCGCGAACAGGGCGGGGTCGATGTCGGGGGCGGGGCCTTTACGCCACGTCAACGGGTCGAACCCGTGTCCGGTCATGTGGGCGAACAGGGCCGGGGACCAGCCGCCCCGGTCGAACCCGACCAGGACCCTGCGGTCGTCGCCGACCGCGCGGCGCAGCGCGGGGAGCAGGCGGCGTAGTTCCGAGGCCAGGGAGGCGGCCGGTTCGGCCATCACCACCAGTACCGGGTCACCGTGGCCGTCGGAGATCCACGTCTCCACGGTCGCGGGGGCGGGGAACCGGAGCCGGGCGGCATGGGTTTTGGCGATCCTGCGGGTCCCTTGGTAGGCGCGGACATGCCCATCGACATACAACACGGCCCCGGCCTTGCTGTCGTCGTGGTGGTGGGCCAGGTGATGTGCCGCCATCGACGCCAACAGGTCCTCGGCCTTGCCGTGGCCGGCCAGGAGGCTGATCCTGCGGCGGATGGTCTTCACCTCCGGGGCCCGGTCCAACCCGAGCACCCTGCCCAGGGCGTACGGGTCGATCCGGGTGGCGCCCTCAGCGCGGGGTTCCCCCGCCAGACACCGCAACACCCCCTCCACCAACATCGCCTCCAGGCCGTAGAACCCGGCCGGCAACCCTCCATACACGCGTGTCGCGCAGCCGAGCAGGCCGGTGGCCTCCAACCCGGGCAAGGCCAGGAACAAACCAGCCAACGGCACCCTTCCGGCGGCATGGAACACCGGCGGCGCCTGAGACAACAACCCGGCCCGGGCCAGACCCCGCTCCACCGACCGCGACACCGGCGCAGGCAACACCGGCACCACCTCCAGCACCGGATCGGGACCCGGTGCTGACTCCCGCTCCGGCTCCGGCTCCTGCTCCGGTTGTTCGAGGGCGCGCCGCACACTGGTGACCGAGATCCCCACCGCGGCCGCGATCGACCGCAACGAGCCCCCCTCGGCGCGACGCTCCCGCACCTCGGCAAGGACCGCATCAGTGACCTTGCTCGGCCCTTTCGGGCCGGTCTTGCCCGTCACCACCCCCGCCACCCCCTCGGCGCGGAACGCCTTCGACCACCGCGACACCGTGTACGGGTCCACCCCGAACGCGGCCGCCACCTGGATCGCCTGCGCGGCCTTGATCCGCACCAACTGGACCGCCGCCAACCGGCGACCAGCCTCATCACCGACATCCCACGCGTAGACGAGGTTCCCGTGCAGGAACACCCGGCCACCCTCAGCATCCTCAACCAGACCACCGGCCAACCCAACCTCGACCGCCTCACCCGGCACCCACGCCAGAGGAGGATCCGCAGTCATGACCGCCATCATCCCACCCCCCAAACCTAATCCCCGATACGCACCAATTATGGCACATCTGGGGCGGCACCGCAGGCATTCCGCGAAGAAGAAGCACTAGTCAACCCCAAACAACTACACCAACACCCTCGACCATGTCAGGAGTCCTGGAACCACCCGAGGTCGTGACCACTCCAAAGATAGTGGATCCCGATGTTCCCTCTCGCTCGCACAGCAATTTTCGATCGAAGGACTCGATCTTCTGGCTACCCGTTGACTCCCGATGGGCCCACGAACTAGCTTCGGCGCATCCAGACGTCGGGGATGACGTCATTTAGCTAGTTGGAAAGAGCTGACTATGTCAGATGTGAATGAGGTGGCCGCCGAGCAACCAGATGTTCTTATCATCGGGGCTGGCGTCATGGGAACCTCCATTGCCATGGCGCTGTCCTATCTGGACATTCGGGTTGCCGTTGTTGAGCGTCGCCATGACGTCGGCGAGGAAGCCTCTCGCGCTAACAGTGGGATCACCAATGCAGGGTGGTCTATGAAGCCGGGAACCCTGGAGGCAGACCTTGTCAAGGCATCGTCCCCTCAGTGGGAGCGTCTCTGTGAGCAACTGGGTGTGAGGTTCCGACGAACTGGCCTTACGCTCTTGGCCTTTTCTGAGGACGATGTCAAAGGTCTCCCGGCCCTGTTGGAAAAGGCTGAGAGCAACGAAGTCGCGGCTGAGATCGTGACTGGTGCCGAGTTGCACCGGGTCGCTCCCCATGCATCCCCAGAAGCCAAGGCGGGACTCTTTGTTCCTGCGGAGGGGGTTGTCGACTCGGTCCGACTGCCGGTCGCGTATGCAGAGTTGGCGGAGCGCAATGGGGTGAGGTTCTTTCTAGGTGAATCGGTCATCTCCTCCACCGTGCGAGACAATCGGGTCCAAGAGGTCATTACTACGAGGCGACGGTACCGACCTAGGTTTGTGGTCAATGCCGCTGGCGTCTCTGGAGATGAGGTTTCTGGGGCGCTTCACGGAGATCAGTTCCCCGTCACAGCACGACGCGGACAATGGGTTCTTCTTGATCGCGAATTTGGAGCGAACGTGCCCTCCATCCTCACGGGCATGCCGACGAAGATGGGCCACGGGCCCATGGTCATTCCAACGGCCCACGGGTCAGTTCTGATCGGTCCAGATGCTGAAGACCTGGAGGACAAGCAGGACCGGTCTACAACCCGTAGTGGAATCGAAGAGGTGGTTGAGCGCTGTCGGGTGCTAATGCCCACGATCGACACCAATTTTGCGATCAAGGCGTTTGCGGGTCTCCGTCCGCACAGTGACCCCACTTATCGCGTGGGTTGGGCCAAGGGGTCCGAGAACCTCCTTCAGGTAGCAGGCATTCGGTCGACCGGCGTGTCGTCCTCCCCAGCGATGGGGACGTTCGTTCGCGACCTGCTGGTAGATGCTGGATTGAGCTCAAATCGCAAACGCGATGCTTACGAGGAGCTCAACTTTGTGCGCCCGTTGTGGTGGGATAATGACTGGGCAAGGCAAGCGTCTGATCCGCTGGGACGTACTGTCATTTGTGCGTGCGAGAAGGTCACTGCGCTCGATATTCACCAGGCCCTCCGGGACCCGCTTCCCGCCAAGACGATCGGTGGGGTGGCGCGCCGAACACACGCATCTTGGGGCCGTTGTCAAGGCTCCGCATGTCTCTCTGGGGTTGCGTTCATTACTTCCCTTTACCGGGAAGGTGATGCTTGGGAGACCCCGATGCACGAACCGGGTTCATCAATCGGAGTGGGTGTGGCCCGAAATGGCTAGCATCGCGGTAGTCGGGATGGGGAGATCGGGCCTCCGGGTCGCAACGCTTCTTGCCAAAAACGGGGAGAGCGTCCTGTGCATTGATCGGCTGCCGGAGCCCGGGGGGCAGGAGCCTGAACCCGAAACGGTGCAGTTGGCACGTGAGGCCACGCGAGCCGGGGTCTCTTGGAATCTGGGAACTCTAGCTGCTGAGTTCAGTAACGGTGTGCTCAGCACCTTGGGTCCAGAAGGAGCTCGGCAGCATCAGTTGGACCAGTTGGTGCTCGCGTCGGGGACGCGACCGGCAACTCGGGCCGAACTCGGCATTCAGGGGGATCGAGGCGCGGGCGTCCTGCCTGGTTCGGTGGTTCATCATTATCTGGATTCTGGGGTGTTGCCAGGACGAAACCCAGTCGTGCTGGGGGATGGCTATCTTGCAAAGCACCTCTGTACCCATCTGCTGCGGAGCGGCGCATCACGCGTCGTCTCTCTACGGAGTGGCATCGGCTCTACCCCGTTCCCGGGCACCTACACCTACTGGAATGCCTCCTTGGAGTCTGTTCACGGCTTCCCTCGAGTTACCGGGGCCACGATCATTCATGATGGCGTGACAGTCAGACTCCCCACGGACGCGGTGGTGCTTGCATCTGGCCGGGTCCCCATGCGGAATATTGAGAATGCCCTAAACGCGCGTGGCGATGTCGTCGACTGTTTTTCAACAGATGATCCAAAAACAGAGCGAGGCGCAGTGGATGCGGCAAATGGAGCATTCCGCGAGGTATTGAAGAATCTCAGTGGCAATAGTTTGAGTTCAAGGAGAAATCAATGAAGGTACTATCACCAGTTGGGCGTTTTGGAGTGGACGTTAAGGGTGTTCGGCTTCGAGAAGGAAGGCCTGTTTTCGGCGTATCGATGGGCGCCTGGAGTTCAGAGGTCACTCTTGAACCCACCGATATGAAGTACGTCATCCTCGCTGGTGTCATGTTGGGCGGGGCATTCGCACTGGGTCGAATGACGTCCCGGGCACGCAACCGGCGGTGAGCCCAGGGGTCACCAAACGGGACTTCCCAATCCCGTATGGGTGGTCGCTTGCCCCGTTTCTGAGCTAGGAACAGCTCAGAAACGGGGGCTGACGCGCTGACCCGAAACTCGGCCTGTACCAGTCAACGTGGACTCGTACACGACGGGCCGGCTTCCAGGCGATGAAGCAAAATCGTCGACATATTTCCCCTAGCAGGTAAGGCAACAATTATGGCAGCTCTCGGAGAAATCGTCATTTATGTGATGATGGTATTCGTCCTGATCGGAGCTGTGGCGGCTGTACGTGACAGCCAAAGCGGCTTCGGCAAGGAGTTCCTTCAAGGAATTCACGCGATCGGATATCTCTTTATCCCCGTCGCGGGTGTTATGGCTGCGCTCCCGTTCCTGAGCAAATTTGTAGAGTCGGTCCTTGGACCGGTGTGGAAGGCCATGGGTTCAGATCCGTCGATGGCGGCCACGACATTCATTGCGACAGATATGGGTGGATATCACTTGGCGCAGGAGACCGCCAGTTCCACGGGGGACTGGATCACTGCGATGATGACCGGTTACATGGCTGGCGCTACCATCGTCTTCAGCATCCCCGTCGGCCTCGCAATTCTCGCCAAGCGAGATCATAAGTACATGGCACTCGGCGTCATGTCCGGAATTCTCACGATCCCGGTCGGCGTGGTGCTGGCGATGCTCACGGTTATGTGGTCTGGCGCCCGCATTCGTTCTGAAGCAAGTCCAACTGGACCAGCAGACACCCCCGTCGAGGGCCTGACTATTGGGGCCCTGGTTGGCAATATGATTCCTCTGATTATCGTCATCGCAGTGATTGCTGCAGGACTCAAATTCCTGCCGGATCTAATGATTAAACTCTTTATGTGGTTTGGCCGCTTCGTCGATGCAGCGGCCAAGCTCCTACTCGCGATTTCCATCGTGGAGTATTTCACCGGAATCTTCTCAAGAATCTTTGGGGCTTGGGGCTTCGGCGCGATTATCGCAACGCCGGATGACCAGTTCCGCGCACTCGAGGTAGCGGGGGCCGTTGGAATCATGCTTGCGGGGGCATTTCCCATGGTGTACGCCATTCAGAAATATCTCTCCCAACCGTTGGCCTGGTTGGGATCCCGATTTGGTCTCAGTGAAACTGCTATGGCAGGAATTCTCGGTTCGACGGCCAACATTTTGGCTCTCTTCCATCTGATTGAAAAGATGTCCGCGAAAGATAAAGTGATGACCATCGCATTTGCGACCACGGGCGCCTTCCTCCTGGGTGATCACCTCTCCTTCACGGCGAATTTCCAACCTAACCTCATCGCAGCTGTTCTGCTTGGAAAGATAGTCGCGGCCGTGTGCGCCATGGTGATTGCACGGTTCATCGCTGTGCCAACCGCAATCAGGCATGAGGAGGCTCAGGCGAAGGCTGATGGTTTGAGTGAGACGGGCGCACGCCACCATCATGACGAAGAGCAGGAATCGGCCCCACGTTGGCTGGAGCGCGATGATGTGATCGAGGAGCCGAGGTAGATTAGAGATGCTTCAGGAACCTATTTCCAACGACGTGCAATCACTGATCTCCGAACTCTACCCGGGTTCTCAATGGGTGATTGAGCCACTTTCTGGGGGCATGACAAACCGCAACTTTCTAGTCACGGTGAGTCGCGCCACAGGCGAAGCTGAGCGGGTAGTTGTCCAAGAACAACTGCCCGATGACGTGGCGGAGACTCTCGGGATCGTAAGGAGCAATCAGTTCGCAGTCCTGCATGAGATTGAAGACTTGGGCCTGGCCCCAAGGTTGATCTGCTACGACCGTCGTTCACGTCTGCTTGTCGCTGAGTATATCGACGCAGTCCCGTTTGATGAATTGGAAGACAGGGCCGGCGCCATCGCGAGATTCGGAACCGCGCTTTCTACCCTGCATCATGCAACGGAAGGAAGTCAGCTCCGGGGCAGGATCTCCGATCCTTTCTCGGGAACACAATGGCTGTACGACAGGGTGGCCAAGGCAGTCCCTGTAGAAGCGGAGAAGCACGCATGGGCGATGGAAGCCCTCAATCGATTTGAGAAGGCCAGAGGCCCCTATGTCGAGGCAATCTGCCATTCGGACCTTTCGCCCGGCAATGTCCTGATGACTGATGAGGCCGCCTTCCTCATCGATTGGGAGTATGTCGGGGCAGGAGACCCCTACTACGACTTGGGTGACTTTGCAGAGAAGTTTTCGCTGACGAGGGAGGAAAAAGAGACGCTGATCTCCTCCTACTTGGGATCAGTTGATGAGACCGCCCTTGCACTGGTCGAGTTGTACCAGTTCGTCAGCATGCTACGCGAGGCCCTGTGGTGTGTCATGGCGGGGCAGATCGGGTTCATCGACTTCGATCATGCAACTTATGCGCAGGAGTGTTGGACGCGCGTGGCGACCGTCGTGCGGGCCGAGACTTTTGATGTCAACTTGGAGAAACTCGCTGAGGCGAAGTCAGGAAATTAGGGAGAGACCGACTGGATGCCCGTCTCCCGTGAGCCCGATCACCGCTCGCCATCAACTGGGCGAAGCACTAATGCGAACTAAAGGATGAAGAAAGAACAATGATTGTTCCAACAAGTACAATGCTGACCGCAGCAAGTAAGGCCGCATTTGCGGTGCCGGCTGTAAATATTCTTGACAATCTGAGCTTGAGGGCAGTGGTAGCTGCCGCGGAGGAGACAGAGGCGCCTGTCATCATCCAAGTGTCAGTCAAGACAGTGCGGTCTTTCGGCGTGCGCCTGGTGACTGAAATGTTTCGTGAAGTGGCTACCTCGTCGCCTGCCCCTCTCTCGCTCCATCTCGATCACTGCCCCGATGTTGAACTGATCCGGGAAGTGGTTGACGCTGGATGGCAATCGGTGCTTTTCGATGCCTCCGATAGGGATCTTAACCAAGCGGAGGAAGAGACGGCTCAGGTCGTAGCATACGCGCACGCTGCGGGGGTGGACGTCGAGTCCGAGATCGAGAACATTATCGGCGTCGAGGACGGAGTTGGTAGCGATGAGGCAATCCATTCGTACGGCGTGGGTACGCTCGTTGAGGTGGCGAACCGCACGAATGCTGACTTCATTGCGCCGCAGCTAGGCACGGCGCACGGTTCTTACAAGAGTAAGCCCCAGTTGTTGCCTGATAGGGTCCGCGAGTTCTTGAAGTTAACAGATCGACCGATCGTCCTCCATGGGGGAACGGGTTTGTCTCCACAAGACTTCAGTGAGTTTATTCACGCAGGGGTCTCGAAGATCAACGTTTCGACCGCCCTGAAGGAGTCGTATATGAGGTCTGCTAAGGCCCACCTGGATGTTGCTTCGGCGAAGAATGAATGGGAGCCTACTAGACTCTTCGCGGACGTTCTGTCTGGTGTGCGTCAGGAAATCGTAGGGTTTATCCATATGTTCAGTGCGGCCGGAAAGGCGGATCTAGTAGCGGAGGCAGTGAAGTGAGGAACGCACTGATCTTCGACTGTGATGGCGTCTTGGCCGATACCGAGAAGCACGGCCATCTTCCAGCCTTCAACAGGACGTTCAAAGAAGTTGGATTGCAGGTCCAGTGGAGTTCTGAGGAGTACGCGGAGCGGATCAAGATCGGTGGAGGTAAGGAGCGCATGCAGGACATGCTTACCTCTGACTTCGTGGCTGAGCACAACCTCTCGACGGATGTGGAAGAGCAACGAGCGATGGTGGCTAGGTGGCACGCCGTCAAAACGCGTCATTACACCGAACTTATCTCAGCAGGGACGATTCCAGCTCGTCCTGGCGTCAGGAGGTTGGCGGAGGAGGCACTGAAAGCAGGGTGGTCGTTGGCCGTGGCGTCGACGTCAGCGGAGGTCTCAGTGCGTGCTGTCCTCGAAACTGTCGTGGGACTAGACATGGCGGATCACTTCGAGGTGTTTGCGGGTGACGTGGTGCCTCAGAAGAAGCCTTGGCCTGACATTTACCTGCTAGCGCTGGACAGGCTTGGCGTCCAAGCGTCTGATGCAGTTGTGGTTGAAGACAGCGGAATCGGGCTCAGGGCTGCTAGGGCAGCAGATCTGCGCACCATTGTTACGATCTCGTCTTACACAGCTCATGACGACATGGAGGGCGCCGCACTCGTGCTCTCTGACTTGGGAGAGCCCGACAGCCCAGCCCAGGTCATTGACGACCCTGAGGGCCTCCTGCAAGGCTCGTGCGTCGATATTGGGACCCTGTGGAGAATCCTCGGCACGGATCGCTGATTCAGCCTGGCACAACACGCATGGCGAAACGGAACTGAGTCCTCATGCCTCGTTGCTTGAAGAGGGGGCATTATGACGCGGGTTCTCAGGTGCCTCTGGATTGTTGCTGTGAGCACGAGGTCTGTTTCCTGGCAGAGGACCCTCCGGGCGGTGTTCGGCCCGGAGACCTTGGCCGTTGACCATCGGAGGGTGGTGCTCTGGTGGATGAGTTGCACGAGCGGGTTGCTGGCCTGGATGTGGGCAAGGACGCGGGGTACGTGGCATGCGTCGGGCGGAGACGCGTACTGCTCGGACCACGACGGGGGTCCTTGCTGTTGATGCGTGACTGGTTGGTGGAGGTCTCTCGTTTTCCCTGGGGCTGCGCATCTGGCGTTGTGGGCCGGGCTGTCGCCAAGCGATCTACGAGTCGGCTGGTAGTCATCGGCCGGTGGGGACGCGGCATGAGAACAAGTGGTTGTGCGCGACGCTGGTGGTGCTGTTGCTCATTCGATCTTGGTGGCGGTCTCTCACATGCTCAGCAAAGGACGAGCCTACCAAGGATCTCGGGCCTGACCAGCCCACGGTGTCCCGGGCGCTGCGGGGTCATCCAGGCGAAGCTAAGTGGGATGTCTTGGGCCTGACGACGATTCGGTTCGACTTTGAGGAGCTCGCCACACCAATGCCGTCGGCGTGCTGATGAATTGAATCAACAGCGCCCGAAGCGTGGGCGGAGGTTCGCGTCATCGAGCCAACGCTGGTGCGGGGGGCACGCACGCCCCGCGACCCTTTTCGCGGGCAGGGTTTAGATCGATCGGTGGCTGGCAAGGCGAGTGTGTCTGGCAGCTCAGCCACGCGACCTCCGTGACGAAAAAGACCCTCGTCCAAACTCTCAGAGATCGCAGAGCCAAGTCTCGTCGGCGGTCGCGATGCACCTTCCGCCGTCACCCGGTCACTGTTTCTCCCGCAATCTTTACCGCCAACACCTGCCAACCGCTTCCGGCAAGGTTGAGAGTCACCTCATCGTTGTCGTGCAGACCCAATAGCTCACGAGGGTTCTTGCTGGCCATATCCCATATTTCGTCCGCCGTGAAGGGCAGATTCTTGGCTGCCCAGTTGACACAGTCGAGCAGTGTGGCACCGGAACCGGCCAGGAGAGGCGAGTTCTCAAGCCGAATGGCCCCGTCCGCGCCCACTACCACTCGTCCTCCGACAGGTGTCACGTAGGTTCCGGGCGGAGAGCCCGCCAGCGCTGCTGAGTCACTAACGATGATCGACCGGTTGACACCTTTCGCACGGATCATGCTGGTAGCCGCCTCTGGAGGGAGGTGGTATCCGTCCGTGATGAACATGGCTGTCAGGGTGTCCTCGGCGAGTTGGCTCCAGATCTGGTTCGGGTGTCTCTTGATCGTTGCTGGAATTCCGTTGCCCAGGTGCGTGCTGAGGCTGCATCCGGCAGCGACGGCTGCGCGAATGTCCTGGGCCGTGGCTGACGAGTGTCCTATCGACGCAATGACCCCGGCCCGGGTTACGTGTTCAATGTATTCCAACGCTCCGGGCAGTTCTGGTGCCACGGTCACGATCCTGATTATTTCCTCAGTGGCTTCCTGTAGTTGGTCGAAAAGTGCTGTGTTGGGAAGCTGGAGGTGGTCGGAATCATGCGCACCGCGGGCACCATCGACGGGGGAGAGATGTGGGCCTTCAACGTGGATGCCGATGATGCTTGCTGCGACGAGAGGGTCTTCGCGGCGTGCTTGGGCAATACTGCGTGCAGATTGGAGCATGCGGGAGCGGGGGCCAGTGATGATGGTTGGTAGGAACTTGGTTGTTCCTGCTCCCCAGAGCGCTCTGGTGAGATGTGCGATTTCGTCAGGTGTGACGGAGGGTGAGTTCACATCGTGTCCCATGTACCCGTTGACTTGGAGATCAACGAGCCCGGGTCTGACCTCTTTGATGATCCTCATCTAGTTGGTAGACCTAGCGAGTGCGTCCTCGACGAGTTGGACGGCTTCTACTGCGCGCATTCCGTCCTCGCCAGAGATGGGAGTTGGTCCGCCTGTGCGTGCTGCGGCTATGAACGCCTCGACCTCTCGCCGCAGGTTTCCTCCCGAGACTGCAGCATCGAATGTCCAGTTGTGGGTGTCTATGCGCTTGGTGCGTGGATTGTCATCTGTGACGATCTCGAGTTCTTGGGTGGAGAGATCGAGTAGCGCCATTCCTGTGTCGCCGAATACCTCGATCCCGGCGAGTGCGCTTCGTTGGGCGTCAGGGTGGAGGAGCCAGTGGTTTTCGACGAGGGCTAGTGTGCCGTCTTCAAGCTCCAGACTGGCTATCGATAGGTCCCAGTGACTCCCGAAGATCTTCTTGCCCGTTGCAGTGGATATTGCGCTCAGGTAGAGCCGGTGTTCCGCTGTGTGGTGAGCCAGTGTTCCGGGCGGTGGTGAGCCAGTGCGACGGGCGTGGTGGGGTGGGCTGTGGGTGTCGGGGGCCGGCCGGGACGGTCGGCCCCCGACTGTTGGCTATTCGAGGTGGGTGAAGTGTTTGCGCATGGAGTCGTCGCAGTTGAGGACGGTGGCGTGCGCGTTGGTGGTGATCCGGTCGACGATGGCGTCGGCGAGGATCTTCTCTTCCATCCGGTCGTGCCATTGACCGGGCGGCAGCTGGGTGCAGTAGATCGTTGAGGTGGTCTTGTGGCGCCGGTCGATCAGGGTGTGGAGTTGCTGGACCTGGGGCCGGCTCGGCGGTGTGAGGAACCAGTCGTCGATGATCAGCAGCTCGACCTTGACCAGCGTGTCGAGGCATCGTTTCTTGTCGCCGGTGCGCTCAGCGATGGTGATCCGGTCGAACAGTTCATCGGCGGACAGGTAGAGCACTCTGCGGTACTGCTGGCAGGCCTTGTTCCCCAGGGCGCAGGCGACGTAGGTTTTCCCGGCTCCGGTGGGTCCTTGCAGGATGACGTCTTGGTGTTTGACCAGGTAGGAGCCGATCGCCAGCCGGCTGATCAACTCGGCGTCGACGCTGCGTCCGGGCATGGCCTTGAGGTCGGCGATGTCGGCACCGGGTTGCGCGAGGCCGGCCTGCCGGCGGAGTCGGTGCAGCTTGCTGTCACGGCGCCGTTCGTATTCCCAGTCGACGGCCTGCTTGACCAGCTCTGGGCCGTTCAACGGGGCCGCGGTGGTGGTGTCGGCGAGGTTCTCGAAGTACTCGGCCATCCCCGAGAGCCGCATGGTCTTGAGCCGGGTGAGGGTTTCGATGTCGATCATGCCCGGCTCCCGTAGTAGTCAGAGCCGCGGACGAACCCTGCATCACCCAGCGATGGCGGCGGCGGGGTCGGGACCGGTGTCCATCCAGCCCATAGCTTCTTGATCAGCGTGTAGGACGGCGCAGGGGTGGCCGCCAACGCCCTGCCGCAGGTGTCCTCCAGCCGGGCCATACCGCCCGACCTCTTGGCCAGCGACATCACCCCCAGGCATGACCGGTAGGACTGCTCGACGATCTTGCGTGAGCCGAGGATCGCCCGGATCGCGGCCTGCGTGTTCGGTCCGACGGTCGCGGCCCACTGCTCGAAGCGTTCCGGTGACCAGTCCACCAGCCGGCTCGCGTGCGAGGCCGGCATGTGCGCGGGCAGGGTCGAGTAGCGGCCCCTGACCCCCTTGAACCGCGGATGGGACGCGACGCGTTCGACGCCATCGAACACCTCCACGATGCTGGAGGTGACCCGGACATCCAGCGATTCACCGATCAGCCTCGCGGGGACCGAGTAGAAGTTCCGGTCGACCTGGACGTGATAGTTCGGCCCCACTTTCGCCTTGCGGAGATCGGCCAGCTCGAATCCGATCGGCGGCAGCGGCATCAGGAGCGGCTTCTCGTCGCGTTCGAACACCACCAGCCGGGAGTCCTCCCGCTTCTGGAACGGGCGGGCGTTGATCGCGGCGACCTCGTCGAAGATGGCCTCGTTCAGCTCCGCCAACCCGACGAACTGACGATCACGCAGTATCGCGGCGACCTGACCTGCGACGAACCGGACGCTGCCTTCGACCACCGCCTTGTCGCGGGGACGTTTCACGCGGGCCGGGATGATCGCGGTGCCGTAATGCTCCGCCAACTGGGCGTAGGCCGGGTTCAACGCCGGCTCGTACCGGTCCGCCCGCGACACCCCCGTGCGGAGGTTGTCAGGCACCAGCAGACGACCCACGCCCCCGAACTGCTCGAACGCATGCACGTGGCCCTCGATCCACGACGACAGCGTCATGTCGGTGAATGCCTCCACATAGGTGTAGGCGCTGAACGACAACGCCGCCACGAACACCCACGCCTGGGTCGGGGTCCCGCTCAGCGGATCAGCGAACCACATCGGGTCCCCGGCCCAGTCGACCTCGACCGACTCCCCGGGGCTGCGCTGGATCCGCATCGACGCCCCCGTCGACTTAATCCAGCGGCGGTACTGTTCGTTGAAGAACGAATACTGGTACGGCACCTCGCCCGTCGAGCGGCAC
>NZ_JBUZNO010000022.1:0-9281 GCF_055326245.1 Tessaracoccus luoxuelianae
GCGCGGCATGAGCGAGCATGGCTGCTGTCGGCAGCAGAATGGGGTCATGACCATGACCTTGCTCGAGGGTGAACCCGCTGCGGGGCCTTGGCGGGCCCTCGACACTGCCGAGCTGGTCAATCACGTTTTACAGGTGGCCGGGCAGCCGCTGGGTCGGCCGCAGATCGTTGCCGTGGACGGCAGGGGAGCCTCAGGTAAGTCGACGCTGGCTGCTGAGCTGAAGCGGGCCGTCGCCCGTTCTGCGGTCGTCCACACGGATGACCTGGCCTGGCATGAGCCGTTCTTCGCCTGGGGGCATCTGCTGCGCGACGAGATCCTGGTGACACTGCACCGTGGGGAGGGTGTGCGGTTTCAGCCGCCGGCGTGGGGGCTGCATGGACGCGAAGGCGTGATCGAGGTTGCCGCGGAGGCGGACTTGGTCGTCATCGAGGGCGTCGGCGCAAGCCAACGCGAGTTCGAGCACTTCGTTGATGCCTCGATCTGGGTGCAGTCGGACTTTCAGGAGGCCGAGCGGCGGGGGATCGCTCGCGACATGGCCGAGGGTGTGAACGGTGATCGCGAGCAGACGATCGCGTTCTGGCACGAGTGGATGGCACATGAAGTGCGGTTTCTTGCCGAGCAACGTCCGTGGGAGCGGGCCTGCCTGGTGGTTGCCGGTTCCCCAACCATCGACCTCGATGAGGGGCAGTTCGCCGTAGCGCCTGCACCTTCGAACAACCCGTGGCTCTGATGGTAGGTGCCCCCGCATCTGCCAACGCGACAGTAGCGTGCGGCCACGCTCAGTGCGGCAGAAGCGGACGTTGCCGGCAACCAGGGAGGCAGTCTGTTGGCTGCCAGAGCCAGCGTGCGTTGCCGAGGTAGCGATGCCGAGATTCCCGAAGGCTCTCCTCCCTACGAGGACCCTCCATCCAGCGAGTGCCAAGGCATGGTCTGGGCTGGTCCCGACTCTGCCTGTCCGCGGCCGAGCCCTGCGTGGCGGCAGTGGAGCCATCCCCAGCACGGCGTAGGGTAACCCACGTCGAGCCGGTTCGTGTGTCCCTTAGCCGCAAGGGAAAAGGTGGGCGAGAAAGCAGTGGATTGAAGGACAAGGTGGTCCCCTTATGTCAGATCCTAGGTCTGCAATCGCGGGCATCGAGAATTGGTGCCATCCCAGGGCTCCGGAGGAGTGGCAGGACCTCTGGGGAAGGCTGGGCAATGGTCACGGCATTGACCCGTATCGCGAGTACTGGATCATCTATCGTGGATGGGGGCCGGAAGGTGTCGATCTGCGTTTCTCCGCTCACGCGGTAGATGTTCGTGAAGACTGGACGGCGTTCAGGGCCCTGTACGACTTGGCCTGCACCTCGGACGAGCGGCTGACGGCTCTGCGTGAGGCAGGTTATGGCTTCCAGATCGTGACGTCGACGGAACACACCCCTGAAGAGGTCGCGGAGTACAGGCAATGGTTCTCGGAGATCGACCTAGGCGACTCGGAGGCTCAGGCCGAGTACTTGTATCACACGGTTCTGCTCGAAGTTATTGACATAGACGCTGTTGAGGTGACTGAGGCAGATCTGGTTGAGTTCACCGGAGAGTTCCCATCCATCAAGAACTGGCGTCGAGCAACACAGTCGCTGTGGATGGTTGACTTCTCAGAGTATCCTCGCCCGCTCAAACGGCGAGGCGTCATGGCGGTGAGCTTGGCCATCAACTATGAGCAGCACAACATCCTGCAGCGTGTGCACCGTCATCACAACGCGCACGTCCGCGGAGCTCACCGGAACGATGGTTGAGCACTCGTCAGCAAACATCTCCGATGGAGGACGGCCCTACTTGCCACGGCCAAGCCTAAGGCTGTCCCATGAAGTGCAACCTCGCGGATCAGCGCGTTCAGGCGTAGCGTCCGGCACGGCGCAGTCGCCGCGGCGCGGCGCGGCGCGGCAGAAGCGGGCGTTGTGCATCGCGTGGGGTGAAGTTGCGTGGGGTTTCGCGAGTGACATTCATCTTCGCCGGGTGGCTCCCAGGCTGCGCTCTGCTCCCTGGGATACTGCCTGAGTGTGGGTAATGGCACGGGGCCTGTGATGGCGAGCCGGCGGCGAGGTTCGCCGAGATACGTCTTGCTTGGCGAGCCGGGGCAGCCGCGACCTGTGAGGTTTGGGGCGTGGTTGAGGCTGTTTCTTCTCGGCCGCGGGCGAGCCCTGCTGAGTTGGCCAGTCAGCTGCCTCCTCGTCGGCGTGGTCCTGTTGATCCCGTGGGGCCTGGCCGAACGGCAGGCATATGTGACCGCCGCTGAGCTTGCCCAGGTCGGACACACCTCCTCAGCCGTCGCGTGCGAGGCGAGGTATGGGAGGGGCGCTGAGTTGGCCGTCCGCGTCACCATCCCTGAAGCTCCAGAGCTCGTCACGCTGATCTACCCGACCATTGGACCCGTACTTGGCCTGGCCCCGATCCCGTGGGCAATGTGCGGCGACCCGTACACGACTCCCTTCGACGTCGTTGTTCTCACGCGCCCAGATGGGCAGGTGATCGCCATGGCAGCCCGAGACCTCCCTGATTCGCAGTCACTGATGATGTGGCCCTGGACCGTGGGCATCGGGATCGCACTCATGTCCGCGGCGCCGGTGTGGGCCGTCTGGGCATGGCACCTTCTCCGACGGCCAACACCATAGCGACGCGCGTCGCCAGCGTCAGGCACGACCGTTGTCCGCGACACCCCCAATAGAGACTGTGCCACCTCACAGGTAGGGCTCCACTAGGCGTCGGCGGCACCACTGGCGGCATGAGCGTGCGTCGGCGGCGGATGTGGCCCAGCACCGACCGAGTCGGCCCCACTTCGACGATCATGGTGCGCGTGGGAGAACTCGATGTCCAGGAGCGCATTCGGCGCGACCTCGCCGCCGGCGACACCCATCTCGCGTGTCAGCGACTGCGCGGGCTGATCAACACGTATCCGCAGCGACTGGACCTTCGAGACCAATTGGGCCAGCTCTCACGGCAGCAGGCGAACAGCGGTGAGGCGGGTCGCTGGCTCTATATCGGAGGCACCGCGACGCCCAGCGAGCAGGCTGCGTTCGAGGCGCGTTTTCCTGAGGCCGTGTATCGGATGAAGGCAGTGAAATGGCGCGGCGACGAGTCCGCAGCCGGAGCCGCAGGCGCCGAACGCCTGGCCCGCTTGCGCCTCGCTGCTGAGGCAGAAGCGGGTCGGCCCCTCACGTGGGATGAACCCCTCCCTCCACGTCCGGAAACATCGGTGAAGGGCTTCCTCGCCGGATGGGTGCTGGGAACCCTGCTCATGCTGACGGTTGGCGGCATCCTCGCCCTCGCGCTGAAGGGGATCCTGCTGCTGTGGCACCTGCTATCTCCATGAATGGCGCCGCATCCTGGGCGGCAGATTCAGTGGAACCCATGAGATGAGGACGTCGAGCACGGCGAGCTGCAACTGTCGTGGACTGACCGCCGGGTCTTGGGCTCTATAGAACCGCTGGCACCTCACCGAAGCCAGTGCCTCCGCGCTCGTCGCATGTCAGGCATTGGCGCTGAACGAACACAGGCTCGCGACGAAACGTCTGGCGGAAGCCCTCGGCCTTGACCTTCAGGTCAAAACCGTCATGCCCCTCCAGGTGCCAGCCGTCACGAACAGGATGAATATCAGCCAGCGTTTCCGCCCCCCACACCGAGCCATCGCCACGAAGCTCGAAGGCACTCACCCCACGGAAGACGAGCGTGCAGGGGGCCACCCAGAACGAAAACCGTCGCCCTCTCTCGACCCACCTCACGATGTAGTCGAGGTCGAGCGCAATCTGACTGGACCAGCCATCCGACTCCCAGTCACCGCGGCGGACCTCGTAGGCCCAAACGGTCGCATCGTGCCAGCCCATTGCCGGGAAGTCCCGCTCGGTCCATACCGCTCGCGCCAGTCCATGGGCCGAGTCGTCGGCCATCAACTCTCGCTCGAGGTCGCTCGGAATGTCGGGCGTTGGGAGATGCTCCCACTGGTCAACACCGCCGGATTCCGAGCCGACCCCCTTCTCGCGCCTGAACCACCCCATGGCGAAGAGCATCCCAGAACGAGACGCGAATGCACCAGCAGCCTCATGAGCAAGGGCAGCGGATGTGCGGCCCACAACCGGCCCAGTGCGGCAAGACCGGACGACCCCGAGAGGGTACGTCCCCAGTGCGGCATGTCAGGATGTTGGAACCCGGTCCTCTGCGCGAGGTTCGGGCGTCTCGCCGTTGGCGAGCTCGTCGATCCAGTCGTTCGCCACGTCCGACAGGCATAGCCCGGCTGGGCCGCTCTGGCTGACCCACCATGCATCGGTGCTGATGATGCCGCCTGCTGCGGTGATTTCTTCAACAAGGTCGGCCGGGACCTCGTCACCGTTGTTCCCCATCAGATAGTCGCGGGACTGCTGCCGCAGCTTCGGCCACCATGCTTCGATGCTCTTGCCGACATCATCCATCACTGCGATGCGAGGCGCCAGACGCGGCATGCGCGGACATCCTTTGCGCCGAACGTTTAACTAGGGACTAGGAGTGCAACGAGCAACGAGGCCCAGTACACAGGAATCGCCGGAGCCTAGTACGGCCACCGAAACGCCCACACCACGTCCGTGGGCATTGGACATATAGAGACGGTCCGTGTGCCCACCAACTTCCGAAGCAGAGCGGCGTTCGCAGCCCCTCGGCGGAGACGGCGTAACTCTGGCAGCGGCCACCAGGTCAGGCGGTGCTTCTTACGGACAATGAGCACGGGGACATATGCGTCAGACAGCCACGTCATGCCGCTGTCAGTGCGGGCGGCCCATCCCACCGCAGCGATATCACCTGACGAGATCCATCCACGTCGTGTCAGAAGGCCGCGAGGCGTGGCTACGACGAGGAAAGGCCATCCCAGCACGAATGCTAAGCCGAAAAAGAAGGTGACTATCCAAGCTGAGGTCAAGGAAGGATCGACGATCAGCAGCGTGACTGCACCCGCAACCATCAGGTATGCGAGGAAGACCACCGGTGACGCACTGCCGAGCACACGGACTCTACTGGCAGTTCCGGTGAGCCGGTCACCGCGGCCGGCATGCTTGGCTTCAGCGAGGTCATCCAGCCACCCCTCCGGGTCCATCCGAGTCAACGTCGTTTCCCCAACATGCGCCTGTCCACTGCCACGCTCCACAAGCTATTGACGCTGCCAGCATAGGCGTTGGACGCTCCTCGGGCCGTGATGCGGTAGCTGCGGTTCTTCCGGCGGCTCATCGGTAGATTCCCATCCTTCCTGCCTTGGGCCGTAGCGATGCGAGGTTTTCGCATCGACGTACCACGCCGCTATTGACGCGCTCGTAGAGAGCGCCGGCGAGCTTTCCTCTTGGTCCGGAGATGGCTGCCAGGCAAACCGCCAAGGTGGCTTCCCCATAGACGCGGGCTCCGACCGGAGCCTCCACGCGGCAATTGACGGCGGTCGTGCTCGGGGACAACGAAGCCGAAGGCTACCCTCGCACACCGCGGCAATTGAGGGCGGTCGTGCTCGGGGCAGCCGAAGCCGAAGGCTCCCCTCGCGCACCGCAGCAAGGGCGTGCAGACCGATCCGATCGGGTAGCGTGCCAGACGTGAGCTCGATCCTTGCCCTCCTGGACCTCTACCTGATGGAGAGAGGCATCCCGATGCCAAGCGGCGCGAGCGCACGGAAGGTTGCAGAGGAGTCGATCGAGCTTGTCGAGGTGTGCAGCCGAAGTGACCCCGACCGGGAGGCCATCATGCATGAGTTGGCAGATGTCGTGCTGGCCGCCGCAGTGGTAGCGCACCACCACGGGTTCACGGTTGAAGAAGCGATTCGAGCAAAGTGCGAACTGGACACGGGCCGCGAAGCACGACGTTCCGTAAGGCCGTGAGCAACCCTCCGCCCATGCGATCGATCTGCGGCGGCATCACGCATGTCTGTACCACCTCCTCGGAGGCGTCAAGGACACGCTCTTGCTAGCCTGACGACGTGCTTCGGCTTCACGTTCCATCGCCAGAGGAGTTCACGATCCGGCAGGCATGGCTGCTTGATCCAGAAATGATGGCCTACAACGCCGGCTGGCCTATCTCCTACGCTGGGTATAACCCTGCCACAGGCTGTATCGACTGGCCCGAGGGTGCCTGGCCGGCATTCGTGGCGCGGCTCGCGCGTCCGGCATCAGAGCAGGGTTACTACTTCGTTCAAGAAGATGAGACCAGCGAGTTCCTGGGCCATGTCCACTACGAACTCCACTCCGACGGCACGGCTCACATCGGGCTCAACGTGATACCTGCTCGACGTGGAACTGGGCTTGGCATGAGGTTCATGAATCACCTGCTCGAACGGATCTGGCAAGACACTGAAGCAGCAGCGGCCATCAACGAGTTCGAGGACGGTCGACTCGATGCCGTGCGGCTCCACCGGCGCTGTGGCTTCGTCCCTGAGCCGACCACATCGAGTGCGCACGGCCGCCCAACCCGCGCGTGGCGCCTTCTAAGGTCCGACTCCCAGTAGGGATCGCGCTTTGCGGCAATTGAGGGCGTCCTGTAGGGGTCATCCGCCAGCCACAACGAAGGAGGTGGAATGCGGAAGGATTGGACGCATGTGGCGTGCGCGTGGCAGGACGTGGGAGACCGACGGCGTGGAGCTGGTGGGGTTGCAACCGCTCTCGGCCCAGAATCTCTACGAGTTCGCCCTGGAGGACGGCTCGTCGGTGCATCTGCACGATGGTGACTGCCTCGGCATCAGCCACCAGCCCTCGCAAGCCCGGCTCACCCTGTCGTACCTGTTCGAGCCCCGCTGGTCACCGGCCACGCATCCGGCTGGATGCACGGTGCGGCTCATCTTCGACGGGGCCGAGATCATCGAGTGGCAGCACGACCCGGGCCCGCAGGCGGAGGCCGGTCAGTGTTCCGACTTGAGGTACTGCAAGCCTCGCGTGTTCACCCTCGACCTGCTGAACGACCAGTTGTCCTTCGCTGCCACTCGTGTGTCGATCGAGGTCGATGACTCCCGATCCTGACTGCGTCACATGAGCTCGGGGTGGGGTGGCAGTTGGCAGAGGAAGAGGTCGGCGTAGTCCGGCAGCGCCCCAGCGTCTGGCGAAGTGTCGAATCCTACCCAGTTGGAGTCCATCAGGTTGAGGGCGCGTCGCAGGAACTGCCCCGGCTCGAGGACCACCATGTCCCTCAGAGGGTCCTGTTGGCCGGTGGCGAGCAACCCGCCCCGAGCGATGTACAGGCAGGTGCACAGGTCGCCAGTGATGGAGGTGGCGATGCAGGGATGCCCATCGACGAACCCATCGCGTTCCCCGTCGTGCGCAGGTTGCCATGCCGCGAGCAGAGGGAGACCCTTCCCATCCCGTGGGAGCGAGAGCACCACGTCGTCCAGCCTGGGCAGGTCGCGCTCCTCGGATCGGATGAGGCGTGGGGTGAGGTCGATGCCATAGGGGATGTTGTTGCGCTGGGGTGGCAATTCGGCCAGCACGGTCGCCTCGAGGATCCAGCCTTCGGGTTCCCCACCGACGCGGGCTGGCTGCCATTCCTCGTTCCAGACTTTCATGGTGGCAACGTCGCAGACTTCCCCGGAGCCGGGGACCAGGTACCAGCCCTCATCGTCAGGGTCCTGGATTCTGTGGGCGCGGGCTTCCATGAGCCGCTCCACACGGACCTTGAGGTGGTGGCTGCCCTCGGGTGGCACGTGATGCTCTGCTGCCAGGGGGATCGGACCGCCGACGGCTGTTTGCCAGGGCTCGGCCCAGTCGGTTTCACAGACGGTGAGGTCCACGACGTCACCAGACGTGATGGGGGTTCCGCAGCACTGGTACTCCCACTGGGCAATCCAGATGAACACTGTGCCGGAGGTGATATGAGTCATCACGGGGACGCCTTTATGCGGCAGCGCCGAGCCATCGACGAGAGCACCGAACATGCTCCGATGACACCATCATACTACCGGTAGGCAGTCGACCCCCCAACGCGCGCTTCTCGGCATGAGAGTGAAGCGGGGGAGTGTCCAGGGAGGCCTCCGGCCGGACCCGGGGACGATTCGAGGCCAAGCCCGCCGACCTCTTCAGAGAGGGAGTTGGGTGGCGGCGTTCTCTTCCCAGGCGTCTTCGATGCGGGTGTAGATGCCGATGGAGGCCAGGTCCTTGTGCCGGGTCTGTCTGGCGATCTGCAGGGAGGTGGCGCCGCGTTTCGCGGCGTAGGTGACGAACCCTGCCCGAAGGGAGTGGGCCGAGAATCCGGTGGCGTCGAGACCGGCCCTGGTGACGGCCTGGGTGATCAGGCGGGAGAGGCCGTCGGGGGTGAGGCCACGGGCGCTGACCCGGTTGCCTTTGGAGACGGACCGGAACACCAGGCCTTCGGTGATGCCGGCGACGGTGAGCCAGTTGCGTAGCGCGGTGACGGGGCAGTAGTCCTGGCGGGCACCCCAGGGGAGGACCACGAGCTCAAGGTCGCCGGTCTGGTTGGTTTTGGAGCGGGTGAGCTCGATCACCAGGCCCCGTTCGTGGGGTTTGATCTGATCAACCTCGAGGGCGGCGAGTTCGGAGGCGCGCAGCGCGGACACGAACCCGACCAGCAGGAGTACCCGGTCCCGGATTCCGCTGAGCGAGGGCTCATCGTCGCGGGTCTTCCATTTCGTCATCGCCGGGCAAGCATCAACGACGTCGAGGAGGAGTGGGGGCATGAGGGGGCGGGCCTGGTCCGGGGGAGCCCCGAGCTGGCGGCGGATCCCTTCCCAGACGGCGATCACGCGCGCGGTCTGGGTGGGGTCGGGATGGTTACGGACCTTGTGGGCGAACCGGATCGTCGACAGACGCCGGCTGATCGTGCCGACCTTCGCCCCGGCGGTGGCCAGCGCCGAGATGTAGCGGGAGATCGCGATGTCGGTGGCGGGCAGTGCCGTGTGGTGGTTGTCGCGGCACCAGGTGACGAACTCGGTCCAGTCGGAGCGGTATCCACGCAACGTCGACGACGCCCGGGAGGCCGAGGCGAACGCGGCCTCGGCCGCATCCAACGACAGGTCTTCCGGCAGCAACATCCCCGCCTGCTGATCAACCGCGACCGGACCACCAGCCGCACTGTGCAGGGCCCCTGGCTGGCTTTCAGTCATGCGACTTGTCGGGGTGCTCGAGTTGGTCGGCGAGCCAGGTGCGGGCGGCGGCCTCGGCGGCCGGTTTGGCGGCTGTCAGGGTGGGCTGGACGCCGCGGGCGATGCGGGTCACCTGGTCGGTGCTGCCGGTGCGGTAGATGGTGAGCGTCCAGGTCCAGCGGCCGGCGGTGCCGCGCTGGGCCATCAGCTGCAGATCGTG
>NZ_JBUZNO010000023.1:0-7911 GCF_055326245.1 Tessaracoccus luoxuelianae
TGCCGCGGGTTGCGCGAGGGTCGTGTGTCGGCTCCGCTTGCCGCAGCGCGGTATGCCTTCGTGTTGAACGCTGTCCGCAACGAGCGGGTGGCCCCGTTCCCGCACATCAGGAGTGGGGCGCTACGGCCTTACCCTTGCGGTATGGCCCTGCCTCGCCACACGACGGACGCCGCCCTGTCGGCTTGGCTCGCGCCCCGGCTGCTGCCGTGGGGACCGGCTGGGGTTCCGGTGGGTGCCATGGTGCCGACGGGCTTCGCGGCGTATGTGCGGGTCCTGCACCCCCTGCCGGACGGACGCCGCTGGCGGGAGATCGCGGCGTCCAATGGACGCGTCCTGCATCCCCTGGCGCAGTGGAGCCACATGTTCGACACCCTGCGCCACCCGAACCTGTGGCCGCCGGATGGCCATCTCCCGCGCCCCGACCACGACGCGCTGGTCGCGCACCTGCAGGCGTCTGGGGACGTGACCTACGCGGTGTGGGAGGGCTACGGGTTCTGGGGAGGCGGCGCGGTCGAGGCGCACCACCCCGATCTGATGACCTACGAGGTCCCGGTGCCGAGCCGGGTCCCGGGGGGTGCCGAGCCGGTGTTGGCCCTGCCGCACCGGCGCTACCACCTGTTCCGGGCGCCCCTGGCCGCGCACGAGACGTGGGTCGAGGACGAGAGCTTCGGGCAGTCGGCGAACCTCGTATGGCCGGACGACCACGTCTGGTGTCTGGCCACCGAGATCGACTTCGGCTTCACGCTGCTCGGCTGCGAGCGCGCGGTCGCGGACGTCGTTCTCGCCGATCCCGCTCTTGAGGCGTTCGAGGTTGGTGTGGACGACAACATGAGCTGGTCCGGGGACGCCATCAATCCGGCGCCCCGGCGGGCCTGACAGCCGCCTCCGACCCGCCGACCGGCCCGTTCGACCCGGCCGATCCAGCTCGCCCCGCCTGCTGAACCGCCGCACGACGCGTGAACCGGGCACCAGACGATTCCACCTGAGCTGGAGTTTTGGTGAAGCGCGAACATCCGCTCTTGCCGCGATGGGTGGTGCTCACGTGTTCAAGGTGTTCGTCGGCGTGCCCACCATCGCCAAGACGCGAGTAGGACCGCCACTGCAGCGAGCAGCCACCAGAGTTCGTCCATCCCAGGTGGATCGGCCCAGGGGCCGAGGTAGAACATCGTGACCATGAAGATCGCCGCGACGGCGAGGCCGGTGAGCAGTTCGAGGGTGAATCGCACCACTCCTGAACTCCTTCGCCTGCGCGCCGTGCGCATCACGTTACCTCTGCGCAGCCTTCGCTCAGCGCCGACTGCTGTGACATCGGGTTCCTCGTCGCCATGTTCCTAGCTGAGATGCCGTGTCAGAAGGAATGACGCCGCATCCCACCATGTCACGCTCGGCGCCGATCACGCGCGGGTCGCACCTGCAGGGCGACAGCGCCGTGGAACTCCTGGCCGAGAACCTGCCTTATGTCAGTCTGTCTGAAGTCGAGGCGTTTGCCGGGGCATAATCTGGGGCCTCCCATCCCTCAGTCGCCCTGGACTGCGGTAGCGGCAGACCGGCCACCTGGGTCTCCGGTCGTTCCGATGACGCGTTCATCGCTGCGGCGCCGATTGCTCTTGAGCCGGCCTGGTCCAGCGGACACCCGTCTGGTGCGGTGTGACTGATGCTCTACTCGCAGACCAATGGTGGGTGGTGCTCGGTAAGGTCTGCGATGTGAACTGGTTCAGAGTCGCCGCATGAAGCCTGAGAAGGTCAACCCACGCGAGGTGTTCTACCAGCCGTCCCGTATGGTCGTCCCTCTCTTCCAACGTCCGTACGTGTGGTCAAAGGAGCGGCAGTGGCAGCCTCTCTGGGAGGATCTCGTCCGACTCACGGATGTTCTCGCTGGCAAGAATCCAAGCGCCACGCACTTCCTCGGTGCTTTCGTCGTGCAGCAACTCCCCTCGACCCTGGGCGCGATGCAAGAGTGGAGCGTCATCGATGGTCAACAGCGTTTGACGACACTTCAGATACTGCTGGATGCCCTGCACGCGCAGCTTGAGCGACGCGGTCTGGCGATGCTTGCCGCGCAAGTCGAGCCGCTGATTGTCAACCCGGTCGCGTTCCGAAAGAAGCCCGAGGACCAGTACAAGGTCTGGCCAACCAACCACGACCGGGCTGCATTCGAGTCGGTCATGAGCGCCTCAGCACCGGTCGACTATTCGACCGTGGCGTCGTCGCGCCTGGCCGAGGCGCACCAGTTCTTCAGTCAGTCCATTGCAACTCGCCTCGACAACGCCCCGACTCTCGACGTCGCCGCGAAGCTCCTGGTGGATGCCGTTTCGGGGCAGCTTGAGATCGTCAGCATTCGACTTGACGCCACGGAGGATGCACAGGCAATCTTCGAGACTCTCAATGCTCGCGGTGAGCCGCTCAGCGCAGCGGACCTGATCAAGAACTTCATCTTCCAGAACCACCCCGGCACCGAGGACCAGGTAGAAGGCGCCTACCTCGCGAACTGGGCAGAACTCGAAACGCCGTGGTGGGTTACGGCGGTCACCTCTGGTCGCGTGACCCATCCGCGCGCATCGTGGTTCCTATGGCACTGGCTGCGGGCCCGCCTCCTCGAGGACTTCCCAATCCGCGAGCTGTTCCAACAGTTCAAGGACTACGTCACGTCCAAACGCCCCGATATTGAGGTTCTCCTGCCTGAGATCAAGGCTGCAGCTGACCGCTATCGCTTCGTCATCGAAGGCGCCCAGGCATCTACCGGCCCGCTGACACGTGCACAGTGGTTCAGCTATCGGGTCGGGACGCTCGACTCCGAGATCATGCGGCCGCTACTGATCTGGCTCGATGAACAGCCACAGGCCGATGTGCCAGCAGCGGACAAGGACCGGGTTCTTCGACTGCTGGAGAGCTGGTTTGTTCGCCGCGCGATCGTGAAGGCCCCTTCGCAGGGCGCCAACCGGTTCATGGTCGACCTGATCGTCCACCTCAGCAGTAAGCCGCACAACAGGCTCCCGGCCGAGGTTGAGACTTACCTCGCGTCGAACCGGACGCCGGTCGGCTACTGGCCCGATGACGCCGAAGTAACCACGGCGCTGAAGGGCGCACCGGCCTACAACAAGTACCTCCGATCTCGCCTACGGATGATTCTGGAGGCGCTTGAGGACCACAAACGCGGCTACCCCGACTGGAGCGCACTCGCCATGGGGCCCATCGCCCGAGGCGTCGGAACCGTGGAGCATCTCATGCCACAGAAGTGGCGTTCGAACTGGCCGGCGACGTGGGCGCCGGACGAGGCTCGGGCGAAGGAGGACGCACGCGATCGCGCGCTGCACGAGCTGGGCAACCTCACGCTGGTGACGGGAAAGCTCAATGCGAAGGTGTCCAATGGCGCCTGGGCGGCGAAGGTCGCGCACTTCCAGCAGGTCAATGATGTTCTCCTCACCAACGATGTGATCCAGTTCGCTCCAACAACTTGGGACGAAGCTTTGATTGCCGCGCGAACTGCGACTCTGACCGCCGCAGTCCTCACGGTGTGGCCGGTTCCCGTCGGGCATGTGGGGCTGCCCGCGCCGCCTGTTCCGGCGCCTGCTACGGGTGAGGTTGATCTTGCGCTCCTGGTTTACGAAGGACTCATCGAGCCTGGCGACGTCCTCGTCGCACGGCCAGCCGTGCTCCAAGGCGCGACAGCGGCGGTTGGGCACGACGGAAGGGTATTTGTCGGCGAGGTCGGCTACGACACTCCTTCTGCGGCAGGTGTCGCCGTGAACTCTGCTGGCCTGTACCGAGGCGGGATCAACGGCTGGAGATTTTGGAAAGTAGCCACAACTGGCAAGTCGCTATGGGACATCAGAAACGAGTACCGCGCCAGTCTCGGCGAAGACATCGGTGGTGACGAGCCTGGTGAGGACGTCGAAGCTTCCGAGCTCATCGAGGCGCAGCTGACCCTCGCGGAGGCTCCGGACGGCGCAGACGACGGCTGAACCCATGCGTCCCGTGCAGTAGGGCTGGGTTCTGCAGCGGTGCCTCCTTCATCAAGGGCAGTCGCACTGGTACCAGTTGTCTCCGCAGATGCTGCACTGGATAGGTGCGGCCCCAGGACAGGGCTCAACGTGGGCGTAACGTGCGATCCGACCCCCTCGTGTTTGTTCGATTTGCTCTCCCACCTGGATCGGCTCGTCGCATCGCGTGCACACACCGCTATCGAACTTAGCTGTGAACCCATCATGTCTGTACTTCATCTGTGGATAGTAACGGCGTATGGCACCGTGAATACGAGGAGTCTTGGAGTGACCAGCGAGTTAGCGGAGCGCCCCGCTCAGGATCATTCCCCGGCGGGGGGAACGCCGATGTTGGCAGTGCCGTGATCGCCGATGACGCCGACGACGCCGCCGCTAACGTTCACGGAGTACTTGCCTTGCGAGGAGCCCTGCGGATCGACGAGCTTCATCAGCTCCTGTGCCTTATCCAGGACCGCCTTGTCCTCGGCGACACCGGAATCGCGCACCTGACCCTCCAGTGCGTCCTTGTCGGGGTCAGCCTTGTCAAGTTCGTCCGTCGCAGTTCCGGAGTCACCAAAGGCCTTCTTGACAAGCGCCTTAAGGCCTGCATAGGCGTCCTTGATCACGTTGGTGCCTACGTCTTTGAACGCAGTCGTTGCGCCCGCCACCAAAGCTGTCACGATCAGTGTGATCGGATCCATGCCGATCCCCCTCTCTGCCCCGGCCGTCGAGGCGATAAGGACAAGTGTGTCGGACGTCCGGGACGGGCGGAAGTACCCACGTCACCTGGTCTTCGACCCATTAGTTAGGCCTACGGCTGAAGTGCCACGTGCGCGGTGCCCTGATCGCCGATGACGCCAACGACCCCGCCGTTCACGGTGATGACGTACTTCGCTTCGGCACTCTCCCGCGCACGTTCGTCGGCCAGGACCGCCTCGACTTCGCGACGCACCTTCGGCCGCGCAGCGGCCAGCATGCGGGCGAGCATGGTCTGCAGGTCGACGTCGACCAATCGGCGCGCGAACAACGAGGTGTCCAGAAGGTCCCTCGAGTCTGCCCCTCCCGGCTTCTTGTCAGTCCGCACTATGCGCACGCACTCCAGGATGGTCGCTTGAAGCCTGTCGAAGGCGGGGCTGCCCGGAGTGTCTGCGATGGCGGCCGCGGAAACGTTGGGGCCCGTCAAGAAGCGCATGAGTTCAAAGATCGAGTGCAGACGCAGGATGTGGATGCGCAGCTCCCGGATCCTCTTTCGATCGGCAGTTGAGCGGCTGGCGGTGTGAAGGAGATGACACCGCACGACTCCACCGCCCGGCACGCTAACGTCGAGGCTCGTGAGGGTGATCCGCCCCAGTGTCAGTGTCTGATGCACCTGCGTGAGTTCACCGTCGACCGTCACACCAGCCGCCTCGATGACGGCCGTGATCCGGCCCGCTCCCACGAGGCTGCGCGACCCCGCCGCCGAGGAGGTCATGGCGGCGTACCTATCGGCGAGCTTTGGGCCCGAGGCGATGAGTCGTTGGGTTACGTTCTCGCCACGGATGCGAACGGAGGTGCTCGCTAAGGCACCAACGCCATCGGCGAGTGCCCGTCCTGCGCACGCGTACGCCCAGTACGAGATTGGGGCGTCTTCGGCCGGTGCTGGCCTTATCTGGAAGGCAAGATCCAGGTCGAGCAGAGCGGTCGACCCGTTGAGAGCCTGCCAGGCACGCTTTCGCACCGCCTCCACGCGCATGCCCTGGTTGCGGGAGAACCTCAGGACCTCATCCGGCGGGACGGTGAGCATACGTACCCCGTCTGCGAAAGCTGCCTCGAATGGCCAGGGTTCAACGATGCCACCAGGTCGTCGGCTGATCCGGCCAACGCCGCGCAGGAACCCGCCCTCGGCCCACGCCGGCAGCACGACCGAGTCTGCGACTGCCGCATCGGCGGAAAAGCGACGGGCATCGCTCAGCGGCACACGCAGCGTAACCAGCATGGCCGGAAGTCTAGCCCTCGCGCTTTCATGAGGGTGGGTTCTGACTCGGTGGTTTGAGCTTGGGAGAAGTGATTGTCGAAGTCGCAACGGGTGGGTGGCACAGTTTCCCGAAGGAGGCTCCGGAGGACGGGATTCCAGGTCCCGGTGGGTGTTTCGGCTTGTCTGGGAAGGGTCGGCCTGTCGTGTCAGGTGCTGTCCGGGATGGTGAGGGGGCGCCGGCGAGGAGTGTTCCCAGGGGGGTGTCCAGCGTCGCGGAGCCGGATCCGCCGGCTGCCTGTGGACAGAATCGGCCAAGAGTGATCCTCAAGCCCTCACAACGACCCGCCAAACGGCGATGCAAAAGATCGGGCACCGCGAACAGGCTTCTCCATCGCAGCGAAGTCCCGGAGAAGTTGCTCAGCATACTGTCGCCCTTTAGGCATCAGCTAGCCAAAGCTACGCGTCCCGATGGGGAGCCTACGTCTCCGATGGATGCGGCTCACAGGATGCGTGATGACCACAGGATATCGGCCGAGCCCCTGGTGCACAATCGGCCGACGATCATCAGAGAAGTCAGCCGCGAAAGGGTGATCGTTCCTCACACAACTGCAGCCGCGAACGTGAGGGCGGTTCACGCTGGAGCGATGGGATCGGATCTATCGAGGACTGCCGTGATCGAAGTGACACGCAAGTACGCCCGGGCGTATGTGGCGGCGACGAAGAAGGTCAAGGGTGCGATGCTCGACGAGTTCTGCCTCGTGACCGGGCTGTCGCGGGACCGGGCCCGGCACCTGTTGACCGCCACCGGCACCCGGCCCTCGAACGTGGCCAGGATCGACCGCCGCCGCGCGAAGCCGAGGAAGTACTCCACCGATGCCGCCAGGGTTCTGGAGCGGGTGTGGGTGCTCTCCGGCTGTGAGTGCGGCCCCTACCTGGCCGCGGACATGACCAGGCTCCTGTCGAACCTGGAGGCCAACAGTGAGCTCGCCCCGGGGCGGGGCGGTTACAGCCCGGGGGTGCGTGCCGAACTGGAGGCGATGTCCGGGGCCACGATCGACCGCTATCTGGCCGGGTTCAAGGCCACCCACGGGCTACGCGGGTTCACCACCACCCGGCCGGGTCCGCTGCTGCGGACCTCGATCCAGATCCGCAAGGCCGGCGACGAGGCCGAAGCCGAGCCCGGGTTCCTCGAGGTCGACACCGTCGCCCACTGCGGCCCCACCCTGAAGGGCGAGTTCGCCCGCTCCGTGTCGTTGACCGACGTGGTCACCGGCTGGACCCAGGTGATCGCGATCCGCAACAACGCCCGCCGCTGGATGCTTGAGGCCCTCGACCAGGCCATCGACCTGTTCCCATTCCCGATCCAAGGCCTCGACTGCGACAACGGCTCCGAGTTCATCAACCACGACGTCATCAACTGGGCCGGCCACCGCGACATCTTCTTCACCCGATCACGGCCCTACCGGAAGAACGACCAAGCCACCATCGAAGCCAAGAACAACCACATCGTGCGCCGGCGAGGGTTCTACTACCGCTACGACACCCCCACCGAACTCGCGCTCCTCAACCAGCTGTGGCCCCTCGTGGCTGACCGCGGTAACTACTTCATCTCCACCAAGAAACCCGTCGGCTGGGGCGCCGACAAGGCCGGACACCGTAAACGCATCTACGACCGCCCCAGTCCACCCCTGGACCGGCTCCTCGCCGCCCAGATCCTGTCCCCAGCCCAGCAAGCCGACCTGCTGGCCCGCCGCGAGCAGCTGAACCTGGCCGAACTCACCCGCGACATCACCCGCATCCAAGGGCTCCTGATCGCCGCCGCCAAAGACAAAACCGACGCCCTCTACACCGCCAAGCTGACCCTCCCCAGCGCCACCACAGCGATCAAGACCCCACGCACCGCCTGACCCATTTCGCGGCTAAACCATGTGAGGAACCAGGAATCATTTCGCGGCTACCTTGACATGAGGAACTACG
>NZ_JBUZNO010000024.1:0-7419 GCF_055326245.1 Tessaracoccus luoxuelianae
GCACGGACCCGACGAACGTCCCACACGCGAAACCGCGGCCGACCGCGGCGTCACCATGGCTCAGCCGTCAACGGAACACTGGCTCACCCCACAACGGAACACCGGCTCTCACCCAGCGCAATATGCATCCTGTTCGTCCTCAGGAGTCGGGGCCGTGTCGCCCGTTCCTCTGTCGGGCCCAGGCACGGGGACGCTCAAGCGCCAACAACCGACCGAATCGGTGCTGGCTGACAGTCTCGCCGATGGCTACATCCCGCGCGAGGGGTATCTCGAGAGGCTCAGCCTGCTTCAGGAGAAGCAGGACCAGTGATCCTGCCCCGGCTGCCGAGGCATGAACCCTGGCTGCCGCAGGCGGGGGCTCTCGCGTCGCTGCGGGGGCGACAGTCATCAGATGTGCGGATGCCATGAACACGCTCGCGACGGACAGGATGAGGCCGCGCGGGGAGTCCGCGCAGAGGATCAGCAGCCGTGGGGCTCATGAAACATCTAACTCCCCGTGCCCGAGCATGCGAACAGGTCGGCAGTATCCGGACCCGACCGGCTGGCCGGCCCGAGCCGCCGCCGAGTCCTCGCCCATCAGGAGGGACGCCTCCCGAAATTGCCGGGCCGATGGTTTGCGTCAGCTTCCCTGCCGCTGATCAGCCCTTCCTGATCGATCAAGCCACCCGTCGGCTCCCATTCGGGCCAAGAAGGTGACTGGAGACGGCGGGCTTGCTCATTGCTCGCAGCTCGACACGAACTCCGCTACAGGCCCGAGCGCTCCTGCGCGGAGTTGGTAGTGCACCCAGCGGCCACGCTGGTCTCGTTCGAGAAGTCCGGATTCGACCAGCTTCTTGAGGTGGTGGGACAGGGTTGGCTGAGAGATGCCGAGTGCGTCGGGCAGGTGGCAGGCGCAGGCCGTGGTATCTGGGGAGTCTGCAACCAATCGGAGCAACCTGAGCCTGACTGGATCTGCGAGCACTTTGAGCACGGCGGCCAGCCGCTCCGCGTCGGTAGCCGACATGAGTGCGTCATTGCTGGCGGGAGCGCACTCGAGGAGGGGCAGGGTACGGATCATGTCGAGAGCTTTCTCGTACTGCGTGCTGGTTCGTTGCGGCTGGAGGAGTTCGCCACCTGGCCCTGGAGCGGGTTCCCTCCGGTCATGCCCATCTCATCAAGGAGGTCGTGGACCCGCTCCGCGATGTCGTCTCGCATCAGCCGGACGCGATCTAGCCCCTCGATACCCTGATCTGCGGGGTCCGGGATGACCCAGGTGTCGATCGTTGCGCGCATGCCCTCGACGGCCTCCACACGGGCCTCGCTTCCAAGCACGATGATGCGGTCTGCGTCGGTCAGCATCTCTGGTTCGAGCCGGGTCGGAACCTGGTCGGACATGTCCGCGCCGAGTTCCGCGACCGCAGACGCGGACAGGTCGTGCACCTGCGCGTCCGGTGCAGTTCCTGCTGATCTGACGTTGACGCGCTCACCTGCGCCCTGCCGCATGATTGCGGCGGCGATCTGCGATTTGCCGGCGTTGTGGACGCACACGAAGAGGACGGTAGGCCTAGCCCGCTCAATGGGGGAAGGCTTCACCGAGGTGTAAGCGGCCGCGAGATCCATCAGGTCCTCCCCTTGCACATCGACGGCTATCGATACGAACCATACCCCCATTCGCAACCGACCAAAGAATGCCCGCAGCCCTGGGACAGCCTTCTAGGCCGGCTTCAGTGTCACGCTGGTGTCGTAGAAGCTGACGCTTCCCCCCACAGGGGCCGATCAGGCAGGTGTTCTTCAGGGTCGGGTCCGTCCACATCGCCGCGTTGGCGTGGACACCCTTGCGGCGCCGCTCCTCGCCCTCGACGACATGGCCGTTCGTGAACCACGAGGGCAGCGGTTGGCGAGTTCAGCAGCCGGAGGCTGGTGCGATCAGGCTCGGGTAGTCCGCGCCGAGTGCACCACTCACCTCACGAGCCACCGTGGGCAGGTAGGCCTTGACGGCGTTGGTGGCCCGCAGGTGGTTCATGATGACCTCGTTGGCCCGGACCTTCTCCTGGCTGCGGCGCAGCTGGTTGACCTGTTCCTGGCTCGGTGGCAGTCCGGCCTGTTGCGTCCGTACGAGACTGGCCTGCGGGCCACGGAGGGCCATCATGGTCTGTTGCGCCTCAAGGTCGTCGGCCAAGGCGTCGGTTGCGGCCCGGTAGGCGGCTACGGCGGGGGCTTGGCGGAGTGCGCGGCCGAACGTCAGGGCAGCGTCGTGGAGATCGGGGGTCAGCATGATTGTCTTCTCCTGTCAGCCGCAGCAGCCGCCGGAGCGGCTGTTGGCGGCAAAGTCGATGCCGACCTCAGCGGTCACGACGGATGCCGTGTCGCGACACACATCCTGGAACGCTGACATGGCCGCCGCGTAGGCGGCAACCGTCGGGACGCTGAGCATCGCTTCCTGGCTGCGCTCCAGGTCCGCGCGGTGGGCGTCGGTCAGGACTCCCACCGTGATCTCCGCCCGAAACTCCTGCTGGAGTTGTTCGAACGCGGCAATTGCGGCGTTCGCCTCGGCGTCGGTGGAGACGGCCTCGTCGGCGGCCAGCAGGGCGGTGAACTCGTTGCTGGACTTCAGCGCCGCACCGAACGCTCTAGCGGCGGCGTGCACCTCGGCTTCGGCGTCAGCCGGCGCCTGGAGGGTTGGATTCAGCATGTGGTCAGGGCTCCTCGTGGTGGGTAGGTGTGATGCGGTCGAAGACTGGGCCGTGCGCCGTGGTTTCCTAGGAGGCCAGGCGGGCGAGCCGCTTGGGTCCGATGGGTTCCTCGTGCAGCAGGGGGACGATGGCGAGCCGCTTGGCGCGGGCCCGTACGGAGTCGACAGGTCCTTGTTCCTGGATTGCCCGGTGACGGAGCAGGGGTGATGTGGTGGTGGCGGCGGCAAGCGACTGGTTGATCACCCAGGCCCAGGGCTGGATGCCGGCCCGCTTCAGGTCGTCCTCGAGGATGCCCGCCTCGAGGACGGGCGTGGTCTCCGGCAGCGTGACGAGCAGGATCCTGGTGTAGTCGGGGTCCTGGAGTCGCATCATGGGGGTGGCGTAGTGGGCGCCTTCGGGCATGTTGCGGGCGATCTCGCGGTGATAGGAGCCGGCGGCGTCCATGAGCAGCAGGGTGTGGCCGGTGGGCGCGGTGTCCATCACGACGAACGTGCGACGCGCTTGGTTGACCAGTCGGGAGAACTGCTTGAAGACCGCGACCTCCTCGGTGCAGGGGGACAGCAGGTCCTCGGCCAAGAGGGCCCGGCCAGCCTCATCAAGGTCTTTGCCCTTGGTGGCCATGACGTGATCGCGGTACTCCTGGACTGCCTGAGCGGGATTGACCTGCGACATGGTGAGGGTGGGTAGCGCGTCACCTTCCCCCATGGTGTGTGCCAGGTGCCCGGCAGGATCGGTGGTGGTGAGGTGGACCTCGTGGCCCAACTCGGCGAGGCGGGTGGCGACCGCCGCGGCGATGGTGGTCTTCCCGACGCCGCCCTTGCCCATGCACATGATGAGCCCATGCCCGGGGGCGGCAAGGTCGTCGACCATGTCGTTCAACGAGGGGGCGATGTCCTCACGCAAGTAGCTGACTGAGTCCATCGGAAGCGTCGTTGAGCCGTCGAACAATGACCGGAGCGCGGCGAGGCCGAGCATGTTGTCGGGCTTGAGTTCGATGACATCGCGAGGGACCCCCGCCAACGAGGCCGGCATGTCGGCGACGGCGGCCTGCTCCCGTTCCCGGATGGCGACGACCAGGCTGTCGTCGGCTCCAGCGGTATCGGGGAGCACCCCGTTGATCACCACGTTGCTGGGCTTGATGCCGGTCTCGCTCAGTTCCTCGGCGGTCCGGGCGAGCTCGGCAAGGCTGGAGGCCTGCGCCCTGGCGACCAGCACCAGGCGGGTGACCGAAGGATCGGCCAGTGCCGTCACCGCTCCGCCGTAGAGGGTGCGTTGCTTCTCCAGTCCGGACAGGGGGCCCAGGCAGGAGGCGTCACCCTTGCCTGTGTCGAGGAAGCCGGTCCAGTCGCCGGGCAGCTTCAGGAGCCGGATGGTGTGACCGGTGGGGGCGGTGTCGAACAGGACGTGGTCGTAGTCGGCGACCAGCGTCGGGTCGGACAGCAGTCCGGTGAACTCGTTGAACGATGCGATCTCGGTGGTGCATGATCCGGACAGCTGTTCGGTCATCTCGGCGATCTCACGTGCGGGCAGGAAGGCTCGAACGGGGCCGATGATTCGCTCACGGTAGTCGGCGGCGGCCTGTTCGGGGTCGATCTCCAGGGCGTCCAGGCCGGGGACCGACGTCACTGCCGTGATGGTGTTGCCGATCGTCTGGCCGAAAACCTGACCGACGTTGGACGCCGGGTCGGTGCTCACCAGAAGCACGCGACGTCCGGCTTCGGCGAGCTGCACCGCCGAGGCGCACGCGATCGAGGTCTTGCCCACGCCGCCCTTGCCGGTGAAGAAGAGGAAGCGCGTGGGACTGCTGAGGAATTTCATGTCCACAGCCTCAGCAACCGCCGCCGCCGCAGCAGGAGCCGCCACCCACGGTGGCCAAGCTGAAACGCGGACGAAGAGTGGGTGTGCCAAGGCCCGCGTAGCGGGCGAGCATCTCACGCGTGGGGTAACTGCCGGTCAGCACGGTCACGTCGTCAACCAGGACCAGGGGAAGCCCCTCCGATCCGGCCGCCTGAAGGAAGCTCATCACCGCTGGGCTCTCCACGAACGCCGTCGGGTCGTTGGCCAGGTTGTGCCGGGTGATGTCGACGCCCTGTTGCTTCACGTAGTCCAGGTCGGCGGAGAAGTTCACCAACGCCTGGTCCACGTCCTCACCACACACCCCGGTGTTGCAGCACAACGCTGGCTCGAAAACTCGGATATTGACCATGATTTCCTCTCGAAGACACATCGAAGACCGTCGATGTGAACTCTAGCCTAGTCGAATCGATGGAAGTCAATCTGGCGGGGGTGCCATGCCGGTGGGCGCTACTGCCAGGTTCCGCCGTACATGACCCTGGTGACGTTCGCGTCGTCGTCGAGGGCGACCAGGTCGGCTCTGGCTCCTGCTGCGACTCTTCCGACGTTGTGGAGGTTGAGGGTACTCGGCGGGAAGGATGGTGGCGCTGCGGACCGCTTGGGCAAGCGGGATTCCGTAGGCGACGGCGTTGCGTACCGCCCTGTCGAGGGTGAGGGTGCTGCCGGCGATGGTGTCGAGTCCGGTCAGTCGAGCCACCCGATCGCTGACCTCGACCGGCAGAGCGCCCAGCTGGTAATCGCCGTCCGGGGCCCCGGCGGCCGCCATGGCATCGGTGATCAGGACGACCCGGTTCGGCAGCAGGCGCATCATGTAGGCCGCCAGTGCGGGACTCACGTGGATGCCATCGAAGATCAACTCGACCGTGGTCCGCGAGTCGTCCAGGAACGCCAGGATCGGCCCAGGGTCGCGGTGGCCCAGCGGTGACATCGCGTTGAAGATGTGGGTGACCCCTGTAGCGCCCACCTCGATGGCGGCCTTGGTGATGTTGTAGCTGGCGGCGGTATGACCGATGGCCGGAAGGCAGCCGTTGGCGAGCATCACCTGAATCGCATCCATGGCGCCCGGGAGTTCCGGTGCGATGGTCGCCATTCTGATGGTGCCGCCGGCGGCGGCGAGTAAGGCGGCGACGGTGTCGGGGATCGGATCGGCCAGCAACTCTCCTCTCCCGAACACGTCCGCCGGGGTCACCGCAACCACCGGCTTCCCCACGACGCCGAAGAAGACCTTCAGGTCATACCAGGCAGCAAGCACAGAGTTCGGGCGCACCCGAGCCACCAGGAACTCCAGATAGGCATCCAGCAACGGGTCACCGAAGCTGCCCGGCGGCGCCCCCGTCACCCGATCAGCAGCAGGGAGCAAACACGGCAACAGCGACATTGAGGGCACCTCCACCCGATCCTGACACCCCCACCACAGAGGCGCCGGTCAATCAGAAGATCACCCACATATCAAGCATGAGAGTGAGGTCGGCGAGTGTCCGTGGCCGAGCCTCGGAGCCCGACCCGGGTTGACATTCGACGGCTTGAGCACCGCAGGGCACGACCTTGCACATCAGGGAGTTGGGTGGCGGTGTGTTCCTCCCAGGCGTCCTCGGGTGTTGATGCCGATGGAACCCAGGCGGGTCTGGCGGCGATCTTGCGGTGAGGTGGCGTCACGTTTCCCGGCCTACGTGACGAATGCCGCCCGCAGGGAGTGGGGCGCGAACCCCGACGCGCCAACCGGCCTGGGTGTGACTGTGACCGTCCTGGGGTCCAGCGACCTGCGTGGCCACACTGGGCCATCAGCTGCAGATCGTGGTTTCAGAGGTCGGCAGGTTCACACCACGCGCGGAACTCAGGCCGCGGCGGTCGTGACTCCACTCGCGCGGCGGCAGCGGCACGTCGTCGCAGGAGACGAGCTGCTGTCGCCGTCGGCAGCCGACGCTCACCGGATTCTCTGGGTGATCCGATGTAATACGCGGGTCGATCTGCGGCGTCAGAGGTGGAGCGGCTTGCCACCGCCCAGCGCGAGAACCAATGCTTCGCGGGACTTCCCCGACTTCCCCGGGTAGGCGATGTGTCCTTGACGGAACCTTGACCGGATGAGCATCGAAGGCAGACGAACGAGGCGTCATAGTGGTCCTACATTTCTACATGTTATTAGGAGAAATCACGTGCTCGTTTCCCACGGCGGTCTGCGCCGCCCCTTGTTCCTCACCGTCTTTGTGATGGCCGCCTTGACGCTGACTGCCTGTGGGCAGGATGCACCGGCTGCCGGTTCGGCTGCGCCGTTGAGCAGTGCCGCCGCTACGCAGAGCGACGAGGGCGCTGCCGGTGAGGGAGGCACCGGACCTCAGGAGCCGATGGCGATCCGGGGCACGGTGTGGGTTGCCAACGAGGACGGTGATTCCTTGTCGGCCATCGACGCGGACACCGGTGTCGTGGTGACCACGGTGAGCGGGATCGAGAGTCCTCACAATGTTCAGGTGAGCCCTGATGGTGGCACGGTCTGGGCTGTCAGTGGTCACGCCAACGCTGTGGTGGCGCTGGATGCCGCGACGTATGAGCTGTTGGGGACCGCTCCGACCGGTGTGAGCCCTGCGCATGTGGTCGTTAGTCCTGATGGTGAGCAGGTCCTTGTCACCAACTCGGGGGATGACACGCTGAGCGTCTACGACGCCGAGTCGCTGGAGCTCCGGGCCACCGTTGACCTCAGTGCCGGGCCGCACGGCCTGCGTCCCACCCCGGACGGTGCGGCGGTGGTCGTGGCCAACACCACGGCCGGCACTGTCGACGTGATCGACACTGACACCTATGAAGTCACCGCGACGATTCCGGTCGGGGACTCCCCTCCGCAGGTCGCTGTCGCACCGGACGGGCGGTACGCCTACGTGAGCCTGGTCGGGTCCAGTTC
>NZ_JBUZNO010000025.1:0-6735 GCF_055326245.1 Tessaracoccus luoxuelianae
TGCCGCACTGAGCGTGGCCGCACGCTACTGTCGCGTTGGCAGATGCGGGGGCACCTACCATCAGAGCCACGGGTTGTTCGAAGGTGCAGGCGCTACGGCGAACTGCCCCTCATCGAGGTCGATGGTTGGGGAACCGGCAACCACCAGGCAGGCCCGCTCCCACGGACGTTGCTCGGCAAGAAACCGCACTTCATGTGCCATCCACTCGTGCCAGAACGCGATCGTCTGCTCGCGATCACCGTTCACACCCTCGGCCATGTCGCGAGCGATCCCCCGCCGCTCGGCCTCCTGAAAGTCCGACTGCACCCAGATCGAGGCATCAACGAAGTGCTCGAACTCGCGTTGGCTTGCGCCGACGCCCTCGATGACGACCAAGTCCGCCTCCGCGGCAACCTCGATCACGCCTTCGCGTCCATGCAGCCCCCACGCCGGCGGCTGAAACCGCACACCCTCCCCACGGTGCAGTGTCACCAGGATCTCGTCGCGCAGCAGATGCCCCCAGGCGAAGAACGGCTCATGCCAGGCCAGGTCATCCGTGTGGACGACCGCAGAACGGGCGACGGCCCGCTTCAGCTCAGCAGCCAGCGTCGACTTACCTGAGGCTCCCCTGCCGTCCACGGCAACGATCTGCGGCCGACCCAGCGGCTGCCCGGCCACCTGTAAAACGTGATTGACCAGCTCGGCAGTGTCGAGGGCCCGCCAAGGCCCCGCAGCGGGTTCACCCTCGAGCAAGGTCATGGTCATGACCCCATTCTGCTGCCGACAGCAGCCATGCTCGCTCATGCCGCGCATGGGGTGGCTGGTTTGCCTGGGGAACATGCTGAGTGCGGGCCCGGATCGAAGGCTTGGCGCGTGGCGTTTAGCATGGCGGCATGTCTTGGCCCTCGGTAGCGCTCGATGGTCGAGTCTCTGATCTGGCGGGTCGTCATGTGGCCGTTCGTGGTGTGGGTCCCGACGGTGAGCCGACAGTGGTGCTGGTCACCTTCGGTCTGGCACGCGAGGGCGGGGTGGGGGCCCGCATGTGTGATTCTGCCACCCGTGTTCCTATGCCGATGGTTCAGAGGGTGGTGTGCCCGGGTTCGGTCACTTTGCGGGCGGCGGTTCTGGCCCACACCGCTGTGAGGGGCACGGAGCGCGTCGGCGTGCGCACGATCGTCAGGACCGCGAGTGCGTGGCGGAACTCTACCTAAAAAGGTATGGTTGTGGCGTGACGCGTGATGTGAGGTACAGGGATGTGGTGCGTGACATCGCGTTCGGTAATCATGGCTTCGTCACGACACGGCAAGCCGCAGAGGCTGGCGTTCCGCCGGGTGAGTTGCCGAAGCTGGCCGAACACAGCGGACTCGAATCGGTGTCCTATGGGCTGTATCGGGTGACCGACATGCCCCCAGGTGACCTGGACCAGTACGCGGAGGCGGTGCTGCGAGCCGGCGAGGACGCCTTTCTGTGGGGCGAGTCGGTGCTGGCCCTTCAAGGCGGGCTCGCGGACGTGAACCCCACACACGTGATGGTCGCGGTCACCAAACGCACCCGGACCAAGTTCCCGCCGTTCATGCGCGTCGTCAGGGTGGCGGAGGGTGAGCCGACGACTTGGTATGAAGGGATCGCGTCGCAGAGCGTCGCTGCTGCGATCCTCGCTTGCCGCGGGAGGATCGAACCGGGCCGGCTCCTGGCAGCAGCCGAGCAGGCGCGCGCGGAAGGGCTGTTGACGACCGCCGAGTGGACCCGTGTCCGGGAGGGGTTGACCTCGTGAGGTGGACGACCCCGCCACGCAACAGGCAGTCGCTGGATCAGCGGCTGCGGAACCTGCAGGGAGCTGAGGCGGCGGTCCAGCGGCGTCGTGTCACGATGTCGCTGGTGGTCGTGGGCCAGATGCTCCCTGAGGGTGCGATCAAGGGCGGCAGTGCGATGGCACTGCGGTTCGGTCGGGCCTCTCGGTTCACCCGCGACCTGGACGCCGCCAGGGTCGCGTCGCTGGATCAGTTCCGCGCCGACTTCGAGGAGTCACTGGCTGCAGGGTGGGCTGGCTTCACGGGGCGTCTGGTTGAGCGTGCCGCACCGAGTCCTGTCGGGGTGCCGGCGGGGTATGTGATGCAGCCCTTCGATGTGAGGCTCGCCTACCGGGGACAGTCCTGGTGCACAGCGAGGTTCGAACTGGGCCACAACGAGATCGGCGACAGTGACGAGCCCGAGTACAGGCTCGCCGACGATCTGGTCGTGCTGTTCGCTGAGGTCGGACTGCCGGTTCCCCGCCCGGTCCCGGTGATGCGCGCCGACCATCAGGTCGCCCAGAAGCTGCATGCAGTCTCCTCCCCGGGCAGCGACCGGGCCCGCGACCTGGTCGATCTCCAGCTGTTGGATGCCGGAGAGGAGCTCGACTTGAGCGAGGTTGCTTCGACGTGTCAGCGGCTGTTCGTCTACCGACAGCAGCAGCAGTGGCCCCCGACCCTGACCGTGGGTGACGGGTGGGGCGACCTGTACGTCGCGGCCGCAGAGGGGCTCGATGTTCTGGCCACCGCCGAGGAAGCCGTGGGGTGGGTCAACGACTTCATCACACGCATCACCGAGGCACACCAACGCGGCACGTGATCAGTGCCTTCCTCCGGCCGCGAAACGGTGAGCGGCCGCGGGGCATCTCTGGGCGGGTGGCTCGCTGGAGTTCCAGGATCTGGATCATCTATGTTGGGTGGTGCAGACTCCCCACTCCCGTGGATCAGGGGGTCTTGCTGTTTCTACGGCCTAGATGGGTTGCCAGAGGTCGCGGTGGTCGTTGACGAACCGGTCGAAGCGGGTGGCTGGGGTGCCGGTGAGTCGCTGGATGCTCCGGTTGGGGGCGGCGGAGGCGTTGAGCCGCACCACGCGGTAGATCATCTTCTGGACCGCGATGTAGTCGGCTGGCCGGCCGTCTGCGGCCAGCTGGGCGAGGTGCTCGTGTTCGGTGGGGCGGGTGTAGGTGATGGGCCGGCCCAGGACGCGGCTCATGATCTGGGCGACATCGGTGTAGCTGAGGGACTGTTCCCCGGACAGTGTGTAGGCCTTGCGGTCGTGGCCGGGTTCGGTGAGCACTGTCGCGGTGACCGCGCCGATGTCGCGGGCGTCGATGAACGCGGTGCGGGATCTGCCGGCCGGGACCCGGATCTCGCCGTGGCGGGCGATGTCGTCGGCGTAGGTGCTCGACAGGTTCTGCATGAAGAAGTTGGGCCGCAGCATCGTGTACGGCGCCTGGGTGGCTTTCAGGTAGGCCTCGACCTGGTGGTGGGGGGTGTTGCGGTTGAACTGGACCCCTTGCAGGGACAGGAACACCACCTGCCTCATCCCCAGATCCTGCGCGGCGTCGATGACCGGGATCAGGAACCGGGTCACGTCGGCGATCTGCGGGGGCCGCATCAGGAACAGCCGGTCCGCGCCGCCCATGACGCGCCGCAGTTGCTCGGGTGTGGAGGCGAATTCGAAGAGTCGCGCGTCCACGCCGTCGGGGAGACGGCGGGCGGCGTGGCCGGAGCGGACCCCGGCGATCACCCGCTCTCCCCTGGCGGCCAGCTGCGCGGCGACGGCGGCTCCGACGGTGCCGGTGGCGCCGGTGACGAACACTGTGCTCATCGGGTGGCCTCGGTGGTGCGGGCCAGCAGCCCGGTCAGGGTCGCGAGCTCTTCATCGCTGAGGGCGTCGAAGCGCGGGGACAAGTCGGCGATGATCGCCTGCTCGAACCCTTCGACGTGTGTCTGGGCGGTGGGTTCAAGGACCAGCAGCCGACGCCGGCCGTCGACGGTGTCGCGGTCCTGCCGGACCAGGCCCAGGACGCTGAGCCCGGCGACGAGCTGGGTGACGGCCCCTGCGGTGACCCCGAGCCGGTCGGCGATCGCTCCGGGGGTGGCCGGGGACGGGCTGTGGGCGATGTGGAATAGCACTTCCAGCTGGGCCCGGCTCAGGTTCAGTTCCCCGAAGGGGATCATCCGATGCGAGTCCATGACCCTGTTCCACATCACGATCGCCTCGATCGCGCCACCGATCAGCGTGTCCCGGCCGCTCATCAGTGGCTCACGAACGGCATCCGCCGGATGAACCGCTGATCGTCGAGTTGGGTGACGATGAAGTCGGCCAGGTCATCCCGCGAGATCTTGGTGCTGGCATCCACCCCGACCCACCCGACCCGGTACCGGCCCAGGCCGGGGTCGTCGGTCAGGCGCGGTCCCCGCACCACCGTCCAGTCCAACCCGGAGCCCTGCAGCACTCTCAGGTGGCCCTCGGCATCGGCCAGCACATGCCCGGCCAACAGGCGCAGCAGCCCACGGATGATCCGATCGGCAAGTTGGGGGCCGTCCTGCTCGGCGCGGAGCCCGCCACCGGACAAGGTGATCAGCCGCGCCACGCCATGGCGGTGCATCGCCTCGACGATCAGCCTGGTCCCGTCGGTCTGCAACGTGGGCGGGGAACCCTTCACCTGCCCGACCACACTGATCACGGCCTGCGACCCGGCGACCGTCTCCCCCATCGCAGCCGGATCGAGGACGTCACCGACCACCACCACAACCCCCGTCGACCGATGGGAGTCTGGCAGGGTCCCGCACCGACACCCGCACCTGGTGACCGGCAGCCACCAGCCTGGTCAACACCCTGCGACCCGTGCCACCGGTGGCACCGAACGCAACAACACTCACACCACACACTTTAGGCGCTAAAGCAAAGTGCGCGCCGAGGGTCGCTGCGGCGCCAACGCCGACCAAGGTTCGTTTCGTTTTCGTCATCTTCTTTCGTTACGTTGCGTTACGTAGCGTTATGGTATGGTGACGTTATGACGATTGAGACTGTGCAGCGGGTGTGTCGGTTCCCGGGGTGTGAGCGGCCGGCGGTGTCGTCTTCGGAGGGTGTGGGGCGTCCGTCGGAGTATTGCGATGATCGGCAGCACACTCGGGCGGCTGCGTGGCGGGCTCGGCAGAAGCTGGCCGAGGGGCCTCGCCCGGTGGAGGCGTTTCCGGTGGATGCGGCGCGGCAGCGGGCGAGCATGATCAGCGGTCAGGTCACTGGGATGATCGAGCATCTCGGTCAGCAGCTCACTGTTCTGGTGGAGGAGCTGCGTACCGTCGGTGACCCGGAAGCGGTGGAGGCGCAGCTCGAGGCGGTGTCGAGTGAGGCGGCCGAGCAGGTGGCCACAGCCAACGCGCGCGCGACCCGGGCCGAGCAGGGTCAGCGTCGAGCGGAGGCCGAGAAGGCTGAGGCGGACGCCGCGGCCACGGAGGCCACGGCGGCCGTCGAGGAGCTGACAGCGGCCCTGGCCCAGGCCCGCCAAGACCTGCATGACTCGACTCTGGCCCGGGAATCGCTCGCCGCGGAGCTCGCCGCCGTGCAGCAGGTCATGGCCGAGGCGCAGGCCCACGCCGATGAGGTGCAGACGCAGCTGCGCGACGACTTGGCGATCGCCAGGTCCGAGCTCGCCGACGCGATCACGCAGCGCGACGAGGCCCAGGCCCGCGGCGAGGAGACGCAGCACGCTCTTGCCGCGGCCCAGTCCCGCGCCGAGACGGCCGTTGCCGAGACCGAAGCCCTACGCGTGAAGGTCGGGGAGCTCCAGGGGGCTGCCGCGGTCCTCACGGCCGAGCGTGACGCGGCCCGCGCAGAGACGCAACGCGAACGTGTCCATGCTGACCAGCGGGTGGCGGACCTGCAGGCGGCCTTCGACGCCCAACTCCACCAACGACAGGCCGAGATCACCCAGGCACGCGAGGAGCTGCACGTCTACCAGGAGCGGGCCATCCGCGCCGAGGCGCTGGGCCCGGTGCCCAAACGCCGCACCTGACCCCTCCTGGGTCGAGTGACCCGGGATCTCCCCGAAGGCCGAGGTCCCGCTTGGCCTCTATCTGGGTGGCGTGTGCCGGGGCGCCGTCGACAGGGTGCGACCCATCGGATGCTGGGAACTGCTGTTGCTCGGCGTGCTGCTGCCTGTGGGGGGTGTGGTTCGTTGTCGGAGGTTGGTTTCGAGGGCGCGGTGGATGGCCTCGGGGTGGAGACCTTTGAGGCGTGTGGAGAGGTGATCGAGGTCGGCGCCGAGGTGAGCCAGCCGGGTCAGGTGGCTGCGGGTGGTGTCGCGGTCGGGGTCGGTGAGGAGGGCGGGGTTGGTGGCGTGTGCCCAGGTGTCGAACCGTTCCTGATCACGGTCGACGGCGTCGACGGCGTCGTCGGGGCTGGTGAGGGGGGTTTGGTGGGTGAGTTGTTCGTTGATGGCGGTGTAGCGCTGTCGGGCGGTGTCGAGGTCGTCCTGGTGGGGGAAGGGTTGCCCGTGGAGGGCGGTGGCGTGCGCGTGGCGGGTGTGGTGTTCGGCTAGGGATTCTTCGTGGCCGGCGATGAGGGCGGGCAGGGCTCGGCTGATCAGATTCTCCAGTTTGGTGAGGGTGCCTTTCTGCGGGTTACCGAGGTCCGCACACGGGATCGACACGGCGGGGGTGTCGCCGGCGGCGGTGAGGGTGAAGGCGATGTTGCCGTTACCGAGTGCGGTCATCTGGATCAGGTGGCCGCCGAGCTCGGCGACAGGGCCGAGGTCGAGGTGCTGGTCGGGTCGGAGATTCAGCAGGGCGAACATGGCGTGCAGCTCGTCGGCGGCGTCGCCGCGTTTGGTGTAGCGCTGACCGTTGAGGGTGATCTGGAACGCGTCACCCGCTGTCGGGATCGTGAGTGCGGCGGCGGCGTGGAGTTCGGGGAGCCGGCCGGTGAGGTGCTCGATGGTGTGCTGGCTGCTGCTGA
>NZ_JBUZNO010000026.1:0-5454 GCF_055326245.1 Tessaracoccus luoxuelianae
TGCCGCACTGAGCGTGGCCGCACGCTACTGTCGCGTTGGCAGATGCGGGGGCACCTACCATCAGAGCCACGGGTTGTTCGAAGGTGCAGGCGCTACGGCGAACTGCCCCTCATCGAGGTCGATGGTTGGGGAACCGGCAACCACCAGGCAGGCCCGCTCCCACGGACGTTGCTCGGCAAGAAACCGCACTTCATGTGCCATCCACTCGTGCCAGAACGCGATCGTCTGCTCGCGATCACCGTTCACACCCTCGGCCATGTCGCGAGCGATCCCCCGCCGCTCGGCCTCCTGAAAGTCCGACTGCACCCAGATCGAGGCATCAACGAAGTGCTCGAACTCGCGTTGGCTTGCGCCGACGCCCTCGATGACGACCAAGTCCGCCTCCGCGGCAACCTCGATCACGCCTTCGCGTCCATGCAGCCCCCACGCCGGCGGCTGAAACCGCACACCCTCCCCACGGTGCAGTGTCACCAGGATCTCGTCGCGCAGCAGATGCCCCCAGGCGAAGAACGGCTCATGCCAGGCCAGGTCATCCGTGTGGACGACCGCAGAACGGGCGACGGCCCGCTTCAGCTCAGCAGCCAGCGTCGACTTACCTGAGGCTCCCCTGCCGTCCACGGCAACGATCTGCGGCCGACCCAGCGGCTGCCCGGCCACCTGTAAAACGTGATTGACCAGCTCGGCAGTGTCGAGGGCCCGCCAAGGCCCCGCAGCGGGTTCACCCTCGAGCAAGGTCATGGTCATGACCCCATTCTGCTGCCGACAGCAGCCATGCTCGCTCATGCCGCGCTGGGTTCGTTCAGCGGGCCGGCCCGTTAGTCGCCTTCCGGCGGGCAATGAACGTGTCGTAGGCTCGCCGCATGACTCGTGTCATCGTCGTGTGTGGTTTGCCGGGGAGCGGCAAGACGACCCTTGCCTCCGCGCTTGCGGCGCAACTCCCCGCCGCCTATCTTCGCGTTGATGCCATTGAGACACCGCTGACGCTGGCAGGCATCGATGTCGGTCCGCTCGGCTACCAGGTGGTGCAGGAAGTGGCGGCGTCCAATCTGGCACTGGGTATCCAGGTGGTGGTCGACCTCGTCGACCCGCTGCCTGAGACGCGCCGACTCTGGCGCGAGCTTGCCGCACGGACCTCGTCCACGCTCGTCGTGCTTGAATGCGTGATACCCGACGTCGCGGAGCACCGTCGCCGTGTGGAAGCGCGACATCCTGATCTGCCGGGCCAGGTTGTCCCTTCGTGGGACGAGGTGACGGGCCGCGAATACGTCCCGTGGGACGAGGTGAGGGACGGACATCGGGCCCTTGTGGACATGACCGACACTGCGGCCGCACTGATTCTGGCGCGATCCCGGTTGTCGCTCGGTGGCTAGGCGGTGGTGGCTAGAAGGCGACCTCAACAACGCACACACGCACTGATCTGCCGCGTTCCGATGGCTAGATGCCCCTACGCTCAGGCGAGGCTGGTGGTCTGGATGGAGGAGGGCTGGTGAGCACGAACGCTGACTTCCTTGCGATCCCCGGCCTGGACCGGGCGGGCCAAGTGGCATGGATGCAATCGCTCCGGCCCAGGGCCACGACCATCGAGTTGCTCTTTCACGACAGTGACGTTAGTCACCCGTTGACACTCGAGCTTGCATGGCTGGTTCCCGCCCGCCAGGAGGGGGTCGGTGCGCGTCCCGGGTACCCGCGACCGCACCCGCGCGCCGTCTTGCACCGTTACCGCTACGACCGTGCCATCCTTCGCGCGCTGATCGATCTCGGCGGCCTTTTTGAGTACGTATCAGATCCGCTCGGGGACACGGTGAGATTCACGCGGTTGGGGAACGTTGACGTCACTTTCCTGGACCGTTCCGACGCGGTCCTCGGATCCACGGTGACCCACGAAGGGCTCATCCTGACCCCGGTCGAGGTCCCTACGGCCAAAGGATGATCCATCCGCATCTGCCGCTGGTGGTCGTTGAGGGCGTGGGCGGGGCTTGTATCGTGTAGCGCTACGCGATACGATGGTTTTTGTGATCGTCAGCTTCCGGCACAAGGGTCTGGAGCGGCTGTATCGCGACGGTTCGAAGAAGGGTGTTCAAGCGACTCACATCCCCAAGTTGCTTCGCATCTTGTCGCTGCTGGACGTGGCACAGACCCCCGACGACCTCGCGATCCCGTCGTTTCGGACCCACCCCCTCAAAGGGGACCTGGCCGGGCACTGGTCGATCTGGGTGAACGGCAACTGGCGAGTGACGTTCCGCTTCGTTGAGAGCGACGTCGAACTCGTCGACTATCAGGACTACCACTGACCAGGAGGTGGACAACATGGTGATGAGGACCCCGGTCCATCCCGGCGAGATCCTTCGCGAGGACGTGCTGGCCGACCTCGGGCTGAGTGTCGGGGAGGCCGCGTCCAGGCTCGGGATCTCCCGGGTGACGTTGAGCCGAGTCCTGCACGGCCATGCCCGCGTGAGCCCCAACCTTGCTGTTCGACTGGAGGGAGCAGGCGTTGGTACCGCCCGCGTTTGGCTGGCCCTGCAGTCGGCTTATGACCTCGCGGCCGAGCGTGCCGCCGGAATACCCACCGTCCGCAGGCTCGACCCCGTCGCCTGACAACATCCGCAAATGCCGCGGTGTGCGAGGGTAGCCTTCGGCTTCGGTGTCCCGAGCACGACCGCCCTCAATTGGCTGCCGGCGCGCTGGACCTGTCGAGGTGCAGGTGCCCGCTCAGGGAGGCCATCCTGCGCAGTTCAGAACGTTGGGGCAGTCCTACCGGCAAGAAGACGAACTCAAAGCGGCGGCCTCACAATGTGCTCCACTCAGTGAATGTTGATGGTGTCGAACCTGGCCGCCGGGTAGCGATCGAGGTTCCGTATGAGGCGCGAAGTATGTTGCGCATCGTCCGGATGGCACAGCACCTCCCGCTGGGCGACTTGCATCAGGATGGCATTCACCCACTGAAGTGAGTTCTTGGTCCGAATCAAGATGTCAGGCAGCTTCCGCCCGGAGTAGAACGCCACGAGGCGGCGGCTGATCGGCACAACGATCATGTCCGCGTCTCCGACCGCCCCAGCCTGCAGGAGGCCGAACAAACCCTCGCTCCGCTTGCCATGTACGACTGGATTATCAGAGAGTATGAAGCCGGGCAGGTCATCGGCACAGCCCACCAACTGGACCCGCCACTTGGCGAGCAGTGGCCGGAAGCCGCTGGCGACGCGCTGGACTCCCGATGTGAAGAAGTCCGGGCTTGACACGAGGGCGTTGCCGGCCGACGCGACTAACGCTTCGAGTTCCCCTGGTTCCGGGGAACGTCCCCACTGTCGAGCGAACCTCGTCCTCAGGCGGTCGTCTTGGGCAAGCTTCGGCCACTTCTGTTCGAGCGTTCCGCGCACTACCTTCTGGTGCGCCACCTTGAAGGCCGAGTTCCGGGCCAAATGGACGGCGGCCAACTCATCCAAGGCGGCCTTTTGCTCTTGGTCGACAGAGCGGTTGAGCCGAATCTCACGGACTACCCTCAGAAACACCCGCTCACGCTCGCCAAACTCCCGCTCCAAGGCGTCGTCCACAGTGCCGTCGGGGAAGATCACCGAAATGAAGTCATCAATGCGCCAGTTGGCGCCGATCGCGCGCTTTGCGTAGACCGTCTGCCCGGTCTGCACGTCCAGGACGCTGACCCACGTGTTGTCCGCTGCGAAGTTGCGCTGATACCCCTTCGAGACAAGATGCTGCCTTCGGCGCGGCTTCTCGGGCACAGGATGACTCTAGCGGCGTGCATGGCCACAGCCGAGCGACGCACTGACATGCCGCTCCTGGGACGGTCGAGTCCGATCTGGCAGGTGTATGGCCAGACCGAATCGCATCGGTGCCCCTGCCGCGTGACCTCGACTCTTCCGTCCATACTTGCAGGAACGTACGTCATAACGTACGCTGCTTGGTGGAGGTTGTACCTATGACTGCTGTGAGCGCAACGTCTGCCCGCGCGAACCTGTACCGGTTGATCGACCAGGTCAACGAGGAGTCCGAGCCGCTGACCATCACCGGCCAGCGTGGCAACGCCGTGCTCATCGGCGAGGAGGACTGGCTCGCCATCCAGGAGACGCTGTTCCTTGAGTCGGTACCGGGGTTGGCCGATTCCATCCGGCGCTCCCGCGCGGAGGGTGTCGACGCGGGCTCGACCGAGCTTGACTGGTGAGTCCCTGGACTCTGGTGTACTCACGCCAAGCCCAGAAGGACGCCCAGAAGCTGGCCTCCTCAGGGCTGAAGACGAAGGCGCAGCACCTGCTGGAGGTTCTGGCCCAGGACCCGTTCACCACGCCACCCAAGTACGAGAAGTTGGTCGGCGACCTCGCTGGCTGCTACTCACGGCGCATCAACATCCAGCACCGACTTGTCTATGAGGTGCTCCCTGATCGCCACGTTGTCCACATCCTGAGGATGTGGACCCACTACGAGTAGCCACTCACCGAACATCCGGACGTGCCGCGGGTTGCGCGAGGGTCGTGTGTCGGCTCCGCTTGCCGCAGCGCGGTATGCCTTCGTGTTGAACGCTGTCCGCAACGAGCGGGTGGCCCCGTTCCCGCACATCAGGAGTGGGGCGCTACGGCCTTACCCTTGCGGTATGGCCCTGCCTCGCCACACGACGGACGCCGCCCTGTCGGCTTGGCTCGCGCCCCGGCTGCTGCCGTGGGGACCGGCTGGGGTTCCGGTGGGTGCCATGGTGCCGACGGGCTTCGCGGCGTATGTGCGGGTCCTGCACCCCCTGCCGGACGGACGCCGCTGGCGGGAGATCGCGGCGTCCAATGGACGCGTCCTGCATCCCCTGGCGCAGTGGAGCCACATGTTCGACACCCTGCGCCACCCGAACCTGTGGCCGCCGGATGGCCATCTCCCGCGCCCCGACCACGACGCGCTGGTCGCGCACCTGCAGGCGTCTGGGGACGTGACCTACGCGGTGTGGGAGGGCTACGGGTTCTGGGGAGGCGGCGCGGTCGAGGCGCACCACCCCGATCTGATGACCTACGAGGTCCCGGTGCCGAGCCGGGTCCCGGGGGGTGCCGAGCCGGTGTTGGCCCTGCCGCACCGGCGCTACCACCTGTTCCGGGCGCCCCTGGCCGCGCACGAGACGTGGGTCGAGGACGAGAGCTTCGGGCAGTCGGCGAACCTCGTATGGCCGGACGACCACGTCTGGTGTCTGGCCACCGAGATCGACTTCGGCTTCACGCTGCTCGGCTGCGAGCGCGCGGTCGCGGACGTCGTTCTCGCCGATCCCGCTCTTGAGGCGTTCGAGGTTGGTGTGGACGACAACATGAGCTGGTCCGGGGACGCCATCAATCCGGCGCCCCGGCGGGCCTGACAGCCGCCTCCGACCCGCCGACCGGCCCGTTCGACCCGGCCGATCCAGCTCGCCCCGCCTGCTGAACCGCCGCACGACGCGTGAACCGGGCACCAGACGATTCCACCTGAGCTGGAGTT
>NZ_JBUZNO010000027.1:0-5193 GCF_055326245.1 Tessaracoccus luoxuelianae
GCGCGGCATGAGCGAGCATGGCTGCTGTCGGCAGCAGAATGGGGTCATGACCATGACCTTGCTCGAGGGTGAACCCGCTGCGGGGCCTTGGCGGGCCCTCGACACTGCCGAGCTGGTCAATCACGTTTTACAGGTGGCCGGGCAGCCGCTGGGTCGGCCGCAGATCGTTGCCGTGGACGGCAGGGGAGCCTCAGGTAAGTCGACGCTGGCTGCTGAGCTGAAGCGGGCCGTCGCCCGTTCTGCGGTCGTCCACACGGATGACCTGGCCTGGCATGAGCCGTTCTTCGCCTGGGGGCATCTGCTGCGCGACGAGATCCTGGTGACACTGCACCGTGGGGAGGGTGTGCGGTTTCAGCCGCCGGCGTGGGGGCTGCATGGACGCGAAGGCGTGATCGAGGTTGCCGCGGAGGCGGACTTGGTCGTCATCGAGGGCGTCGGCGCAAGCCAACGCGAGTTCGAGCACTTCGTTGATGCCTCGATCTGGGTGCAGTCGGACTTTCAGGAGGCCGAGCGGCGGGGGATCGCTCGCGACATGGCCGAGGGTGTGAACGGTGATCGCGAGCAGACGATCGCGTTCTGGCACGAGTGGATGGCACATGAAGTGCGGTTTCTTGCCGAGCAACGTCCGTGGGAGCGGGCCTGCCTGGTGGTTGCCGGTTCCCCAACCATCGACCTCGATGAGGGGCAGTTCGCCGTAGCGCCTGCACCTTCGAACAACCCGTGGCTCTGATGGTAGGTGCCCCCGCATCTGCCAACGCGACAGTAGCGTGCGGCCACGCTCAGTGCGGCATGAGCGCGCACTGGCAAGCCAGTCTCCCCTCGCCTGCGCGAAGTAATCCCTTGGCCTATGCGCCCAGCTCTGGCGCGGGCCTACGATCAGTGTCCATGACCACTGAGCCATGGTTCGTACTTGACGAAGAGGGTCACTCAACGGGGAGGTTCAAGCGCGAGCGTCTTGAGCAAGCGAGGCGGGCTCAGCTGACAGATCAACGGGATCTGGACGCTGCACTAACTCTGCTCGATGCCATTGGGGACTGGGTAGAGGCATGGTGCGACGGCGGCACCGAGGAAGGCCGCTACATCACCGAAGACGCACTGCGCACGTTGCAGGTGATTTGCCATCGTCTAGGCATCGCAGCGGATCTCACTTCGGACCTGGATGTGAGTGGTCAAGTCCCTTGACGTGGTGTAACCGCTGATTCTTCGGGTCGGGTGGTCAGAAGGGTGGTTGGCCGGGTTCGGGGGTGGTTGGACTGGCGCCTTCCCGCCAGCCGCTGTTGGGGTCGAGGAAGTCTTCGGGCCAGGGGGCGGGGAGACCGTGTTCGTTCCACCAGCCGGTTTCGTGGCCGGCGGCGAGGGCGCGTTGGTAGTCGGCCTGGGAGTGGCCGGGACCGTAGATGTCGCAGAGGTCGGTCATGCTGCGGGCTCCAGTTCGGGCAGGGCTGTGGAGGCGGTGTCGGTGGCGGGTTTGGTGCGGGCTCGGGTGAGGACGTCGAGGGCGAGGTAGCGGCGGCCTTCGGCCCATTCGTCGTGTTGTTCGGCCAGGACAGCGCCGACGAGGCGGGTGATGCTGTCGCGGTCGGGGAAGATCCCGACGACGTCGGTGCGGCGGCGGATCTCGCGGTTGAGGCGTTCGTTGGGGTTGTTGGACCAGATCTGGCGCCACACTTCCTTGGGGAAGCTGGTGAAGGCGAGCACATCGGCGCGGGCGGTGTCGAGGTGCGCTGCGACAGCGGGCAGTTTCCCGGTGAGGGTGTCGAGCATCTTGTCGTACTGGGCGTGGACGGCTTTGGCGTCGGGCTGGTCGTAGACCGAGTGCAGCAGGGCCTTCACGGCCCCCCAGGCGCTCTTGGGACACACGTCCATCAGGTTCGCCGCGTAGTGCGTGCGACACCGCTGCCAAGCGGCGCCGGGCAGGTTCGCGGCGATCGCGTCGACCAGCCCGGCGTGCGCGTCCGAGGTGACCAGCATCACCCCGTGGAGACCGCGGGCGACCAGGTCAGCGAAGAACGTGTTCCACGCCTGCTTCGTCTCGCTGGTGGCGACCTTGATCCCGAGGACCTCGCGGTGTCCGTCGGCGTTGACGCCGGTGGCCACGAGCACCGCGGCGTTGACAACGCGGCCGTCCTCGCGGACCTTCATCGTCAACGCGTCCGCGGCCACGAACGTGAACGGCCCCGCCTCGCCCAAGGGGCGGGTCCGGAAGGCGGTGACCTGGGTGTCGAGGTCGGCGGCCATCCGGGAGACCTGCGACTTCGACAGGCTCGTGATCCCCAGAGTCTGGACCAGCTTGTCGACCCGGCGGGTCGAGACCCCGAGCAGGTAGCAGGTCGCGACCACGCTGATCAGCGCGGCCTCGGCCCGCTTGCGGCGCTCGAGGAGCCAGTCGGGGAAGTAGCTGCCCGAACGCAGCTTCGGGATCGCCACGTCAACGGTGCCGACCCGGGTGTCGAGCTCGCGGTGCCGGTACCCGTTGCGTTGAGTCACCCGGTCCGGGGACTGCTGGCCCCACTCGGCGCCGCACACCGCGTCGGCCTCGGCCGACAGCAGGGCGTTGATCACCGTCGCGAGGAGATGACGCATCAGGTCAGGTGACGCGTCACCCAGGGCTTGGCCCAACAGGCGCGCAGGATCGACAATGTGAGGAGCGGTCATCGTGATGGTTCCTTTCGAGGTGCTGTGGAAGGTTCACTCGAAGAATCACGCGGTGGCCGTGCTCACGTCCCAGCGACATGCCGGGAAACGATCACACGAACCGCGTTACACCACTATCGGGGACGCAACTATGTGAGTGGTAGTCGTCGGCGCGCCTACACGGTGTGGGAGATGCTTCGGCCAGCCCATGAACAACTACTAGCCTACGAGCGCGATCTGCTCGCTCGCGAGCTGGAGTCCACGGGGTGGCCCGCTGTGGAGGTGGAGATCGAGTCGTTGCGAGCAGCGTGGCGGCGAGCCAACTCAGTTCAGGACTACAGCAGCGTGGGCAACCACGCAGTGCGCGTCCTTGAGGTGCTGAGCGATGTCGTGGGCGGCGATAAGGTTCCGCGGGACCGCACGAAGAACCGCCTCATGAGCTACTTGGATGACCGAGCGGGCGGCAACGCCAACGCGGACCTCAAGAAGCTCGTGGCGCATGCCTTCGACCTGGCGCATGGAGTCAAGCACGACCGCCAGCCCAATCGGTTGAAGGCAGGGTCCGCGGCTTCAGCTGCGATTCTGATAGTAAGCATGGTGCGTACGGCGTCAGAACCAAGCTAATCAACGTCGGCTTGTCTCTCCGAAGGGGTAGCGCCGAGCGGAGTGCCCACCCAATACAACGGGATCTTCCGAGCAGCGGCATGAGCGCGAGTTGCTCATGGCTCCCGAACTCTTCGTAGGTCGTGGCCCCGCCGACACTGACACAACCCCGGCTATTCCTCCCCGACGCCATACGGACGTCCTTGGTGAACCACGAGAGTGGCGAGCCTAACTCAGCCTCGATCCACCGATGGGTTGGGTGGGTTGAGCGTGCCGTGACGAACGAATGCCCTTGCTACTGGGATATTGGGACTTGTCTAGAGTCAAAAATCACCAAGTAGGAAGAGCATCCGTCAGATGCAACTCTCTCATACTCCTCACGCTGTTTCTGTCAGCTTCGATGACCCGAATCTTGTGTCGGCCGCTGGGCTGGTCCCGACGATGAGACTGGCCCAAGCTGCGGGGCTGCAGGACCTGGGCGATGCGCACTTGAGTGTCCCCACCGACAAGGGCGCCAACGCCGGCGCGAAGGTCACATCGTTGGTGGCCGGGATGGTTGCCGGAGCAGACTCCATCGATGACATGGCCCTGCTGCGCCACGGCGGCATGAAGAAGCTCTTCTCCAGCATCTATGCCCCCTCCACGTTGGGGTCGTTCCTGCGGAAGTTCACCTTCGGGCATGTCCGCCAACTCGACGCCGTCGCGTCCCGGTTCCTGGCCGCACTGACCGGGCTGACCTGGCTGCTGGGCAACCCGCAGCAGGCTTCCAGGACTCCCGGGGTCGCGTTGCTGGATGTTGATGACACCATCATCGAGGTCCACGGCCACCAGAAACAGGGCGCAGGGTTCGGCTACTCCCGGGTGCGTGGGCTCAACGCCCTGATCGCCACCTTGGCCACCGCGACCACGGCCCCGATCATCGTGGCCCAGCGGCTACGCAAAGGGGCCTGCGGGTCCCCGCGCGGGGCGAACCGGTTGATCGCCGACGCGGTGAAACAGGCCCGCCGTCTCCTGCCAGCGGGAACGCCGGTGCTGGTGCGGATGGACTCGGCCTACTGGGGTCGGCCCTCGCTCTGGGCCGCCATTCGCGGCGGGGCCAACGTGTCAGTGACCGTCAAGATGAGCCCCACCATCAAAACCGCCATCGCGACCATTGATGAGCAGGCCTGGACCACGATCAAGTACACCGACGCCATCTTCAACCCCGACACCCAACAGTGGATCTCGACCGCAGAAGTCGCCGAGGTCGCCTTCACCGCGTTCTCCTCGCAGAAGAAGGCTGAGCAGATCCCTGGACGGTTGGTGGTGCGCCGGATCCCGGACTTCAACGCCGCCACCAAGGCCGCCGCCGGGCAGGACGGACTCTTCGACACGTGGCGGTTCCACGCCTTCTTCACCACCACCGACCCGACGGTGTTCAACACCATCACGGCGGACACAACCCACCGCGGCCACGCGGTGATCGAGCAGGTCAACGCCGACCTGAAAGCCTCCGCCCTGGCTCACCTACCCTCGGGGGTGTTCACGGCCAACGCCGCCTGGCTGGTGCTGGCCGTCATGGCCTTCAACCTCACACGCGCCGCAGCCACCCTGACCGGGACTGGACTGGCAAAGGCCACCACCGCCACCATCCGCCGCACACTGATCACCGTCCCAGCCAGGATCGCATCCTCAGCCCGCCGGCTCGTGCTGCATCTACCAACAGCCTGGCCCTGGGAAGCCGCCTGGACTGACCTGTTCAACCGGGTCAACGACCCACCCGCCCCAGCAACGGCCTGACCACCCCAGCAGCCACCCCTGCGCAACCCCAAGGAACCCTGGACACCACGGACAGCAAGGTCCGATGCCCCTTCACACCCTCACACCAGAAACCCGGCACCACCAGCCAGAACCGCACGGGCACAGTCGAAAACCCGTCACGCAGCACACAGGCTCTCATCGGTCGGTGGATCGAGG